>NZ_CBDAMB010000008.1:0-290000 GCF_965197125.1 Pseudomonas spartinae
CGATGCGGATCACTGGGTGAGCCCACGGACAAAGCGGGCGCAGCCTTCAGGGTCGGAGGCTGGCCATTTGACGGTGATCGCTTGCTCGCCAAGCGGTAGCTCGATCATCACCGATGCTTCAGTCGACCGTTTAGGCGCAGCCCTCACTGGAACGAATGCCGGCAACGCAGCTGGCAGTTGATCTCGATAAAGCGGTAGCCACTTGCGAATGACGTTGGCGTTGATGCCGTGGCGGATGGCAACGCTGGAGACGGTCGCGCCGGGTTGCAGGCACTCCTGAACAACCTGGGCCTTGAATGGTTTGGGGTAAGAGCTTCGTTGGCGCATGGGAATCCCGGCGATAAGGGCTATCGCGTCCGCTTAAAAATACGCGGACACCATCGCCCTTAATGCTGGAGTTCGGAAGGTGACTTGGCTGGACGCTTACGAATCAACATGAAAAGTAAAACAAACAAATCGAAGCTGCCAAAACCCCAGAAGGTGTTCGAACAGGAGACGCCTCCAGCGAAACGCCCAATGGCGGTCATCTGCATGCTGTCCTCTGGCTTGAAATATACGGTGTGGTGTAGTTAACGCTGGTGCCCGGCTGAACTTGGCCGGGCACACTCTCCAAGAAAATTGGAGCTTCCCGGGAGACGTATTTCCAATCAGAACGATGACAGATCGATGTCACCGAGCGCCGTTCTGAGCCCGATATCGTTGGCTTCAAGGAACTCCCTAAAATAAATATCAAGGGATCTCAACTGTTTTAAGGCGATTTTGAAGCCAACGGCTGTAGGACCGCGGTCATCGCTTCTGTCCTCAAACTCAATTTGGGCAAATCCTGCATCTATAAGGATGTCCAGTTCGCCTTTAAGATCCTGCCCCTGGTACACCCGCTCAAGATTGGAAAGCAAGATGCTTTCCCAGCCCTGGTCTTGCTTGAAATGGCCGGTACCGCTCTTTGATGCGCGTTCGAATAGCATCACTAAAAACTCCCGGGTCTGCCTAGGAAGTTCAGCAAGGTTAGCCGCGACCAAATCAAGCGCGGGCTTTACCAGAGCACGTTGTCGGTCGCTAAGAGATTCGCCTTGTGACTCTAAATGCTGGATGAAGGATTCCCCACTGCCAACTTTTGGGGTAGGTCGAGCCTCCCATTGGGTATAACTAGTCGTAGAGAAAGCCCCACCGACCGGTCGCAACTCAAGATCAACCTTTAGGCGAGCCGTCTGCTCTCTGATCACAGTGTGGAGCTCTCTAAGCTGCGAGAGGGGTAGATCCACAGCCAATTTAGCGAGATCTCTAAGGTCCCAAATGTCCTTTGGGTCGAAATGATTTTTAGCAACAAGATCGGGTAGAAGGGTGTACGAATTTTGCTTCTTCACCAACATCAGCACGATAAAACGGTCGTAGTCAGAGCGCTGAACATCCGTGATCGCTGAGAGCGTGTCATTGACCTTTTTTGACGTGTTTGTCGCTGTCACCTGGACTGCAACTTTTAGCGATTTAGACCCGAGGTCCAAGCCCGGGGTATTAGCCTTCGTCGCGTTAAGATTTACAAAATCCCCTCCAAGGATTGAAGTCATCACATCGCGGCAAAAATTTTCTGCATAGGCCGGTAAATCATAGAAATGAAGCGCGGCTCTTAACTCTACCTGCGTCATGATGCCCGCGAGCTCGTCCAGAATCTCGCCGATGAAGTGGCCGCTAGTAATCATGATGTCATTCCTTGAGTCAATGCATGTGCGTCAGAGAAGAATTGCCCACGGTAACTGAAGGAGTCATGGCAGTCAGGTGATTTGAATCGGCCCTGCTTTTGTAGACGTCAAATGACCGCTTCGGCCGGTAGCAACCCTTGGTGATCGGCCGCTACCGGCCAGAAGCCGCCCCTTCAAAACCAATACCGTGGTCTGTCCCCGATTGTTTCCCCGATTGTTCTTTTTTTGCGGGATGGAGGCCTTGCGATGTTCCGCACGCTATCAGGCAATAGCAGTCACCCAATGAGAAAGAGTACTACCTTGGATGCAAGAATTACCGCAACGCCCCATATGGGCAACCATGACACCTTGCCCAATATTTCGAAAGTATTATTTAACGATTTTACTTGCACCTCTAGCTGGATTGCGGTTTCTGCAAGTAACTCCTGAATTCTTCTAGGGTATGTATTCATCCTAGACTCAAAACCTTCAAAAGCCATGGTAAAACTGTGCTGAAGCCTCTTCACCTGAAGCTTCTGATTCTTAATCGTTGACAACAGAATGAATGAAACAACCACTAGACCAACTGATAGCACCCAGATTTCCAAGGGGTCGTTGCTCTTGTATACCAATAAAATCCCGGCGACAGATACAGGCAACGCAAGTAGCTTACCTGCAATATCACCAAGAATTTCGCTTAAGCTCTTCGCATACTCCAGTTCCGCGCGAGCGACCTCCTGCCGAACTTTCTCGAATGAAAAACCATGAACATAGGACTGAAGATTTATTCGATATTGAGAAAGAATCTTACTCCACTCTTGAACTACAACCATGAATGGGTTGCCACAGTCCCCAGCCGTGTCTAAAACATCAGCTATGGACAACCTGAACATCATCACGCGCTCAAGTAGGTTAGGCTTGCTGGAGTTTTTAGGGTGGAGAATCTGCTCCAGCAGGTCTAAATGATGCAGCCGTACCTCTGCCATCTCAGGAGTAACCTTAGTAGCAATCAGGAACGTGCGCGGAGGTTTCACTCCATCTTGAGGCAGGGCGAAAAACAAATTGAAAAAGGCCCGATTCGTCTCCCGATCAACCCCTATCGCCAGCTCCGAGAGCAGATGCACCAGCCTACAGATCTTCTTGAGGTTTGCTATCGGCTCAGGTGCATTCTTGTCTGAAAACATCCAGTCCACATCTACTATGTAGATGTTTTCAGGAAACACGCCCTTATTAATAGAGGTGCTACCAGCCAGGAGCGTCTTTATATCTGGAAAGAACTTACCGTGCTCATTAGATGGTAGCTTAAACGTAAATGAGCACCCTTTCTCAGGTGAGGTCTCCACTTCCAAAAAACGGCCAAAGTGCTGAGGTAAATTTTTCAGAGCTTCAAGCTTATCCGCAAGGCCTTTATCGTATCCACCCTCATAGGAAAAGGCGCCATCTACAATTGGCTTACGACCTGTTGATCTGTATAAATCAACGACCTTGGCGAACATTATTTATCCCTGCTTGCTATCTCTTCTTCAATCAGAGATATTAGAGAATCAGGCAAGTTGGTCAAGATTAACTTTTTAGATTCCTCATCATAAAACACATCTGCAACTTCCTCTTTACCTAAGGCGCCGCGCTCGAACTGAATAGACCAACTTGCAGCCTCAGATTTAATCCGGGTCTTCTCTTTAAGGCCTTTTGCGTTAACAGAGAACTCTACCGGAACCTTATATCTCTCATCATTAAGAAAATCCTTAATGCCTTCAATATGCTCAGCGAGGTCCTCAGGCACATTCTTTACAGCCGCGTGGCAAACACCATCCAGTCGAGCTGGCTTTTTATCTTCCAGTTGTTTTTCGAGGTACTTAATTACCGCCTCTTTGGCTTTGTAGCTAAACCCCTTTAGCGCTGGCTTGGACTGAAAGAACGCGACGACAGCATCGATTGCTCCTTTCGTAGCTCTGCCAGATGCAACGCCTTTCGCACACCCAAGCGCGTAGATGAAATAGTCAGACGCTTGGCTGTCTCTCCCGCGGCTTACGAAGCACAGGTATGTCGTATCAATACGCTCTTCCAGGGCTTCTTTAGCCTCCGCGTCATCCTCAATTTCAGTCGTTTCCTGAGCAAGCTGGTGCGTGATGTATGTGAAGTCATTGACGTTGATGCGGGCAGCCTGCTGGACCTTATTCAGATCAATTTCCTGAATCTCTTTGGGTACATAGTTCTCATCGAGCTGGATGCCTCCCCTCTGCTTCATGCTGGCGACTAGGAAGAACTGGGAACCTTGGGACTCGTATAGGGCGCACAGGATATGACCGCCGGTCGATAGCACGCGCTTTGCTGCCTGCTCGACCAGTTGATCCATCACGAGATGTGAGAGCGAAAGAAATGCCGTAGCGTCAGGCAGGTTGCCGGTGTACGCATCAAAGGCAGCAGGGAAAGGCCCTTGTCGCTCGTCATTGGAAAACTGGCCGTAAACAACGCTATTGCCAGTGGTGCCAATCAGACCATTAATGCCTTGCGCCAGCGCGATTAGCGCCCGGTTCTCGGTATCTAGAACGATGTCTTTTTTGACGACCTTGCCAATCACGTCGGTGTGAGCTTCTTTGGTGAAGCTGTGGATGATGGCGTGCTTCAGGAGAAACATTTGGAGATCCTTCTCTGGATGGTCTTCCATATAGTGTCATAGCGACACTACAGCAAGAACTGTATATCCATCCAGCAACGAATATCAAATAATCATCTCAGGTTTCCAGCGCCCAAGAACAGAAAGAGCGCCGAAGCCACCCTATCTATGCCATTCACGGCCCATTCCAAACCGAACCCAAGCTAACCAAGTCGGGACTCCCCATTCCTCGACGTGCCTAGAAATTGATGCTTGCGCCGCAATGCCCTTATTGGTCAACCCTAGTCGGGGACAGACTACGATATTGATGTTGCTGACCGACCGCTTTTGGCCGGTTAGCGACCATTGCTGTTGCTGGTCCATCCCTGTCTTTCCTCACGTGGAGGACAAGCCATGAACACCACTGCCACCATCAACCACCAGCCTTGGAACAAGGGAAAGCTAGTCGGGCAGAAAGCCCCGCTCAGACTCAGCGATATATGGGCCATCAGGGTCAGGCTTCAGATTGCCGAGAGTACCCGTGATCTAGCTCTCTTCGATCTAGCCATCGACAGCAAGCTGCGGGCCTGCGACTTAACCAAGCTTCGGGTGCGAGACATAGCCCATGGTGAACACGTGTCACCGCGAGCTATCGTGATGCAGCAGAAAACCCAACGACCAGTGCAATTTGAGATCACAGAGCAAACCCGGGCAGCGTTGGCCGCCTGGATACTTCTGGCTCAGCTCCGCAGTGACGATTGCCTGTTTCCAAGCCGGTTGCGTGGCTCAGATCATCTATCTACTAGGCAATACGCTCGAATCGTCAAGGCGTGGGTGACCGCTATTGGCCTTGATCCGGCTATGTACAGCACGCACACGCTACGACGTACGAAGGCGTCCCTGATCTATCGCAGAACGAAGAACCTAAGGGCAGTCCAACTCCTTCTCGGCCACACGAAGCTTGAAAGCACCATCCGATACCTGGGAATTGAGGTCGATGACGCGTTGGAAATGGCGGAGCAGACCGAGGTCTGACCATGCATAGCGACGGTCTAGTCTAGACCGTCGCTAACCGGCCAGAAGCAGACCTTCGGACCTGACTACGAAACCCGAGTCGATTCATACAGGTGCATGCCGCTCGCCATAGATATCCCGATCGTCTATACCTAATCTGGCAGTGGCGCTTCGCCACTCTCTTATGCACAAACAAGGAGTGTGATCAGATGCGAAACCAGATAATTATCTTCTTCTCAGTGTTGTGGTTAAGTGGTTGTCAGTCATTGGTAATTATGTCGGCGTCCAAACTTGAGCCTTCTAGTGGTGATCAAGAATGGACTGCAGCTATTCCTATTACTGGCGCTGTCCTCTCAGACCGAGATGGGGACAATAAGCCTGTGAAATCTTTATGGACAACTCTTTTTGGCGATGGGCCGGAAGTTAAAACTTACAAAGACCTGTGCACGCCAACCAATTTAGCCCCCGTCGCTGCGGCTGCTTTAACAGCTTTAGGAGGGGTTGCGTGGGATCTAGCTGTTGATGCGGCAAATACAAAGGTTAGTGAAATCCAAGACAGGTCCAGTAAGACATGGAGTGCAACATGGAGTGGTACTCCTTCGAAGTGGCAGGAAACGAACTGTGTCGCCTTGGCTAGAATTAGGGGTAAAGACAATCCAGCCCCTCAAATGGTCATTCTGCTTGGACTGAAGAGTTTTGACACGGGTAAAACAGGGGTCTCCGCTTTCCAGGTGACACCGATTCTCGTAGCGTCAAAAACCAGTTTGGCACTGACTGCAGATGAAGGTGGGGGAAAAGGCAGCGTTGGTCTTTCGGTCGCTACAGTTGCTTCTGCGTTTAAGGAGGGAGAACTTAAAGAGAACTCTGTAGACGCAGTAAGCATTGGGGGAGTGTTGGTCGGCGAGCCAACAGGAAACCCGAAAGTTATTGTTATGCCAGTTGGGAAGCCGCCGTTTAATTTCTCTAAGCCACTTGCGTATTCGGACATCGCTGATGTGTATATGAAATTCTCAATCGTAGAAACTGGCTCTTTTTCTGGCTTAGATGCAAAGAGCAAAGCAGAAATTAAGGCTGTAGCAGACGCACTGGGTCCTATTGCGAAGGACGCTTTGAAGAAGAAACTTGAGAAAATGAGCGCCGAGTAATTCGGTGCCTTAACCCACCAGGCAGGGGATATTTTTTGATACCCCTGCCGCTTCTATTATGAGAATTAACGCAGTTATATTAATTGCTAGCCAGAAGCGGAGGCTTAGAGTAAGAGAAACGAATCTCCCCCTTTCTCCTACAGAGTGTGTGCCGCTCTAACTATCCCGATCATGCCATACCGATGCAGGTAGACTGAATCGCCCCCCTAATTTTGTAGGCGGTCAATGACTGCTACTGGCCGACAGCTGCCCCTCCACGCCTTGCCCTCTCCCTTCACCCCGCGCTACAGTCCGCCCCGTCACGGTCAATCCCGTGACCGGGTGTAGGAACCCGTTTTGTCCGGGCGCGGTAGCGCCATAGTCGAGAGCAGGCGCTTTTTTTGTGCCTGCTGTTTTCTCGTGCATTTATGGCGGGCCGTGTGAGGCAGGCTTCGGCCTGGCCGGTTCCCTCGGACGCCGGTTTCCTACCCTTGCACGGTCCGCCACCCACGCCCGTAGGAAGGCTGGATGGCGGCTCCTTAAATCGTCCGAGGAGCATAAGGAAAATGCACTATCCCCCTTTTACCCAAGGGCTCCGCCCTGGGCTGCTGGCTGTCGTGTCGACTTCCGTGTTGGAGGTGCTGCATGGCCAGGTCTGAATCCGTCGTTATCCCCTTCCCCATGCCACACAATCCGTTGCACAGCCATGTGGCCGACGAGTGTCCATTGCAGGCAGCGGCCGAGTACCGGGCAGCGTTGCTGACCAAGCTGTTGCGGCGAATGCCGGAGCCGGAGCTGGCAAGCACCACCAGCGCGCTGCTGAGCGAGTTGGTCGTGCTCTACCGTCGGGCCATCGCCCAGGCAGCCGGGAGGGCCGAGCATGATTGAATTGCAACGCTATCTCACCCACCTGCCAGACCATGACGGGCAGCCGCCTGCCGAATTTGGCTGGAATGCAGATTGCCAAGCGAGCTTCGGCCACGGCGTGCAAACCGCGCAGGCCTGGCTGGACGACGCCAACAGCGGCTGGCTGTGGGCCAATCTGTTGCTGGAGCGCCAGCTCTACCCGCCGGGCGCACAGCGCCATGCCTTCGAGCTGGGTTTTCTCAGCCGCATCCACCAACGCTTGTGTTCGCCGCTAGGCGGTGGGCATCAGGCATTGCGCACGGAATTGCGGCTGTAACGAATCAGGCGAGGGCATGCCCTCGCCTCTTCATGATCGTTCCCACGCTCTAGCGCATCAAAAGCACCAACAGCCACGCCGCAAAGTGGACCATTCACTAAGCCTTTAATTGGATCAATACCTTGATCCTCTTAATTGCCTTAATTGAGCAGACCTTACCGACTCCCCCATTCACAAAGGGTACTGCTCTATGACTCGTCTTAATTGGTTTGAGGCTTCACCCGGTGCAGCTAAAGCACTGGGCGGGCTGCACCATTACGTCACCACCGGAACGAACCTGCCGCCTCAACTCGTCCATCTCATGTTCTTGCGGGCGTCGCAGATCAATGGATGCGCGCACTGCATCGATATCCATTCGCGAGACTTGATCAAGGGAGGTATGTCAGTAGAAAAGCTCGTTCTGGTGCCGGTCTGGCATGAGGCCGCGCATCTGTTTTCCAAGCAGGAACGTTCCGCCCTGGCCTGGACGGAAGAAGTGACGCTGGTTGGTGAAACGCATGTTTCCGACGAGGCTTATGACGCGGCATCGTCCGCATTCACTCCGAAAGACCTGGTCGACCTTACGGCGGCTATCGCAGCCATGAACGCGTTCAACCGCATGGGTGTCAGCTTTCGCTTGAGCCCTGCTGCGAAGGCGTAAGCCGCAAGACGCGTGAGAACCTGGCAAACGGTTCTTGGTAAAACCGCCCCACGCCAGGCACTCAACCCGATTCGCCCTTGCCGGCCAAGTTCGCCCGCGCCAGAGCGGTGAAGGCCTTGAGTGCTGCAGACAGATTGCGGCGGTTTGGGTAGTACAGACACAGTCTTTCCAGAGGCGGTGTCCAGCCCTCCAGCACCCGCTCGAACTGCCGGGCCTCGATTTCAGCTCTCACGTCCTGCTCCATGAAGAAGCCAAGCCCCGCCCCCGCCAGCACCGCCGCCTTGGCAACACCGGGCTCGTCGAGCGTGAGCGGCCCGGCGACATCGAGCCTCGTCACCTCCCCTGCCCGCTCGAATTGCCAGGGATAGATCGCACCGTTTGGCAGGCGGATACGAATACAGGCATGGCGCAGCAGATCCGCCGGAGTACGCGGTCGCCCGTGCTGTTCGAAGTATTCCGGCGTGCCGACCACGGCGTAACGTTGCGGTGCCCCGAGGGGGATCACGATCATGTCGCTGGGCACCAGGTTCGCCGAGCGCACCCCGAGATCGAACCCACCCGCGACGATATCCACCAGACGCCCTTCGGTCACCATGTCGATGTGTACGTGCGGATAACGCTGCAGAAACTCCAGCACCAACGGCATCAGGGTTGCGCGGGCGGCACTGGCAAACGCATTGATGCGCAGCGTCCCCGCCGGCCCGGCATTATGCGAACGCACTGCTTCAAGCGCCGTACGAACGTCCTGCAACGCCGGCCCGACCTGCTCCAGGTACAGCGCCCCCGCCTCGGTCAACGACACACTGCGCGTGGTGCGATTGAACAGGCGGGTTTCCAGGCTGGCCTCCAGCTTGGCGATGGTGTTGCTCAAGGCGGTGGTGGACACGTCGAGATCGATGGCGGCCTGGCGGAACGAGGCCCGGCGCGCCACGGCCAGCACCGCTTCCAATTCGTTGAGGCCCAGGCGCGGGTCAGCCATTGGATTATCCTGATATTCGGGACAGGTCATTAACTCTGTCCCAGTTGAGCAAATTATCCATCGAGCAGCAAGATCACTCCCGTAGCGCCCCACCCACTACGAGAGGAAATCAGGCCATGAAGCTGCAACTGCCCGAAGCCGTGAACACCTACTTCGCCATCAGCAATGGCGACGACCCGGCACGCCTTGCCACCTGCTTCCACGCGGACGCCAGGGTGATCGACGAGAAACGCACGCACCAGGGCATCGACGCCATCGTGGCCTGGCAACGGGAGGCTCGGCAGGCCTTCAACTACCGCGTCGAGCCCGTGGAGGCCTCACAACGAGACGATGCATTGACCGTCACCGCACGCGTAGCGGGCGACTTCCCCGGCAGCCCGGTGCTGCTCAAACACCTGTTCGCACTCATGGATGGCCAGATCCGCTCGCTGGAGATCGCACCGTGATGAAACTCGACCTGAACGACAAGCACGTACTGGTCACTGGTGGTACCAAGGGCGTCGGCCGTGCGGTAGTGAACCGCTTCATCGCGGAAGGCGCCAAGGTGCTGACTTCTGCGCGCCAAGTGAGCCAGGATCTGCCGGATGAACTGTTCGTCCAGGCCGATCTGTCGACACGTGAAGGCTGCGACGCCCTGGTCGAGGGAGCACGCAAGCGCCTGGGCAAGGTGGACATCATGATCCATGTGCTGGGTGGCTCATCGGCCCCCGCAGGCGGCTTCGCGGTACTGGACGACGACCAGTGGCAGCGCGAATTCGATCTCAACCTGTTACCGGCCGTGCGCATTGATCGCGCCCTGCTCCCGGCGATGCTGGAACGCCAGGCGGGCGTCATCGTCCACGTGACCTCGATCCAGAGCCGACTGCCCCTGGCGCAAGCCACCACCGCTTACGCTGCAGCCAAGGCAGCACTCGCCACTTACAGCAAGAGCCTGTCGAAAGAAGTCTCGCCCCAGGGTGTCCGGGTGGTGCGGGTATCGCCGGGCTGGGTCGAAACCGAAGCCTCGGTCGCCCTGGCCGAGCGGCTCGCGCAGGAGGCTGGCACTGACTATGAAGGCGGCAAGCGACTCATCATGCAGGCCCTGGGCGGCATACCTCTCGGTCGCCCATCCAGGCCGGACGAAGTGGCGGATCTCATCGCCTTCCTCGCCTCCCCCCGTGCCGCGTCCATCACGGGCACTGAGTTCATCATCGATGGAGGAACGGTGCCGACGGTTTAGCGGGAACCTGGCGGGAATGCCCGCCAACAAGTAACCCGGACATCCGCAGCAACGGTGGATGAGAAGAGCGTCATCCGCCCTACGCTGAAGCGCGATGTAGGGTGGACAACGCGAAGCTTGCACCCTGCTGCACGGTATCGATACCTCCGCAGGCAAAGAGCAGACATGAATAGGCAAGCTCTCTATATTGAATAGCCGCAGATGCATACCCCCTGCATGATCGAGAGCATGCCTCATGGATAGCGAAACGACCCCGTCTGATTGGGTCATACGAAGCACTCTACCCAGTGGAGTGGAGCGTATCGAGGCGTGGTTCGGTGGCCATGGCTACGAGCCGCATCGGCACGACACCTATTCGATTGGACGGACGCTCGCAGGTGTGCAGAGCTTCAACTACAAGGGCTCACTGCGTCACGGTATCCCTGGCAACACGCTCGTACTACACCCAGATGAGTTACATGACGGCATGGCCGGCACGGATGCAGGTTTCCGTTACCGCATGGCATACGTCGACCCGGCTTTGATCCAGAACGTGCTGGGCGGCAAGCCCCTGCCTTTCATAGCAGGCGGCCTCTCGAGCGATCCGCGTCTGTACCGTGCCAGTGAAGCATTCGTACAAGCGCTGGATCATCCGCTGGAAAGGCTGGAAGAGCAGGACGCGCTCTATGACCTGGCGATGGCCTTGCATGCTGTCGCAGGTAAGCCGCGCGGCCGCAAGCATCTGGATTACCGTGCAGCCGAGCGTGCCCGCGAATTCATCATGGCGCACCTGCACTCCAGCATTACTCTGGAAATGCTCGAACAGGTAAGCGGGCGCGAACGCTGGAGCCTGTCACGGGACTTCCGCGTGCTCTACGGCACCAGCCCCTATCGTTTTGTCACGCTACGTCGCCTGGACTGCTTTCGGCGGCTTGCCTTGGACGGCTTCTCGTTAGTGGATGCCGCCCTGGCTGCCGGTTTTCACGACCAAAGCCACATGACCCGGCACTTCACCCGCTGCTATGGCGTGCCGCCATGGCGCTGGTTGGAACGCCTGCGCTCCACACATTAACGTGCAGGATCGTACAAGAATGGCGTTTTTCGCCTCGATAGGCTGATGACTCCCAATCAAGAGGATCCGTCATGCCTGACTCCCATCATCAACAAGCCCCCCTCGCCATCGACCTGAAATACAAGGCCTCGCTGATCGACCAGCAGTGGAGTCCTAGAGTCGTTGCCGAGATGAACGACTACCAGTTCAAGGTTGTACGAATTGAAGGTGAATTCATCTGGCATTCGCACCCGGAAACTGACGAGGCATTTCTGGTGCTCGAGGGTGTCTTGCGCATCGACTTACCGGAGGGATGCGTCTATGTGAATCCAGGGGAGCTCTACGTCGTTCCACGGGGCGTGGAACACCGCACGGCAGCGCAAGGCGAAGCAAAGCTCATGATGATCGAGCCGCGCGGCATTGTGAACACAGGCCACGAGGGTGGCGACCTGACGGCGGCGAACGATATATGGATCTGAGGCGATGGCAGGGCTGATAGCGCCTCGCAACGGTGAGACCGAGACGTAGGGTGGACAACGCGAAGCTTGTCCACCTTTTAAGATGGCGCCCCCCGGATGTACCTACCACCTACGATCCGCCAATACTGCTGCCTCGCTTCTGTGCAGAGGGCGTTTCAGAATCGCCATCGCAATGTCTCAGGTGCTCAGGATCTCGCTAGCAGGGAGCCGGTTGGTGGTCTTCATTTCCCGCAGTGAAAGGTTGGACCGAATGCTGGAGACACCCGGCAACGCCCTCAGCACTTTCTCGACGAACCGGCTGTAACTATCCAGATCGCGTGCCACCACCTGCAGCAGGAAGTCGGCCTCGCCAGTAGTGTTGTGGCAACTGAGCACCTGAGGCGCGGACGCGATGATGCTTTCGAATCTGGCGGTCGCCTCTTCGCTGTGATCGGTACAGGAAATCTGTACGAAGGCCATGACCCCAAGCCCCAATTTCTTGCGGTTGAGAACGGCCTGGTATCCCTCGATAACGCCACATTCTTCGAGGCGCTTCTGCCTGCGCCAACAGGAGGCTTCGCTAAGGGCAACTTCCTGCGCGAGCTTCACGTTCGACAACCTGCCGTCACGCTGCAGTCGATCACAGATTGCAATATCTACTTTATCAATGGCAATCGGCATAAAAGATCCCTTCATATTAAAAGCATTACTGAAGGATCATTTCGCACTCCATGCATTGTCAATCTTATTCTGAAAGGTAATTTCAGGGCGTTTATTCATAATGAATACAAGGTTCCATCACCCAACAATGCAACGCGGTTGCACATATAAATACGCCGGTGCCCTTACCTCGCGATTGCGTATACAGAGGTGCCGAGCTGACGCCGTAGTGATTGCTCAATCAGAGGTGCTCCATGAAAGCCGTAGTCTACGAAGCATTTTCCCAGCCGCCACGCCTGATGACGGTCGCCGACCCCAGCGCGGAACGCCACGGCGTGGTCATTCAGGTCAAGGGCACGGGTGTATGCCGCAGCGACTGGCATGGCTGGAAAGGCCATGATCCGGACATCCAGTTGCCGCACGTACCGGGGCACGAGCTGGCCGGCGTCGTGGCGGAGGTTGGCCGTGAAGTGACCAAGTGGAAAGTGGGTGACCGCGTAACCGTGCCTTTCGTCGGTGGTTGCGGCGCCTGCCCCGAGTGCAACAGCGGCAACCAGCAGGTCTGCCACACTCAGTTTCAGCCAGGTTTTACCCATTGGGGCTCGTTCGCAGAATATGTGGGCATCCACCAGGCCGACCTGAATCTGGTCGCACTACCTGAGCACATGGACTACGCAACGGCCGCCAGCCTGGGTTGCCGCTTCGTCACCTCGTTTCGGGCGATTGTCGATCAAGGCAAGGTCAGCGCCGGCGAGTGGGTAGCCGTGCACGGCTGCGGCGGTGTGGGCCTATCGGCCGTGATGATCGCCCAGGCCATTGGCGCCAATGTCATCGCAATCGATATCGCCGACGACAAGCTGGCGTTGGCTCGCTCCCTGGGCGCCGTGGCGACGGTGAATGCGGCTCAGGTGGCGGACGTAACCGAGGCGGTCATGGAGATCACCCGCGGGGGCGCCCACGTATCGCTCGATGCATTGGGGCACCCAACAACCTGCTTCAACTCCATCAACAACCTGCGCCGTCGCGGCAGGCACGTCCAGGTCGGCCTGATGCTCGCCGACCACGCCAAGCCGGCGATCCCGATGAGCAAGGTGATCGCTCACGAGCTGGAAATTTACGGCAGCCATGGCATGCAAGCACACCGCTATGACGCCATGATCGAGATGATTACGTCCGGCAAGTTGGCGCCCGAGAAGCTGGTTGGTAAAACCATCAGCCTGGAGCAGTCAATCGATGCGCTGGTGAATATGGATCGCTTCGAGGGCACCGGCGTTACGGTGGTGACCCAGTTCTAGAACTTGATGCCGGCCTTCCCGCTGCCACTCTGGTCAACGAAATGGGACAGATCTATTTAATCCGTCCCTTTCTAGCCACAACGGTGGATGAGAAAAGCGTCATCCACCCTACGCTGAAGCGCGATGCAGGGTGGACAACGCGAAGCTTGTCCACCTTTGCGTCAAGCACCGTCGATACTCGAAACAACTCAGCGCTTGGGATAGCAGCGCCAGCGAATAGTCCAGCAACCGGGTAGAAGATGATCGCTCGGGAACGCAGCCCTCGACACTCCAGCGTCCGCAACGGGCGTTTGCGTGGTATCGCCATGCTCACCCCAGGCTTGCCTACAGCATCTTGCAGGCATTCACCGTTGCGGCCTGTGCTGATTGCGCCCAAGAACTGGCCATCGTTCACGGCAACTGAGATATTCCGCCGCTCGCCTGACGCCATGACAGGCACCGCATTGAAAGGGAGTTTTCCATGTATCAGCCCACCGCCTGGCACGTCACCCACTGGCGTGACGATGCTTACAGCCTGGGGGCATACAGCACCCTGCTGCCTGGCGGCCGGCCGCAACATCGACATGTGCTGGGCGAGTGCCTGGATGGGCGCCTCGTCATCGCTGGCGAAGCCTGCAATCCCGAGGCGCCCGCCATGACCCACGGCGCCTGGGACGACGGGACTCGCGCGGCCAGCCTCGCCGTCCAGGCCGGAGCCCGACGAGTGATCGTGATAGGTGCGGGCTGCGCTGGCTTGGGGGCTGCCCATCACCTGCGCGCCAATGGCGTCGACTGCGTGGTGATCGAGGCGCGTGAGCGCATTGGCGGACGCACCCATAGCCTGCAACTGGGCGAAGTGACCGTGGACGTCGGCGCGGCCTGGCTGCAGCAGTTCGCGGACAACGCCTTGGCTCGCGAAGCGGAGCACCTCGGGTTAACCATGGTGGCGACCGATTTCAGTCAACCGCTGTCTGCCGCCAGCGATGGCGCGGTTCAGGGTATCAATGAAGCCTGGCAGGCACTGCGCCAGGGTGTCGACCGCAGCCTGCCCCTGGCCGAAGGCATCGAGCGCTATCTGGCAGGTCTGGAGCCCGCCCAGGCTCGGGCAGCGCGTTATGCGATCGACGGCAACCTGATTATCGAGGCCTGCCTGCCGCTTACCCAGCTTTCGGTGGAATCCCTCGACGAGGAAGGCGTCGGTAACGAAGATCGCTTTCTGCCCGGCGGCTATAGCCAGATCATCGAGCATTTGGCCAGCGGGCTCGACATCCGCTTGGGCCAGCCCGTCAGCCAGATCGACTGGCGTGACGGCGAGCTGCGCATCAACGATGAGCGTGGCGACTTCTGCATCTGCACCGTGCCACTCGGCGTACTCAAGACCCTGCGCTTTCTCCCCGAACTGCCGCCGGCCCAACGCGATGCGCTGGCCCACCTGGGCATGGGTAAGCTGGAAAAGGTCGTGCTGCAGTTCGAGCAGCGCTGGTGGCCCCGCTCGCCGACCGGCTACTTGCGCTGGTACGACACGCCTGCGAGCTGGATTGAATGGCTGGATCTGACCGACGCAGTCGGTAAGCCAACCATCGCCGGGTTGATCGCGGCGGATGCGCTGGAGCGTGAATTCGCCGGCCGTAGCGACAAGGAGATCGCCTTGGCCGCTCGAGACGCCTTACAGGCCTGGGCCAAGGCCATCGATGCCGCGCAGTGAGGCAGGCATCGAAAGCAAATACTGGCCGTGCGTAGCGCACCGGGTGGATCGGATCGCCCCCGTACGCTCTACGCACTTGGCCGTCAGTAAGCCTTGCTCCTACTACACCACCGCGGCAGCCACCGCCCTGGAACGCCAGGCAAACCCCAGCACCATCAGCAACCCCACCCCCGCCATCGCTGCGCCGGCCAGGGAAATCGCCGGATAGCCCAGACCGGCATTGATCACCGCCCCGCCCAGCGCCGCACCAATCGCATTACCGAGGTTGAAGGCACCGATATTCACCGCCGAGGCCAGGTTGGGCGCCGCCTTGGCCGCTTCCATCACACGCATCTGCAGCGGCGGCACGATGGCGAAGCTGGCGATGCCCCAGATCAGGATGGCCACGGCGGCCGGCAGCGGCCAGCGCATCAGTACGGTAAAGGCCAGCAAGACCAGAATCAGCGCACTCAGCGAGACGATCAGGGTGCGATCGACGGAGCGATCCGCCGCCTTGCCGCCCCACATGTTGCCCAGGGTCAGGCCCACGCCATACAGCACCAGCATCGCGGTGATGAAGGCAGTCGAGGCATGCGTCTCGCTACTGAGGATTGGCGCGATGTAGGTGAACACGGTGAACATCGCACTCGAACCGACCACGGTCAGCGCCAGTGCTGCCAGCACCGGGCCACGGCCCAGCACGCGGATTTCCGCCAGCACGCCGTCGCTCTTCGGTAGCGGCACGTTGGGCAAGGCGAACCACAGCGCGAGCATGGCCAATACGCCCAGGCCGGTAATGCCCGCAAAGGCCGTGCGCCAGCCCAATACTTCACCGAACCAGGCCGCCAGCGGCACACCGCCGATGGTCGCCAGGGTCAGGCCCATGAACATCGCCGCCACCGCCCCGGCGCGCTTGTCCGGTGCGACCACGCTGGCAGCGACGATGGAGCCCACGCCGAAGAAGGCGCCGTGGTTCAGCGAGGTCACCACGCGGGCAATCAGCAAGCTGGTGTAGTCGGTGGCCAGGGCCGACATCAGGTTGCCCAGGGTGAAGATGGCCATCAGGCCGATCAGCAAATAGCGCCGGGGAATCCGTCCGGTGGTCAGGGTCATCAGTGGCGCGCCGAGCAGCACGCCCAGCGCATAAGCGCTGACCAGCAGGCCGGCAGCCGGAATGGAAACGCCGAGATCACTGGCGATACCCGGCAACATGCCCATGGGGGCGAACTCGGTAACACCGATGCCGAAGGCGCCGATGGCGAGTGCAACAAGTGGTGGATTGATACGCATGGAATATCTCCTCATCTATGCCGCGAATGCTAGGATCCAAACCTCGACGGCGGTAGATGGCATTTCTGGCAAACACCTTTGCTTACGGAGCACAAATGGACTTCAACGGCCGATCAGGTGAGATGGTGGTGTTCGCCAGCGTGGCGGAAGAAGGCAGCCTGTCGGCCGCCGCCCGCGCACTGGGGCTGACGCCCTCGGCGGTCAGCCGCATCATTGCCCGTACCGAGCAGCGCCTTGGCGCCCGCCTGTTGCTGCGCACCACCCGCGCGATCACCTTTACCGCCGAGGGTGAGGCGTACCTGCGCGGCGCCCGGCGCATCCTCGCCGACATGGCGGAAGTCGAAGAAGCCATCACCGACCAGGGCGTGCCTCGGGGCCGCTTGCGTGTCAGTGCCGCGCTCGGCCATGGGCGGATGACCATCGTGCCGCTGGTGGCGGAATTCAGCGCACGCTACCCGAACATCACCGTCGACCTCAGCCTGGGCGACGAGGTGGTCGACATCCTCGGCGGCCAGGCTGACGTCGCCGTGCGCTTCGGCCATCTGCCGGACAGCCCGTTGACCGCCCGCAAGGTCGGCGAAACCGGTCAGGTGGTGGTGGCCTCCCCCGATTACCTAGAGCGCCATGGCACACCGCAGCAGCCGCACGACCTGCTGCAACACAACTGCCTGCGCTTCAACTTCCGCCGCGCCGAACCCAACTGGCCTTTCGTGCATGACGGCCAGGCGTTCTCCCTCAAGGTCTGCGGCAATATCGAATGCAGCAGCGGCGAGGCGCTGGCGCAACTCGCCCGGGTCGGCGCAGGCATCGCGCGCATCGGCGAATTCACCGTGGCCGAGGACATCCAGCGCGGCGATCTGGTGCCACTGCTGCAAGCCTTCAACCCCGGCGACCGCGAGCCGATCCATGCAGTGTTCGTCGGCGGCTCGGCAATGCCGGCAAGGGTGCGGGTGTTCGTGGATTTTCTGCTGGAGCATCACCGGATGTGAGCGGAACGAGTGCTTGGCACCGGACCACTGCGCTTGGCCCTCACCTCACGGTTGGCTGCGCTCTCTAGGCTCTGTACGAAAAGTGCCTGCGCTCGGTGATGCTTCGTTAAAAACAGGTTCGGAATGCTCATTTACAGCTCGTAAACTCCGCTTCCTCACCCGTTTTTGCCTCGCCTGACCTTCGCTCGACGACTTTTCGTACAAACCCTAGTAAACCCGGACTACATCTGCATTTCCGCCAAGGCTCTGCGCAATGGTGCGTCTGATATCTGTATCGGCCCGTGGAAAGGAATGTCCATGTCCAGAACCAGGTACACGGAGGCGGCAATCAGCAGTGCAGACAAGACGAACATGCCAATCACCATTGGGTTATTCGGCGCGCGATAGCCAAAGCTGGCGTAGATCAGCGTCATCCAGGCGACAAGCATGCCGATCAGCGGCATCGGTATCGCCCCTTCTGACTGCTCCACGATGCGCCAGCGTTGCTCTATGAGCGAGTGGTACTGCTGGCGAAGGTCGCTGAGCATGGTTTCTTGGTAACGGGTTTCGGGCCCGATGGCGGCCAGAACCACTCCAATCTCATCCAGAAACTGAGTAGCGGGGCTCACCCGATGCTGAAGCGCTTCGTCGCCCCGGTAGGGATTGGCAATAGCGTGCTCCACATAGGCGGCCAGGTGCTCGCGCGTGTCCTGCGCCTTCTCACCGTAGGTCTTCAGTGTTCGATCGAAGATGATCAGGCTGGTCGCATAGGCGTGCATGTTGGTATCGATTGCTTCGAAGGTGTTCTTGGCTGAGTTGATCATGAGGCCGAACACCAATGAGGTCATGACCACAAAGATATTGGCGACCAGGCGAACCACCGTGTTGGTTTCTTCATCCCGGTGACGAGCCGAGAGTTTGGGGTACCAATGCATCATGAGCAGCGATGCCGACAGCAGACATACGAAGACACCCGCTGCGATCCAGACCGATTCCATATGTGCGCCTTTTCGCTATACCGCCAGAAGATCGTGGCTCAAAACGCTGAAGCGTCAACTCGGAAGTATGCGCGGCGCTTGACCCCATCCTGATCACGGCCAAGCGCTGTGTACGCTCAAGCATCCACGTACTGAGCATTTAGGAGAGCGCCATGACGCGCTCAAAAAGCGTGGGGGAGATCGGTTCAATCACTCAGCGCCCTGCTGCGCCAAGCCTGCCAACAGTTTGCCATTCAGCTCATGCAACGTGCGCTGCTCCTCGGCGGTCAATCCTGATAGCACGCGCTGCAAGTTGGCCACGTGGGCAGCGAGCATGCCGTCGATCAATTCGAATCCGGCCGGGGTCAGCGCCACCAGCACGCCACGACGGTCGCTGGGGTGTTTGCGCCGCTCGATCAAGCCGGCCTTTTCCAGACGGTCGATGCGGCTGGTCATGCCGCCCGAGGAGATCATCGCGCTCTCGTACAAGGCGGTGGGCATCAGCGCATGGGGTTCGCCCGAGCGACGCAGGGTGGCGAGCAGGTCGAACTCGCCGGCCTGCAGGCCATGTTCGGCGAAGAACGGCAGCAGGTGGTCGCGGCTGATCACCTGTGAAAGTTCGCCCAGGCGCCCGATCACGGCCATGGCGGAACCATCCAGATCAGGCCGCTGTTGCCGCCATTGTTCGGCAGCCAGTTGTGCACGGTCTTGCATGTCGCCCTCAATTTATCTTGCTATCAAGATACTTTTCCAAAAGAATGTCGCCATCGTAACGTATTCACGCCAAGGAGGCATCCGCATGCCAGGCTCCAATTCCCGCCCACTTCTGGCACTCTCGCTGCTGCTGGTGATCGGCACGCTCATGGGGCTGACCAGCAATCTGGTCAAGCTGGCCGGCAACGTCGGCTGGCAGCCGATGGCCTACCTGCTCTGGAGCCTGTTCGGCGGTGGCCTGATGCTGTTGCTGTTCGCCTGGTGGCGTGGCGAGCGGCCCGGCATGGGCCTGCCGCAGCAGCGCTACTACCTCGCCTCCGGCTTGCTCAGCATCGCGGTGCCGAACGCCCTGCTGTTCAGCTCCATCGGCCATGTCGGCGCCGGTTTCGCCTCGATGTGCCTGGCCTTTCCGCCCTTGTTCACCTACCTGCTGGCGCTGGCACTGCGCATGGAGGGGCTCAGTCGCATCCGCCTGCTGGGCATCTGCATCGGCCTGTCCGGCAGCCTGCTGCTGGCCCTGGGCAAACTGCACGGAGGCGATAGTCCGACCTTGTGGGTGCTGGCTGCGCTGAGCGTGCCGGTGTTCCTGGCACTGGGCAATATCTACCGCGCGCGCTACTGGCCGAGCGGTGCCACGCCGCTGTCGCTGGCGCCCGGCATGTTGCTCGGTGGCGCCGTGCTGCTGGGCGCCACAGCCGCGCTCGGCGTCGACTTTACCCCGCGTCTGGACAGCACACTGGTGGTCGCCCTGCTGGTGGCGCAGATGCTGCTGTTCGCGGCGGTCTATGCGCTGTTCTTCATCCTGCAGAATCTGGCCGGCACGGTGTTTCTCAGCCAGATCGGCTCGGTGGCGGCCATCACCGGCGCCGCCATGGCCATCGGCCTGTTCGGTGAACAGGGCAGCCTGAGCATGCTGCTGGCCGCGCTGTGCATCGTCGGCGGCGTGCTGCTGGTGGCCTGGCGCGGTGCCAGGGAGGCGCAGGCATGAAGCGCCAGGGCCTGCTGCTGATCGCCATCATCTTGCTTGGCCTGAACCTGCGCCCGGCGCTGGCGGCCATCGGCCCGTTGCTCGACCGCATCCAGCTCGATAGCGGCCTGGATCATGTCGGCGCCAGCCTGCTGACCAGCCTGCCGGTGGTGATCATGGGGCTGGGCGCGCTGGCCGCCGGCCCGCTGCGACGGCGCCTTGGCGACAGCGGTGGAATTTTTCTCGGCGCTGTGTTGATCGCCCTGGCCTGCCTGTTGCGCGGACTACTGCCAAGCGCCACTCCGTTGATCGCCAGCGCCTTGCTGGCCGGCGCCGGTATCGCCTTCGTGCAGGCGCTGCTGCCAGGCCTGATCAAGTCGCGATTCGCCGCAGACAGCGGTCGCCTGATCGGTTTCTACAGTTGCGCGATCATGGCCGGCGCCGCTTTCGGCGCGGCAGTCACACCCTGGCTGGCGCAATCACTCGGGTGGTCCTGGGCGCTGGCGAGCTGGGCATTGCCGGCCGTGCTCGCTGCCGCGATATGGCGGCGGGCGGCGCCAGCCAGGGCGGCAACCATCGCCATGGCCGCCCCGCCTTTGGCGCCGTGGCGCTGGCCCAGGGCTTGGCTGTTGATGAGCTTCTTCGGTATTGGCACGGCCGGCTACACACTGGTGCTGGCCTGGCTACCGCCCTACTACACGGCCCTGGGCTGGAGCGCCCAGAGCAGCGGCTTGCTGCTGGCCGCACTGACGCTGTGCGAGGTAGCAGCCGGCCTGCTGCTCTCCAGCCTGCTGCCTCGCTTCCCTGATCGACGCCCACTGCTGGCGCTGGTGCTGTTATCGCTTTTTGCCGGTTTGCTGGTCCTGCAGTTGGCACCGCAGACGCTGGTGGTGCTCGTCGCCCTGCTGCTTGGTATTGGCATCGGCGGCCTGTTTCCGCTGTCGCTGGTGGTGGCGCAGGATCACCTGGAAGATCCCCAGCAGACCGGCGATCTGCTGGCGTTCGTCCAGGGTGGCGGTTACCTCATCGCCGCATGCGCGCCCTTGCTGGCAGGCGTGTTGCGGCGCTACAGCACGGACCTCAGCCTGAGCTGGCAGTTGATGGCGCTGGCAAGCGTGCTGCTGATGGTCATGGCCGTGCGCTTCAGCCCTGGCCATGAACACCGCACTCGTGGCGTGGCGCCGGACTGAAGCGCCCGAAACTCAGACGCGGAACTGGCCGACCAGGCCCTGCAGGCGCCCGCCCAGGCCGTCGAGATCGCGAGCGGCCTGCGCGCCCTGCGTGGCGTCACTGGCGACTTCGTCCACCGCGACGGCGATCTGGTGCACGCTGCGGTTGATCTCTTCGGCCACTGCCGTCTGCTCCTCGGCGGCACTGGCGATCTGCGCGTTCATCGAGTTGATGGTGCCGATCAGTACCGCGATGCTGTCCAGCGCCTCGCCCGCGTGGCTGGCCTGTTCGCGGGTGCTGTCGCCCATCTGGCTGGCGCGCTGCATCGCCGCCACCGCCTCGCCCGTCGCATTCTGCAGGCGGTCGATCATGCTCTGGATCTCGCCCGTGCTCTGCTGGGTACGACTGGCCAGGGCGCGCACCTCATCGGCGACCACGGCAAAACCACGCCCTGCCTCGCCCGCCCGCGCGGCCTCGATGGCGGCGTTGAGGGCCAGCAGATTGGTCTGGTCGGCAATCGCACGAATCACCTCCAGCACGCTGACGATGCCCTGTACGTCGCGGCGCAGACTGTCCAGCGATTCACTGCTGCTACGCACCTCACCAACCAGATCGTGAATGTGCGCGATGCTGCCATCGACCACCCGCTTGGCATCCTGCCCCTGCTGATCGGTCTCGCGTGCAGCCTCGGCGGCGCGCTGGGCGCTCTGCGCCACTTCATGAGCGGCGGCAGACATTTCGTTGATGGCGGTGGCGACCTGGTCAGTCTCGTGGCGTTGCCCGGCCATGGCCTGTTCCGAGCGCTGGGCCTGGCTGGATACGCCGCCGACCAGACCGAAGAGCTGGTCGGTGGTCACCGACACCTGCTGCACCAGTGCATGAATCTTGGCGACGAAGGCGTTGAAGGAGGTCGCCAGCTCGCCCAGTTCGTCCTGACTGGTGACCGGCAGGCGCTGGGTCAGATCACCCTCTCCGGCGGCCATGTCATCGAGCTTGCTCTTGATCAACTGCACCGGCTTGGTGATCGATGCCGCCAGCGGCAGGGACAACAGGGCCAGCACCAGCAGCAGGCCAATCGCGGAGCCGGCCATGACCATCAGCAGGCGGTCGACGCTGTGCTGGAACTGCGCACGCGCAGCCTGTACGTCACGCTCCACCCCGTCGAGATTGACCGAGGTACCGAAGACCATCTTCCACTTGGGCAGGTACTGCGAGTAGCCAACCTTGGGCACCAGCACCTTGCCATCGCCCAGCACGAAGCTGTAGTCGACGTAATGGCTGCTATCCATGCCTGCCCGCACCAACTCACGAATGGCATAGACACCATTGGGGTCGCGGAAGCTGCTGAAGTCCTCGCCGATACGGTCGTTGGTATTGCCCTGCAGGACTCGACGAATGTTGCTGTCATAACCCCAGAAATAGCCATCCGCACCGTAGGCCAGGCGCTTGAGCACCGCGACGGCCTGGGCCCGCGCGTCCATGTCGCCGTCGCCTGAGGCCTGGTAGATCGGGGCAATCGCGTTAGCCGCCAGCTCCACGTATTGCTTGATCTCCGCCTTGCGGTCCGCCACCAGCTTGGCGCGGGTCTGCTGCTCCTGGTGATCGGCGAGATTACCGAGAACGACGAATGCGATGGTGCTGAGCAACAGGGTCAACAGGCAGATAGGCCCCAAAGCCAGCAACAGCACTTTGGAGCGCAGACGCAGAGAGAAGATCATTGGCAGTACACCTTTACCGGCGTTTTGATGTTATTGAGCGAGTATCTTGCCAAGATGGTGACGTCAAAAGAACAGAGGCAAGCAAAAACTGGTATGACCAGTTTCATTTATCAGAGAAATGAATACCCACCATCTACTCACATGACAACTGTTCATGATCAATGGCGGTAACTAGGCGATCTTTGAAGTCATGAAAAGCCGGCACCCGGGCAGCCAGGCAACAAAAAACCCGCCGTGGCGGGTTCTTCGTATCAGCGAGCGCGAATCACTTCTTGCCCAGCTTCTTCAGCTCTTCGTCGCGCAGTTCGCGGCGCAGGATCTTGCCGACGTTGGTGGTCGGCAGCACGTCGCGGAACTCGACGGCCTTGGGCACCTTGTAGCCGGTGAGGTTGGCGCGCATGTGCTCCATCACCTGCTCCTTGGTCAGGCTTTCGCCCGGTTTGACCACGATGAAGACCTTGATCGCCTCGCCGGACTTCTCGTCCGGCACACCGATGGCGGCGCACTGCAGCACGCCCGGCAGGGTCGCCAGCACGTCTTCCAGTTCGTTCGGGTAGACGTTGAAGCCGGACACCAGAATCATGTCCTTCTTGCGGTCGACGATACGCAGGTAGCCGTCTTCCTGAATCAGGCCGATGTCACCGGTCTTCAGCCAGCCGTCGGCATCGAGGATTTCATCGGTGGCTTCCTGGCGCTGCCAGTAGCCCTTCATCACCTGCGGCCCCTTCACGCATAGCTCGCCGATCTCGCCAATGGCCAGTTGCTGGCCGTCGTCGTTGATGACGCGGCACAGGGTCGAGGGCACCGGAATGCCGATGGTGCCGAGCTGGATGGCGCTGAACGGGTTGACCGTGGCCACCGGGCTGGTCTCGGTCATGCCGAAGCCTTCGCAGATGGCGCATCCGGTGACGTCCTTCCAGCGCTCGGCGGTGGCCAGTTGCAGGGCCATACCGCCGGAGACGGTGAGCTTCAGGCTGGAGAAGTCCAGCTTGCGGAAGTCCTCGTTGTTGCACAGGGCGACGAACAGGGTGTTGAGACCGACGAAACCGGTGAAGCGGTACTTGGCCAGGTCCTTGACCACCGAAGGCAAGTCACGCGGGTTGGTCAACAGGATGTTGTGCCCGCCAATCAGCATCATCGCCATGCAGTGAAAGGTGAAGGCATAGATGTGATACAGCGGCAGCGGTGCGATCAGCACCTCGCATCCTTCATCGAGGTTGGCGCCCATCAGCTCCCGGACCTGCAGCATGTTGGCCACCAGGTTGCGATGGGTGAGCATGGCGCCCTTGGCCACGCCGGTAGTACCGCCGGTGTACTGCAGCACGGCGACATCGCCATTGCTCGGATTGGCCTCGGTGAAACTCTGGCCACGGCCCTTGGCCAGGGCATCGTTGAGCTTCACCGCCTGCGGCAGGTGATAGGCCGGCACCATTTTCTTCACGTGCTTGATCACGAAGTTGACCAGCAGGCGCTTGAAGGTCGGCAGCATGTCGCCGACTTCGGTGACGATCACCGTCTTCACGCCGGTCTTGGGAATCACCTGCTCGGCCAGATGAGCCATGTTGGCCAGGCAGATCAGCGCCCTGGCGCCGGAATCGTTGAACTGGTGCTCCATTTCCCGCGCGGTGTACAGCGGGTTGGTGTTGACCACCACCAGGCCGGCGCGCATGGCACCGAAGACCACGATGGGGTATTGCAACACGTTGGGCAGTTGCACGGCGATGCGGTCGCCGGGCTTGAGATCGGTGTGCTTTTGCAGGTAGGCGGCGAAGTCCCCGGAGAGCTTGTACATCTCGCCGTAGGTGAGCGTCTTGCCCAGGTTGCTGAAAGCAGGCTTGTCGGCGAAGCGTTGGCAGGACTCTTTCAGTACCGCGAGGATGTTCGGGTACTGATCGGGATTGATTTCGGCAGCAACCCCAACGGGATACTTGTCCTTCCAGAAGTTTTCGGTCATGGAAGCCCACTCCTAAGCAACAGCTGATCTTCACCGCGCGTTGGCGGTTGTTTGTTGTGTGTATAGCTCGCTTTCCCGCTGGCCCACGGCCTGGAAGCGCGCCGAGAGTAGCAGCTTTGCCAGATGCTCACCAGCACCAAACATGGCCAGCAGAGTCGCAAAAATGACTATAAACAGAATAAAAGTCACGACCCTGATTTTCTTTCGCGATGAATCGAAAAGCCTCTAGCTCGAACATTACAACCCAGGGAGCCTAGCGTGAATCGATGACGGCTGCAGTGCTGGAATGCCCGAAACAGGCAGAGGTGGTTACGAAATCACAACAATTGGACTGCGCGATGGCAGTTGAGGCGGGAAAGCCCCTCCCCCCGGCAATGGGGAGGGGCTTTGGGTCAGGCGATGTCGCGCAGCTCGCGACGCAGGATCTTGCCGACCGGCGTCATCGGCAGTGACTCCTTGAACACGATGTGCTTGGGCACCTTGTAGCCGGTGAAGTTTTCCTTGCAGTAAGCCTTGAGCTCTTCCACGGTCACACCGCCGTCGCGCGGCACCACGAACAGCTTGACCACTTCTCCGGACTTCTCGTCTGGCACGCCGATGGCCGCGCAACTGGCCACCTTGGGATGGGCCATGACCACGTCCTCGATCTCGTTGGGATACACGTTGAAGCCGGAGACGATGATCATGTCCTTCTTGCGGTCGACGATACGCACGTAACCGTCCGGGTCGATCACGGCGATGTCACCGGTCTTGAACCAACCGTCGGCGTCGAGCACTTCGGCGGTCGCTTCCTCGCGCTGCCAGTAGCCTTTCATTACCTGCGGCCCCTTGATGCACAGCTCGCCGCGCTCGCCGGTCGGCAGCTCGTTGCCGTCGTCATCGATCACCTTGAAGGCCGTGCCCGGCACGGGTATGCCGACAGTGCCCAGGCGCGCCTTGTCGCCGTAGGGGTTGGTACTGGCCACCGGCGAGGTCTCGGTCAGGCCATAGCCTTCCACCACGGTGCAGCCGGTCATCTGCTGCCAGCGCTCGGCGGTGGCCTTGACCAATGCGGTACCGCCGGAGTTGGTGACCTTGAGGTGGGAGAAGTCCAGGTTCTTGAACTCGGGGTGGTCCATCAGCGCGACGAACAGGGTGTTCAGGCCCAGCAGTGCAGTGAACTGCCACTTGCCCAGTTCCTTGACGAAACCGGGGATGTCGCGCGGATTGGTGATCAGCACGTTGTGGTTGCCGTTGACCATCATGCACATGCAGTTCGCGGTGAAGGCATAGATGTGGTACAGCGGCAGCGGCGCGATCATGATCTCCTGGCTCGGCTTCATCAGCGGCGTGCCATCCGGGCCGAGCTGCGACAGGCAGGCATCGACCTGCAGCATGTTGGCCACCAGGTTGCCGTGGGTGAGCATGGCGCCCTTGGCCACACCGGTGGTGCCGCCGGTGTACTGCAGCACGGCGATGTCATCATGGCTGGCCTTGACTGGTGCCAGCGCCTGGCCCTGGCCCTGCTTGAGTACCTGCTTGAAGGCAAGGGCCTGAGGCAGATGGTAGTCGGGCACCATCTTCTTGACCTTCTTCACCACGGTGTTGACCAGCCAGCCCTTGAGGCTCGGCAGCAGGTCACCCATCTTGGCTTCGATCAGGTAGTCGATCTCGGTATCCGGCAGCACTTCCTGCACCAGCTTGCCGAACATGTTCAGGTACACCAGCGCACGCACGCCGGCATCCTTGAACTGGTGGCGCATCTCCCGGGCGGTGTACAGCGGGTTGGTGTTGACCACGATCAGCCCGGCACGCATGGCACCGAATACCGCGACCGGATACTGCAGCACGTTGGGCATCTGTACCGCGATACGGTCGCCCGGTTTCAGGTCGGTGTGCTTCTGCAGGTAGGCGGCGAAAGCCGCGGAGAGGCGGTCCAGTTCGGCATAGGTCAGCGTGACGCCGAGATTGCTGAAGGCCGGGCGATCGGCAAAACGCTTGCACGAGCGCTCGAAGACTTCGATCACCGACTTGTAGCTGGACAAGTCAATATCGTTGGGCACGCCAGGGGCGCGTTTGTCGTTCCAGAAATCAGGTTGCATTGTTCTTGTCCTCTTCCCCTGAAGTGATCTGACTGCCCGGAAAGTAGCAGCTTAGAGCCGAGCCGCAAATAGCTCGAAGGCGTCATTGATGGGCTGAATTTCGCATTAAATGCAGTGATTCGTAACCGATCTTTACCACTTCGGGGAAACCGGGGGTGCTATGCCTGCTGGCGACCAAGGTGCACAATGTTGCAATCTCCGGCACAAGGATTCGCCATGCGCCACGACACCTTCGTTCTCAATGCCAGCGACGGCCTGCCGCTGCACGTCAACCACTGGTACGGCGAAGCGCCGCCACGGGCCATGGTCATGCTCTCCCACGGCATGGCCGAGCACAGCCTGCGCTACGCACGCCTGGGCGAAGCTCTGGTAGCAGCGGGTTTCGCACTCTACGCACTGGACCAGCGCGGCCATGGGCTCACCGCCGAACGTGGCACCCTGGGGCACTACGCTGACGAAGATGGCTGGAACAAAGTGGTGGGCGATCTATCGACTCTCAACCATCACATTCGCCAGCAGCACCCGCAAACGCCGATCTTCCTGCTCGGCCACAGCATGGGCAGCTACATCGGCATGGCCTATCTGCTGGGTCACAGCTGCAGCCTGCAGGGCGCCGTGCTCTCCGGCTCCAACTACCAGCCGGTGGCGCTGTACAAGGCCGCCAGGCTGATTGCCGGATTCGAGCGCTGGCGCCTGGGACCGAAGGGTCGCAGCAAGGTCATCGACTACCTCTCCTTCGGCTCGTTCAACAAGGCCTTCAAGCCCAACCGCACGGCCTTCGACTGGCTCAGCCGCGACCCGGCGGAAGTGGACAAGTACGTGACCGATCCCCTGTGCGGCTTCGTCTGCACCACACAGTTGTGGTGCGACCTGTTCGAAGGCCTGCAGCAGATCACGCCGGTGGAGAACCTGGCGCAGATCGATGCCGACCTGCCGCTGCTGGTGATCGGCGGCGAGAGTGATCCCATCAGTCAAGGCAAACGCCTGAAGCATCTGGCTGGCACTCTGCGTGAGGCCGGCGTAAACGACGTGCAACTGAAGCTTTATCCCGAGGCCCGCCACGAGCTGCTCAACGAGAGCAATCGCGACGAGGTCACCGCCCAACTGATCGAGTGGTTGCAACAGGCACTGCGCCACAGTCGACACCCCATCAAGGAGCCCTCATGAGTCAGGTCACCAATATCCCTTACGACGCTCTCAGCGTCGGCCAGCAAGCGGCCTTCGAGAAGACCGTTGAAGAGCGCGATGTACAGCTGTTCGCCGCCGTATCCGGCGACAACAACCCGGTGCATCTGGACGCGGCCTTCGCTGCCGAGACCATGTTCAAGGAGCGTATCGCCCACGGCATGTTCACCGGCGCCCTGATCAGCGCCGCCATCGCCTGCCGCCTGCCTGGCCCGGGCACCATCTACCTCGGCCAACAGCTCAAGTTCACCCGCCCGGTGAAGCTCGGCGACACCCTGACCGTGAAGCTGGAAGTGCTGGAAAAGCTGCCGAAGAACCGCGTGCGCATCGCCACCCGCGTGTTCAACCAGGACGGCAAGCAAGTGGTCGACGGCGAAGCCGAAGTACTCGCCCCGAGCGCCGAGCAGACCGTGACCATGCCGCCGATGCCGCAAGTCACCGTCAACACATAAGAGCTGGTTACATATGATTTCGACATGAAACATACCAAAATCATATGGCATGCATTGCATGCCATATTCCCGCTCATGGACGAAGTCAACGCTAAGGACTGCACACAGTGTGCAAAGCAATCAAGTCGAATAAAGCAAAAAATTGCTACCCTGGATTCTGTACGAAAATCCCGAACGGTTAAAATCGGCGCCATGACAGGCCGGAGGCCCGTATAGCAAAGCGCTAGGAACTCCCAGATGCCGCTTGGGAGCTGATCGCCGATTTGGTTTCCCCCGAACAGAAAATGGGGCGACCTCGCAGTGATGATCGACTGATGCTCAACGGCATCTTCTGGATCTTGTGCTCCGGTGCTGCCTGGCGCGATCTGTCGGAGCGCTTCGGCCCATATCAACGCTTTCGTGACTGGAGACGACGGCACGTTCGACCAGGTGCTTGAGCGTTTGCACATTCGCGTGAATCAGGAAGGGCTGATCGATCTGGATACCTGGAATGATCGACTCCACGGTGGTACGAGCAACCGGAGCCTCTTCTGGCGCCGGGTCAGGCCAGCGACATCTCGAATGCTCAAGCACTCTTGGATCAGATTCGCATCCCCGGCAAACAAGGTCGGCCTCGCAAGCGCTGCCACTGATTGCTTGCAGACAAAGGCTACGATGTCGAGCACTTGCGCCAGTACTGTGATCGTTACCGGACGCAGCCTGTGATTCCGCAGCGAACCATGAAGCGTAAGCCCAAGCCGGGGCTGCCTCGATTGTTCGATCGCCCGAAATACCGGCAACGGAACATCATCGAGCGAATGTTCGGCTGGCTGAAGGAGAATCGCAGAATTGGCACTCGCTACGACAAGCTGGCAAGAAGTTTTGCCGCCATGGTCACTCTGGCTTGCACGCTGCTGTGCCTACGACAGTACTTTTCGTACAAAGCCTAGAGCGACTACCGTCAGCCCTACAAGCGGCTAGGACAGGTGCGCTCAAAAACAACTCGACAATGCCTATTCTTCGATATCCCTGCTCAAAGTGTGACCTTTGACAACGCCGAAGCTGGGTAAGGCTTTAGCATACGGGTCACCTCACCAGCAGGACTCCTAACATGGATCGTTATTTTTCTGGGGCGAGCCTCGCCCTAGCTATTGCCACTTCTGTTCTCTTCCAACAATCCTCGCATGCTGCAGCATCCTGTACCACAACAGGTACTAGCTATTTCGGTACGGAATACCTTGCTGTATCCCCGCCCAACGGCTCTGGAGATTACCTCTATGACATAGCACTTTTACAATGCTCGGGCGGTAAAGTAATCAAGTGGAATGGAACCAGTGGCTGGTTTAAACCAGAAGACTTGCTGGCCTCATCGAAAACGGCAAACCCGAACATGAGGCGGTTTTTCACGAACAAATGCATTACCCATTTAATCATTTTACATGATAACTACAAAGGCATTGTTGGTGGCGTAGCGGCTAACGACTACCGTGGTTTCAACCAAACACATTACAACGTTTTTGAAGAACCCATATTCTTCGACGCCCCTATCGAACTCATGTGCCCTGAAGTCCCGGACCTAGGCAATCCAGATACTCCAGCAGCCTGTTCAGCTCAATCAAACACTTCCCCTGGTGCGCCCGGCTTTTTGCAAGGTGATCCTGTCAATATTTCTAATGGCAACAGTTATCAAGTAGAACTCGACTACCTTGGCTTGCCGGGCAGCCAGTTGCAGTTTGCTCGTTACTACAACAGCCAAATTGCCAGTTGGAGCCATACGTATTCGGCTCACCTAAAACTTTCGCCATCTAAAGCACTGCTTGTTAAAGCCGACGGCAGCGAGAGCATGTTTACGCGCTCAGGGCAAACCGTCACGGCCTCTCCTTTAGAGCTGGGGTATCTAGAAGAGACCGCAACTGGCTGGCTTTATCACAGCCCTCACAATGAGCGCCTGCTCTTCAACCCGGCAGGCCAGCTCAAACGCATTGACCACTCAAACGGCACCTATGAGACGCTCACGTACAGCCCTGACCAAACGCTCATCACCGACAACCTAGGGCGCTCCATTACGCTGACTCTCAACACGGCAAAACGCATCACCTCGCTTACAGCCAATGCACTACAAGTGACCTACGCCTACAACACTTCGGGTCGTGTGACCGGTATGACCCGCACTCAAAATGGGCAGAGCCTGACGCGGATCTATCACTACGAGAACACCCGTGAAGGAGGATGGCTGACCGGCATCACGGACGAACGCGGTGTTCGCTACGTTACGTGGGCCTATGACACCCGCGGCCGCGTAATCAGCAATGAGCTAAACGGTGGCGTAGAGAAGTACCTGTTCACTTACAACAGTAACGGCAAAACGACCGTTACTAATCCCCTGGGCAAAAAGGCGACCTACACCTTCCAATCGGTTTCTGGCGCCAAACGTATTACTACTTTGGAAGGCGAGGCCTCGGCCAACTGTCCCAACAGCAACTCTACGTTTACCTACGACAATCGTGGCCAGATCAAGACCCGGACCGATAACAAGGGCCACATCACAACGTACGACTACAACGATCGCGGTTTAGAAATTTCGCGTACTGAGGCAAGCGGTACGCCCCAAGCACGCACCGTTACGACTGAGTGGCACCCTACGCTTTACCTGCCAATCACAGTCACAGAGCCAGATCGTATTGTGAGTATCGAGTACGACAGCCAAGGAAATCAACTTAGCAAGACTATTACTGGGCTCTGAATCAGAAGGAACTGACCCATGAATACAATGCATCGCGCAAGCCTGCTCAGCCTTGCGTTGGCTGCTGCTCTGGGGCTGCAGTCAGTTCAGGCAACTGAACGCAACTGGAGCTACACCTACAACAGCCTTGGCCTGATTGAAACAGCAGATGGCCCACGCACAGATGTGCAGGATGTCACCGCTTACAGATATGACGCCCATGGCAACTTGACAACGGTCACTAATGCCCTCGGCCATATCACTCAGCTGTCTAACTTCGACAGTTATGGCAACCCGCTGGGCCTGAGCGACGCCAATGGCGTCACCACCAGCCTCACCTACACCCCGCAGGGCTGGCTGGCCTCGGTCACAACGGCCGGCAGCACCACCAGCTTCGAGCACGACGCCATTGGCCAGATCACCAAAGTCACCCGTGGTGACGGAAGCTGGCTGCAGTACACGTGGAGCGGTGCCCGGCGCCTGACCAAGATCACCAACAACCTGGGCGAGTCGGTCGAGTACGACTACGACCCGATGGGCAACCGCACCGCCCAGCGACTCAAGGATGCCTCCAGCAACCTGACCCAGCAGCAAACCTGGGTGTATGACGAACTCGGCCGCCTGTTGCGCTCCATCGGTGCCGCCGGCCAGACCAGCCAGTACGGCTATGACCTCAACGACAACCCAACGCAAAGTACCAACCCCAAGCAACACAGCCACACCCAGGCCTACGATGCGTTGGACCGCCTGGTCTCCAATACCGACCCGCTCAATGGCGTCACTGCCCTGGCCTACGACGCCCAAGACAACCTCACCCAGGTGCAGGACCCGCGTGGTGTAACCACCCAGTACCAATACGACGGCCTTGGTAACCTGATCAAACAGATCAGCCCGGACAGCGGCACCACCACCTACGCCCACGACGCTGCCGGTAACGTCATCCGCAAAACCGATGCCCGTGGTGTGGTCACCACCTACAGCTACGACGCCCTGAACCGCCTGACCGGCCGGCAATACCCGGCCAACCCAGCACTTAACGTGCAGTACCACTACGACATGACCGCCGACGGCAATCACGGTATCGGCCGTCTGACCGCCGTGCAGGATGCCAGCGGAATACTGGGTTATCACTACGATGCGCGCGGAAATCTGGTCGAACAGATCCGCTCAGTGGTCGTGCTGGGACAGGATCAGTACGACCGTGTCGGTTATGCCTATGACGGCGCCAACCAACTGACCCGTATCGACTATCCGGCCAGCTTGCGCGTCAGCTACACACGCAACGCCGCCGGCCAGGTCAGCGATATCGCTCTGCAAATCGGCGGCAACGTCCCCATCGCCTTGGCCAGCCAGATCAGGTATTTACCGTTCGGCCCGCTAAACAGCCTGACCTGGGGCAATGGCATCAACCTCAACCGCCAGTACGACAAGGACTACCGCCTGCGGCAACAGCAGGTAGGCGCCTGGCAGAGCGATTACGATCATGATGCCAACGGCAATATCATCGAACTGGCCCACAGCCTTTGGGGCTCGCTGCAATACGACTACGACGCCCTCGACCGTCTGACCCTCGAACAACAGGCGACCGAAAAGAAGACCTACGACTACGACACCGTCGGCAATCGCACCGCGCGTATCAGCTACAGCCTGAACGACGGCCAGGAAACGCAGACCGCCAAACAGACCCTGATCTACCAAGCCAACAGCAACCGCCTGAGCAAACGCCACAGCACCTACGACGTCGAAGTCGATGCCACCGGCAACTACACCCGATACAGCCAGAATCGTCGTTACAACTACGACGAACAAGGCCGCCTGAGCAGCGTCAGCGACGCCGCTGGCGTACTCAAGGCCAGCTACCGCTACAACGCCCTCGGCCAACGCACGGTCAAAGACGTACAGGGCGTCGGTGTGATCTACCCCTACACCTACCTCTACAGCCCGGACGGGCGCCTGCTCGGGCAACTGCAATACACCCATACGGGCAAAGCCAAGCTCGGCTATTACTGGGTGTGGCTGGAGCAAACACCGCTGGCGCAGATCCAAGTGACCTACGCCAACGACGGCACCGGCATCGCCAGCACCCAAGTCATCTACCTGCACGCCGACCACCTCAACACTCCACGCCTGGCCTCCAACCAGAACCAGCAACTGCTGTGGAGCTGGAACAGCGACGCCTTCGGCGTCGGCGCTCCGAACCAGGACGTGGACGGCGACGGTGTGCAAACCGACATCCCGCTGCGCTTCCCTGGCCAGTTGTACGACGCCCACAGCGCTCTGCACTACAACTACTTCCGCGATTACGACCCCGAGACGGGGCGGTACGTCGAAAGCGATCCAATTGGGTTGGCAGTGGGGTTAAACACTTTTGGATACGTTGAGGGTAACCCGGTTGCGAATATAGATTTTTATGGGCTTGAAAAGCTAAACCTTGCAAATCCCAAAAAAGACTACGTTATCAATAATGCATATAGAAATGATGCCGATAAGTCAGGCACGTTGATCGTTTACGCCCACGGTAATGAATTGCAGGTTCATGATGATAGTAACGGCAGCAGAAACTCTCTTAGTGCAGAGCAGCTTGCAGAGAGAATTAGATTAAGTGGGCAGTACAGTCCTAATATGCCTATTGAGCTAAGATCCTGTAATACAGGTGCAGGGTTAGCCCCCATAGCGCAAGATTTGGCAAACATATTAGGCGGAACAGTTTCTGCGCCAAGTACATTCTATTATTTCAACTTGGACGGCTCGGTCGGACCTAGAAATGTCGACTGGTTAGGGCGACCAAGTTCTCCAGGTGTAATGAATAACTTTGAACCGAAGAGGTAGCTATGAGAATTATTAAGTACTTATTTCCTACACTGATAGCCCCGTTTTGCTTTGCTGGAGGTCTTGATGTTTCCGATCAAGTTGATGCGCTCACGGAGAAAAAAGGTGCTTTTGAAGTGTGCGATATTCAAGCGCTTTCCGATGGCGGTACTACATCGATATGTTTACTTGTTGACCCTGGCAAATTATGGCTAACCAAAAGAAGTGATGTAAAGTCGAGCTGGTCTGCCGTATATGAAGATCAAAACCAACCAGCCAAAGTGGTAGATGTTTCGAAGTCTGATGCGGACGCACTTCTGTTTAGTTGGGTGAAAAAAAGGTATTCCTGTGCGGCGATATCGAACATGCAGTCTGAAGAGTTTGAAGTGTCCACTCGTGAAGACTTGATTGCTGCAACAATTATTGAGCTTGTTAGCGCCCCTTCTGAATGCATGGATTAAATATTTCGATTCAGCTCCATAGCTTGCCCTGAGCTGTGGAGCCATGCCGGGTAATGTAATGTCCACAACAACTTGATGATGGCTCTATCATTCCAGAAAGTCCTCGGCGTAGTTTAGAAATCACCCTAACGTCTTACTGGCGGATCTTGCTGAGATATATGTCTAGAGTTGCTTTTTGATTTTCAAGTGCAGCCCTAGGTGTATCAATTTCACCAGCAGGGTGTTCAGACTTTTTCGGTTCAAGGTGTCAGGTTAGGCCGGCACAGCGTTCAAGTTGGTGCAGCGCCTACAGCCAACCAAAATCCGCTGCAAGCTGGTGCGCGACCGCAGCGTCGCGCACCACTTTTGTTCTACACTCACAAACCTTGAGCGACCTGGCGCTACATAAGTGCGTTTCTTTGTGCACTTCGCACAAACCTCTTTGACCACCTTGCCAAGCCAGCCGCTGCGCTGATTTCTGGCACGCCCCCTGCTATCGCCAAGGCTTCACCCCCTTCTCGGAGCCAGGTCCATGAGCAACGCCACCCCCGATAGCGATTACCCCCTGAGCGAGGTGCCCAACGGCGCGCGCAAGGGGCTGTTCTCCACCGCCATCCTGCTGTTCGGTTTCACCTTCTTCACTGCCACCATGTTCGCGGGTGGCAAGATCGGCATGGCCTTCGACTTCACCACCCTGCTCTGGGCAGCGGTGATCGGTAACCTGCTGCTCGGCCTGTACGCCGCGGTACTGGGTTTCATCGCCTGCCGCAGCGGCCTGAACTCTGTGCTGATGGGGCGCTTCTGCTTCGGCGAAGTGGGCAGCAAGCTGTCCGACATGCTGCTCGGCTTCACCCAGATCGGCTGGTACGCCTGGGGCACGGCGACCATCGCCATCGTGCTGGTGAAGATCCTTGGCCTGCCCGAAGGCCTGACCATCCCGCTGATGGTGCTGTTCGGCTTCGGTTTCTGCCTGACCGCCTTCGTCGGCTACAAGGGCCTGGACCTGCTCTCGCGCGTCGCTGTGCCGGCCATGCTGGTGCTGTTGGTGGCCTCACTGTGGATCGCCACCCGTGATGTCGGCGGCCTGACCGGCCTGCTGGCGGTCGAACCCAATGAGAGCATGAGCCTGAGCGTGGCCATCACCCTGGTGTTCGGCACCTTCGTCAGTGGCGCCACCCAGGCCACCAACTGGACCCGTTTCGCCAAGAGCGGCCGCATCGCGGTGCTGGCCAGCCTGTTCGGCTTCTTTATCGGCAACGGCCTGATGATCATTGCCGGCGCCTACGGCGCCATCGTCTACCAGCAACCGGACGTGGTCGAAGTGCTGGTGCTGCAGGGGCTGTCCATGGCTGCCGTGGTCATGCTTTTTCTCAACCTGTGGACCACTCAGGACAACACCATCTACAACTTCGCCGCGGCCGGCTGCAACCTGCTGCGCACCGGCAAGCGCAAGACCGTGACCCTGGTCGGCGCCGGCATCGGCACGCTGCTGGCCATTGGCGGCATGTACGAGATGCTGATTCCCTTCCTGATCCTGCTCGGCTCGATCATCCCGCCGATTGGCGGCGTGATCATGGCCGACTTCTTCTACGGCCACCGTGCACGCTACCCGAAACTGGCCGATGTGCGCCTGCCAGCGTTCAACTGGGTCGGCCTGGGTGCCTACCTGATTGGTGCGCTGAGCGCCTACTTCTCGCCCTGGGTCGCGCCGCTGGTGGGCATCGCCGTGGCGGCTGTGGCCTACGTCGTGCTGTTCGAGGCGAACAAGGCGCTGGCCGGCCGCCAGCAGGTCGCTGGCGCGTGAGCCTGACCGTCGCCGATGTACTCGCCCTGCCCGATCTGGCCAGCATGCAACTGCGTGCTGGCCAGGTCGGGCGCGACAATGCCGTGCGCTGGCCGTACGTGGCCGAGAACGAGGGTATCGCCGACTGGGTGATGGGTGGCGAGCTGATTTTCGTCACTGGCATCAACCACCCACGCGACGAGGCCAACCTGCTGCGCCTGGTGCGTGAGGGCCATGAGCGTGTGGTCGCCGGTATGGTCATCCTCACCGGCGCCGAATTCATCCAGGCCATACCGCCCAGCGTCATCGCCGAAGCCGAGCGCCTGAATCTGCCGCTGATCGAGCAGCCCTACGCGCTGAAGATGGTGGTGGTGACCCAGGCCATCGGCACCGCGCTGGTCCATGCGCAGCAGCTCGGCCGCTCGCGCCAGCACGTGCTGGAACAGGTGCTCGACGGCGATTACCAATCACTCGATGTGTTGTTGCAGCGCGGCGACAGCCTTGGCCTGGCGCTGCACCTGCCGCGCCAGGTGGCGCTGCTGCGTCTCGACGGCAGCGAGCAACTGTTCGGCGACCTGCCCGGCGAAGACGCCGAGCGCCAGCTGCAGAGCCGCCAGCAACTGCTGCAACGGCGCCTGGAGCAGAGCCTCGGCGAGCTTGGTGACGCGCTGCCGCTGGTCAGCCAGGGCCGCCACTGGATCGCCCTGCTGCCCTGCCCCGATGCCCACACTGAAGCGCGCAACCGCCAGGCCATGACCGCACTGCTCGACGAGCTACGCCCACAGCTTGGCCCGCTACGGCTGTTTCTCGGTCTGGGCAGCGCCGGTTGCGAGGCGCCGCGCTTCGCCCAGGGCCTGGGTGAGGCGCGCCAGGCGCTGGCCGTGGCGCAGCGCTTTCCCGAGCGCCTGGGCCTGTGCAGTTTCAACGAATTGGGCGTGTTGGAACTGCTCGGCGCGATCCGCGATCGCAGTTTGCTCGACCGCTTCGTCGAGCGCGTGGTCGGCCCACTGATCGGCGACGACTCGCGCCACCAGCCGGTGCTGATGCCGACACTGGAAGCCTGGTTCGCCGAGAACGGCAACTTGGCCCTCGCCGCGCAACGCCTGAACGTTCACCGCAATACCCTGAGCTACCGTCTACAGCGCATCGAAGCGCTGACCGGTTGCTCGTTCGACGATCCGCACGACCGCCTGAACATCAGCGTTGCGCTGTTGATCCGGCGCCTGTCGTCGCCTGCCTGAGAGGAACCCCGATGATCATCCACAATGCCCGCCTGCGTGGCCGCGACGGCCTTTATCGCATCACCCTGAACGGCGACCAGATCGCTGCAATCGACGCCCAGACCGCCAGTGCTACCCCAGCCGCGGACGATCTCGACGCCGCTGGCAATCTCGTCGTGCCGCCCTTCGTCGAGCCGCATATCCACCTCGACGCCACCCTTACCGCCGGTGAGCCGGCCTGGAACATGAGTGGCACGTTGTTCGAGGGCATCGAACGCTGGGCCGAGCGCAAGGCGCTGGTCACCCATGAAGACACCAAGACCCGCGCCAGGAAGACCATCGACATGCTGGTCGACCACGGCATCCAGCACGTGCGCACCCACGTCGACGTCACCGACCCGACCCTGGCCGCCCTCAAGGCCATGCTCGAAGTGCGCGAGGAAACTCGTCATCTGATCGACCTGCAGATCGTCGCCTTCCCGCAGGAGGGCATCGAGTCCTACGCCAACGGTCGCGTGTTGATGGAACAAGCCATCGAGCTGGGCGCCGACGTGGTCGGCGGCATCCCGCACTTCGAGAACACCCGTGACCAGGGCGTGTCGTCGATCAAGTTCCTCATGGACCTGGCCGAGCGCACAGGCTGCCTGGTGGACGTGCATTGCGACGAGACCGACGACCCGCAGTCGCGCTTTCTCGAAGTGCTGGCAGAAGAAGCCCGCGCACGCGGCATGGGCGCGCGGGTTACCGCCAGCCACACCACGGCCATGGGCTCCTATGACAACGCTTACTGCTCCAAGCTGTTCCGCCTGCTGAAGATGAGCGGCATCAGCTTCATCTCCTGCCCCACCGAAAGCATCCACCTGCAGGGCCGCTTCGACACCTACCCGAAACGCCGTGGCCTGACCCGCGTGGCGGAGATCGACCGCGCCGGGATGAACGTCTGCTTCGGCCAGGACTCCATCGTCGACCCCTGGTATCCGCTGGGCAACGGCAACATCCTGCGCATCCTCGAGGCGGGTTTGCACATCTGCCACATGCTCGGCTACGAAGACCTCAAGCGCAGCCTGGACCTGATCACCGACAACTCGGCGCGCGCGCTGAACCTGGGTGAAAGGTACGGTCTGGAAGTGGGTCGCCCGGCCAACCTGCTGATCCTCTCGGCGCCGGACGACTACGAGATGGTACGCAGCCAGGGCCATGCGCTGGTATCGGTGCGCCACGGCAAGGTACTGATGCGCCGCACACCGGCGCAGATCGAGCGCGCCTGACGCTCAAATGTGGGAGGGGCTTCAGCCGCGATAACCTGTCAAGGGCGCGGCTAAAGCCACTCCTACACACCCTACTTCTTCCGCATGCTGGGGCCATGCGTCGCTCAAGCCATCCCTTGGGCACATCGCCCAGTTTGATCCCCCACAAACGGCAGAAGAGCAAACACGATAATCCTCATGCGAACAGCGGCCGTGGGAGCGGCTTCAGCCGCGATTACCCTTGACCGCTCCTACAACTGCGAAAGCGCCCTACTCCACCCGCACGCTGGCGGTCATGCCAGCGCTCAGCACCAGGCTTTCGGGCACCTCATCGAGCTTGATACGCACCGGAATGCGCTGCGCCAGGCGCACCCAGTTGAAGGTCGGTTCGACATCGGCCAGCAGTTGCCCGTCCGGGCTGGCGTTGCGGTCGGTGATACCGCGACTGATGCTCGCCACCTCGCCACGAAGCTGCTGATCCCCACCCATCAGCCATACCTGCACGGGCGCACCGACCTGAATGCGCGGCAGCTTGGTCTCCTCGAAATACGCCTGCACGTAGAACGACTGGGTATCGACCAGCGCCATCACGGCCTGCCCGGCCTTGACGTAGTTGCCCTGCGCCAGCACCAGGTTGGTGACTTGTCCATCGCGCGGGGCATGCACTTCGCTGCGCGCCAGATTCAGCTCGGCCATACGCAGGTCGGCCTGCGCTTCGTGGTATTCGCTGCGCGCCATCTCGGCATTGATCTGTGCGTTCTCCAACAGTTCGGCGCTGATCGCCTGGGCGCCCAGGCGCGAGCGCCGCGAGGCCTCGTGTTCGCGCAGGCTCAGTTGCTGGCGGCGAATGTCCACCACCGCCTTGGCCTTCTCTACCGCGGCCTGGTAACGCTCGCGGTCGATGCTCATTAGCAGATCGCCCGCCTTGACCTGCTGGTTGTCGCGCACCTTGAGCTCGACCACCCAGCCGGACACGTCCGGGGCGATGGTCACCACGTCGGCGCGCACGCGGGCATCTCGCGTCCAGGGCGAGTACATGTAGTGCTGCCAGATCCAGGAGCCGGCGAAGATCGCCGCCGCCACCATGGCCAGGGTGATGCCGACTCGAATGGTCGAACGCATGCTTTCTCTCCTTAATGCGCCAGGACGGCGATTACCGCCGCCAGCACGCAGACATACAAGGCACAATCGAACAGGGCTTCGTGCCAGATCCAGCGCGACAGCCCGACACGCTGCAAGCTCAGGCGCAACACGCCGGTCAGCAACAGCGCCAATACCGCGTAGGCCGCCATCGGGCTGAGCAACACGCCGCCCAGCGACCATTCATGTAAGCCCATGTGCCCCTCCTCTTAGTTGGCACCATTGGCGCCAGCCACTCTGCAGCTGCAACAGCGCCGCCTCGGCCAGACGCTTGTCGATACTCGGTGTGCAGGCGCGCAGGGCCTCCTGCAGCTCGGCCACAGGCCGGTTCAGGTCGTCTTCACGGCCTGGCGCGGGGCCATGCTCCAATGCCTCATCGAGACGTTCCAGAAACCGCCGCTGCGACCGCGCCAGGCCGGCATCGGCATTGACCAGACACTTGCGCAGATGCAGCAGCTCATCGCCCAGGTCGAGACCGGCCACACCGTCGTCCCAGCGACTGCGCGCTTGATCCGGACGCGCCGGATAATGCCGCGCAAGCTGGATCAGGCGATCAGCCATACGCCCGCCGAACCAGTTTTCCGCGCGCCCCAGATCGCGACGAGTCAGCCGCCCGAGGTCGGTCAGGATCGCCTGCATCAGGCGCCGGCCGTGCCACACGGGATTGCGCAGCACCACCAGTTTGAAGGCCATCACCGCACAACCCACGCCCATCAGCATGCTGGGGGCTTCATTGAGGAAGAACTCGACGTTGTAACCGACACCCGGCGCAGGCAGACAGAGCACGATGAAATGCAGGCAGAACGAGGTCGAGGTAGCGGCCATGGCCGGTTTGGCCATGCCCAGCACACCGAAGAACAGCGGCACGCCGAGCACCATGCAGAGCATCACGAAACCATCGATCTGCGGCATCAGAATCTGTCCGACGAAGAACGCCACGGGTAGCGCATAGAAGATACCGCGCAGGAACATCATGCCGATCTGCGGTGCGGCTTCGAGCCGGGCGAACAGACTGCAGACCACACAGGCCAGGAGCAGCGCGCCGATGGCATGCGTCCAGCCAGTGGCCAGCCAGAACCCGGCCAGGGTGAGGAACGTCAGCGCGCTGCGCGAGCCATAGACCAGGGCCGTCTGCCAGTCGTGGTGCCAGGACAAAGGGCGCGGTGCATCGGCCGGGGCCCTGCCCTCCTCGACCGCGAGCAGGGCGCGACTGGCATCCTCGACGCGCAACAACAGCACCATCAGCCGCTCCAGGCACAACTGCTGGCCACTGCTCAACTCATCGTCCTGCGCCGCACTGCGCAGTTGTTCGACCAGCTCCAGCAGGCCCTGCGGTTGCGCCTGCTGCAGACGCTCATCGACCACCTGCAACCAGGGCGCGACAGCCTGCGCCTCATCGCTGCTCAGCTGCCGCCACTGCCGCGCCACGCCACGGGCCAGACGCAACATGCCGAGCAGATCTCGACTCAGCACGCGCAACGCCACCGCACGCTGACGACCGCGCGCGCCCTCGAACCAGGCATGCTCGCGCTGCGCATCCACGGCAACGATGCGCGCCAGCACTTCCAACAACCCCTGCCGCGAGTCGGCCTCACCCGCCAGCGCCTGGCGCGAAGCCGCGACGCCGGCCTGCCAGGCATCGCGCGCCTGCTGCGCCAGTTGTCGCTCGACCCGCTGCGGCCAGAGCAAGGCGCTGCTCAGGGTCGCGCAGATGATGCCCAGGCTGATTTCCGTGCAGCGGGCGATCGCTTCGTCGAACACCACATGTGGCTTGCCGATGGCCGGCAAGGCAATAATCGCCACGGTGTAACCAGCCAGCACAAAGGAGTACGACCAGGCGCTGCGCAGCATGGTCGAGGAAGCCGTGCACAGTGCCAGCCACAGGGCGAAGGCCAGCAGGAACAGTAGCGGCGCCTGGGCGAACAGCCCCATCATCACTACCGCCATGAAGGTGCCGACCAGGGTACCGAGCAACCGCGCCAGGCCCTTCTGCACGACCATGCCGGACAGCGGCTGGGCGACGATAAAAGCGGTCATCAGCGCCCACTGCGGCTGCTCCAGGCCGAAACGCAGCGCGCACCACAGCGCCAGACCACCGCCGAGCAGGGTCTTGATCGCGAATTGAACGGCTTGCGAGCTCGGCGCGAGAAACGCCAGCAAGGAATCACGCACGGTGGCTACCTGAAAGAATCTCAGCTCTGAACATAGCTTTAGCGATTGGGTTCCGCCTCCATGCGGAAAACGAATTATTAGCTAGCTAACTATATATGTCCAGAGGGTCGATCCGCCCAGATCAGCTACACGCGACGGCCCAACGGGTTGCCGTCATCGATTTCGGGCAAAAAAAGGGCGACCGAAGTCGCCCGAATTGCCTTGCGTGCCCAGTTAACTGGAAGGGTCAGCTCTGCTTGCGCTTGTGAGCATCCTTCCAGATGAAGTAACCAACGCCCCCGAAGAACGCGACCATCAGAAGAACGGTGCCGACTCCGGCGAGAACCACTGTATCGACGAACATGGCTGCCTCCTGTTGTGCCTGTCTGTCTGGGATGGCTTCACGTTATCAGCGCGGGCGGCGGGAAAATTGATCTGGATCAATGGTCGGCGAGCAGGCGCGACCGGGTCAGGAGCAATACTGATCCAGGTCAAGAAATCGAGGGGGTACGAAGCTGGAGGCGCGGCCGAACGACCGCTGCAGCGGGGGAATGCAGGCGCGCTCAGCGCTTCTTGGGCTTGCTCTTGGACTTCTTCTTGGCCTTGCCCAGCGGCAACACCTGCTCGAAGACCTGGCGCATCTCGTTGAGGCGCTTGTCGTTGAGGTCGTGGATGCGCTTGTCGCGCTCGGCGGCGAAGTCGATCAGCTTGTCGTCATTGCTCATAGCGGAAACCGGATCAGGCGAAAGGTCAGATTCAGGCGCGGCGCGCAGGCTTGGCGCGTCTTCGCCACTTGATGTTGCCAATGATGCTGGGTCGGCCCGCGCATGACCAGTAGCGAGCCATGCTCGAGCGTCAGCGAGTGCCCGATGCGCGTGCTGCCCACGCGGCGCAAATCGAAACGCCGGCTGCCGCCCAGGTTGAGCGAGGCGATCAGCGGATCAGGCCCCAACTCCGGCTCGGCATCGCTGTGCCAGCCCATGGAGTCCTGACCGTCGCGGTAATAGTTGAGCAGCACGGCGTTGAGCGGCTGCCCCACCTCGGCGATGACCCGCTGACGAATCTCGTCGAGCAGCGGCGTCCACGGCAGCGGCTGATGCACCTTGCCCGAATAGCGATAGCGGGCCTCTGCATCGCCGTACCAGGCGGTCAGCCGAGGGGTTCGGTGATAGCGGCCATGGATGAACAGCTGCGGCTGCTGCCAGGGCGTCTGCTCGACCAGCGCCTGCAGCCAGCTGTCGGCGCACGCGGGCTCGACCCAGCTGGGCAGGTAATCCAGCTCGGCATCGGCGAGTGTGGGCAAGGGGTCGGCGAACAGCATGACGATCTACGAGAAAGAGAATGAAAGGAGTGTCTCAGACTTCCACATCCACCCAAAGCCCCTGTCTCGGCAGGTCACCCAGCGCTTCCTGCATCTCCTCCGGCTCGGCCTCGGCCAGTTGCTCGGGGGTATAGCCGCGCCGCTGGCGGCGGCGCTGTTCTTCGCGCAGCAGCTCCTCGGTTTCCTGCGGGTGACGTTTGTCCAGGCTCAGCGCACTTTCCTTGGCACTGCCCTCGGCAGGCGTCACCGGCGGAATCTCGGGCTTGGGCTTGACCACGTCCTGCGTGGCCGTGACCGGCACCAGGCTATGGGGGATCGGTGGCAGCATGAACAGCACCTCCTTTGGTCAGGCTGTCGGCCCCGCGAAACGCGACTTGAGGGCGCGCTCGCTACACTTTCGACTGACGGACACACCGATAGTGCCACGAGCGCTTTGGTGGCGGCTCGGCATCCGTTACCATAGCCGGCTTTTTCACGCGGGAGACAGGCATGGCGCAGTATCAACCGGGGCAACGCTGGATCAGTGACAGCGAAGCGGAATTGGGTCTGGGAACTATCCTCGCCGAGGATGGCCGCCTGCTCACCGTGCTCTACCCGGCCACCGGCGAAACCCGTCAGTACGCCACGCGCAATGCCCCCCTGACCCGCGTGCGCTTCGCCCCGGGTGACGAGATCACCCATTTCGAGGGCTGGAAGCTCACCGTGCAGGAGGTCGAGGACATCGACGGCCTGATGGTCTACCACGGCCTCAATGCCCAGCATCAGCCGGTGACCATGCCGGAAACCCAGCTGTCGAACTTCATCCAGTTCCGCCTGGCCAGCGACCGCCTGTTCGCCGGCCAGATCGATCCGCTGGCTTGGTTCGCCCTGCGCTACCACAGCCTGGAACACAACAGTCGCCTGCTGCAGTCCTCGCTCTGGGGCCTTGGCGGTGTACGTGCCCAACCGATCGCCCACCAGTTGCATATCGCCCGCGAAGTGGCTGACCGCATCGCCCCGCGCGTACTGCTGGCCGACGAAGTGGGCCTGGGAAAGACCATCGAAGCCGGCCTGGTGATCCATCGCCAGCTGCTCTCCGGTCGCGCCAGCCGCGTGCTGATCCTGGTACCGGAAAACCTGCAGCACCAGTGGCTGGTGGAAATGCGCCGGCGCTTCAACCTCGACGTGGCCCTGTTCGACGCCGAACGCTTCATGGAAAGCGACGCCAGCAACCCCTTCGAGGACTGCCAGCTGGCGCTGGTCGCCCTGGAGTGGCTGAAGGACGACGAGAAGGCCCAGGACGCACTGTTCGCCGCCGGCTGGGACCTGCTGGTGGTCGACGAAGCGCACCACCTGGTGTGGCACCCGGAACAGGCCAGCCGCGAGTACCGCCTGGTCGAGCAACTGGCCGAAGTCATCCCCGGCGTACTGCTGCTCACCGCCACCCCCGAACAGCTCGGCCAGGACAGCCACTTCGCCCGTCTGCGCCTGCTCGACCCCAACCGTTTCCACGACCTGCAAGCCTTCCGCGCCGAAAGCAGCCAGTACCGTCCGGTCGCCGAAGCGGTGCAGGAGCTGCTCGACCAGGGCAAGCTCAGCGCCCAGGCGCGCGATGCCATAGGTGGTTTCCTCGGTGATGAAGGTCGCGAACTGCTCGATGCCATCGATGGCGGTGACGAAGACGCGCGCGCGCGCCTGGTGCGCGAACTGCTCGACCGCCACGGCACCGGCCGCCTGCTGTTCCGCAACACCCGCGCTGCGGTGCAGGGCTTCCCCGAGCGCGAGCTGCACCCCTACCCGCTGCCGAGCCCCGATGAATACCTGGAGCTACCGCTGGGCGAACACGCCGAGCTGTACCCGGAAGTCAGCTATCAGGCGCAGGAAGACATCGACGACGAACAACGCTGGTGGCGCATCGACCCGCGCGTCGAATGGCTGATCGACACCCTGAAGATGCTCAAGAAGTTCAAGGTGCTGGTGATCTGCGCCCACGCCGAGACCGCGCTGGACCTGGAAGATGCCCTGCGCGTGCGCTCCGGCATCCCGGCCACGGTGTTCCACGAGGGCATGAGCATCCTCGAGCGTGATCGCGCCGCGGCCTACTTCGCCGACGAGGAATTCGGCGCGCAGGTGTTGATCTGCTCCGAGATCGGTTCCGAAGGTCGCAACTTCCAGTTCGCCCATCATCTGGTGCTGTTCGACCTGCCGGCCCACCCGGACCTGCTCGAGCAGCGCATCGGTCGTCTCGACCGTATCGGCCAGAAACACCGCATCCAGCTGCACGTGCCGTACCTGGAGAACAGCCCGCAAGAGCGCCTGTTCCAGTGGTACCACCAGGCGCTGAATGCCTTCCTCGCCACCTGCCCGACCGGCAACGCCCTGCAGCACCAGTTTGGCCCGCGCCTGTTGCCGATGCTGGAGAACGCCGACGACGGCGAGTGGCAGCAACTGGTCGACGAGGCCACCGCCGAGCGCATCCGCCTGGAAGGCGAGCTGCACAGCGGCCGTGACCGTCTGCTGGAACTGAACTCTGGCGGCGCCGGCGAAGGCGAGGCGCTGGTCGAGGCGATCCTCGAACAGGACGACCAGTTCACCCTGCCGATCTACATGGAAGAGCTGTTCAACGCCTTCGGCATCGACAGCGAAGACCACTCCGACAACGCCCTGATCCTGCGCCCCAGCGAGAAGATGCTGGACGCCAGCTTCCCCCTGGGCGACGACGAGGCGGTCACCGTCACCTACGACCGCGACCAGGCCCTGGCCCGCGAGGACATGCAGTTCCTCACCTGGGAGCACCCCATGGTGCAGGGCGGCATGGATCTGGTGCTGTCCGGCTCGATGGGCAACACCGCCGTGGCGCTGATCAAGAACAAGGCGCTCAAGCCCGGCACCGTGCTGCTCGAACTGCTCTACGTCAGTGAAGTGGTCGGCCCGCGCAAGCTGCAGCTGGGCCGCTTCCTGCCGCCGGCGGCGCTGCGCTGCCTGCTCGATGCCAACGGCAACGACCTGGCGGCGAAGGTCGGCTTCGAGACGCTCAACGACCAGCTCGAAAGCGTGCCGCGCGCCAGCGCCAACAAGTTCGTCCAGGCCCAGCGCGACGTGCTGGCCAAGCAGATCAACGATGCCGAAACCAAGATCCTGCCGCGCCATGTCGAGCGCGTGAGTCAGGCCAAGCGCCGCCTGATCGCCGAACTGGACGAGGAACTGGCGCGCCTGGTCGCCTTGCGCGCGGTCAACCCGAGCGTGCGTGACAGCGAGATCGAGGCCCTGCGCGAGCAACGCGAGCAGAGCCTGGCGATGTTCGACAAGGCCGCTCTGCGCCTGGAAGCGATCCGCATCCTGGTGGCGGGCTGACATAGCCTCAGCGTTCGTAAGGCGCACCGCGCTGCGCACCCTTGGTGCACAGCGCGGTGCCTGCTACGGGCTACCCAACTCCTCCAGTCGCCGCTGCAGAAACTGCCGATCTGCTCCCTGCTGCGCCAATGCCAGGGCCTGGCGATAGGCTGCAATCGCCTGATCGTTGCGCCCCAGCCGCCGCAACAGGTCGGCCCGTGCAGCATGCAGCAGGTGGTAAGCGTCCAGCTCGCCGCTGGCCAGCAGGCGCTCGATCTCCCTCAGCCCGACCTCCTCGCCCTCGTGCATGGCCAGGGCCACGGCGCGGTTGAGTTCGATCACAGGTGATGGATTCAGACGCAGCAGTTCGTCATACAGGCCGACGATCTGCGCCCAATCGGTTTGTTCCAGACTGGCGGCTTCGGCATGCACGGCGGCAATCGCTGCCTGCAGGCTGTAGGGGCCAAAACGCCGCGAATGCAGCGCCTGCAATACCAGGGCCTCGCCCTCGGCGATCAGCTCACGGCTCCACAGGCGGCGATCCTGAGCCTCCAGCAAAATCACTTCGCCATCGGCTGCGCTGCGCGCCGCACGACGCGACTCGTGCAGCAGCATCAGCGCCAATAGCCCCTGCACCTCCGGCTCGGGCAGCAACTCCAGCAACAAGCGGCCGAGACGAATGGCTTCATCGGACAGCTGACTGCGCGTCAGTGAATCGCCGGAGCTGGCGAAATAGCCTTCGTTGAACACCAGATACACAACCCGCAACACCGCCTCCAGGCGCTCCGGCAGCTCGCTGCGCCCTGGCACCTCGTAAGGAATGCGCGCATCGCGAATCTTCGCCTTGGCGCGCACGATACGCTGGGCCAGGGTCGAGGGACTGGAGAGGAAGGCCCGGGCGATCTCCTCGGTGGTCAGGTCGCAGACCTCACGCAAGGTCAACGCCACCTGAGCATCGCTGGCCAGCGCCGGGTGACAGCAGGTGAAAATCAGGCGCAGACGGTCGTCCTCGAGCAGCTCGCCGTCTTCGATGCTGCGCTCGTCCGGCCACTCGGCCAGCTCATCCAGCGGCTGCAGGCGACGCTGCCGGCGCAGACTGTCGATGGCGCGAAAACGCCCGGCAGACACCAGCCAGGCACGCGGGTTGTCCGGCACGCCCTCGCGCGGCCACTGCTCGACCGCGCTGCGAAACGCCTCGTGCAGTGCCTCCTCGGCCAGGTCGAAATCGCCGAGCAGGCGAATCAGGGTGGCCAGCACCCGGCGCGACTCTTCGCGGTACAGCCGCTCGATCAGATCGGTGACAGGTGGCGATATCGACATGCGCTTCTCCTCGACGAACGCCTAAGTTGCCCAATACGACCGAAGGCGTCGAGTGGCGGCACAATCCGTCACTCGATTTGGCACCCCTCGCATTGGCAGCCGTGCACTCACTGGGCATAGTCGCGCCATTCCAATAACGAAGGGAATCTTGTCATGCGTTGGTTGCTGCTCGGCCTGGCGGGTGCTGCGCTATTTCTCTACGGCCGGATCACCGGCGATGCGCAGCTCAGCCTGCTGACCAAGGGCATCCCGGTGATCGCCCTCTTGCTCTGGCTGCGCCAGGCACCGGCCGGCACCTACCGTCACTGGATCGGCATCGGCCTGGTGTTTTCCCTGGCCGGCGACATTCTGCTGGACTGGCCGCAAGACCTGTTCGTGTTTGGCCTCGGCGCCTTCCTGCTCGGCCATCTGGCCTACCTGCGCGCCTACATCTCCGACAGCCGGCAACCAGCCCTGCCCGCCCTGCTGCTGGCGCTGATCGCCGGCGGCGCGATGTTCGCCATACTGGCCAGCAGTGGCCTGGGCGAGCTGCTGATTCCGGTGGCCTGCTACGCGACGGCGATCTGCCTGATGCTCTGGCGCGCCCTGGCCCGCATCGGCCACCCGCATCTGCAGCCCCGATCCACCTGGCTCGCCGCTGTTGGCGCGGCACTGTTCGTGCTCTCCGACAGCCTGATTGGCATCGACCGCTTCGTCGCCAGCTTCGACGCCGCGCCCTACGCCATCATCCTCACCTACTGGCTCGGCCAGTGGGGCATCGCTGCCTCGGCCTTCGAACGTAGCAACAGCGCCTGACTGTTGCGTCGCACTTGGCTAAAATGCCGGCCTTTTCCGCTACCTGTTGCGAACGCCGTGAGCCAAGAACCCGATCGCCTATTCGCCCAGCCTCTGCCCGAGGTGCCCGACTTCGTCTTCAACGAGGACGTGGTACGGGTGTTCCCCGACATGATCAAGCGCTCGGTGCCCGGCTACCCGACCATCGTCGAGAACATCGGCGTGCTCGCCGGCCAGTTCGCCCAGCCGCAGACCACCCTGTACGATCTCGGCGCCTCGCTCGGTGCAGTGACCCAGGCGCTGCGCCGCCACGTACGCGTCGATGGCTGCAAGGTGATCGCCGTGGACAACTCGCCGGCCATGGTCGCCCGCTGCAGCGAATACCTGCATGCCCAGGACGCCATGTTCCAGGAGCTGCTGCCGGTGCAGGTGATCGAGGCCGACATTCTCACCCTCGACCTGCAGCCCACCTCACTGGTGACCCTCAACTTCACCCTGCAATTCATTCCGCCGGAGCGGCGCCTGGAGCTGCTCACGCGCATTCGCCAGGCTCTGCTGCCCGGTGGCGCGCTGATTCTCTCGGAGAAGCTGCGCTTCGAGGACGCCGCCGAGCACGAATTGCTCACCGAGTTGCATGTCGCCTTCAAGCGCGCCAATGGCTACAGCGAACTGGAAATCGCGCAGAAACGCAGTGCCATCGAGAAAGTGATGCTGCCCGACAGCCTCCAGCAGCACCGCGAGCGCCTGCTGGCGGCCGGCTTCAGCAAAGTGCTGCCCTGGTTCCAGTGCCTGAACTTCGCCTCGCTGGTGGCCCTGCCATGATGCGCGATCTGGACCTCGACGCCCTGCAGGCGCAACTGGCCGGTACCCCGCTGCAGGACTGGACATGCGAGCTGCCCGGACAACTCGATGCCAAGCTGGCCATCGGTCACGGCGATCTGGCGCGCTGGTACGGCGCCGTCCAGGCACTGCCAGAGCTGCCGGTGAGCGAGGTGCAACTGGCTCAGCGCTTCGCCTTTGGCGGCGCCTGCGACGAGGCTACTCGCGCCCAGGTGAAAACCGCCCTGCAAGGCCTGATCCCCTGGCGCAAGGGCCCGTTCGAGCTGTTCGGCGTGCACATCGACACCGAATGGCGCTCGGACTGGAAATGGCAACGCGTCGCCCCGCACCTGGACCTGACCGGCAAGCGCATTCTCGATGTCGGTTGCGGCAACGGCTACTACATGTGGCGCATGCTTGGCGCAGGCGCAGATAGCGTGGTCGGCATCGACCCCAACTGGCTGTTCCTCTGCCAGTTCCTGGCCATGAAGCGCTACCTGCCGGAGCAACCGGTGTGGCACCTGCCACTGGCCTTCGAGGAACTGCCAGCCAAGTTGCAGGGCTTCGACACGGTGTTTTCCATGGGCGTGCTGTACCACCGTCGCTCACCCATCGACCACCTGCTCGACCTCAAGGATGCCCTGGTCAAGGGTGGCGAACTGGTGCTGGAAACCCTGGTGGTCGAAGGCGATGCCGAACAGGTGCTGGTGCCGGAAGACCGTTACGCGCAGATGCGCAACGTCTGGTTCCTGCCCTCGGTACCGGCGCTGGAGCGCTGGCTGCGCCGCGCCGGTTTCGAGGACGTGCGCTGCGTCGACGTCAGCGCCACCTCGGTGGAGGAGCAACGCGCCACCGAGTGGATGCGCTTCCAGTCGCTGCCGGAGTTCCTCGATCCGGCGGACCATAGCCGCACCATCGAAGGCCTGCCGGCACCGACCCGCGCCGTGCTGGTGGCGCGCAAGCCGTAACCTTCATTGCGGCCGGTTGCACCCGCCCTGCGGTCGCAGCCAACGTGCCCGCCGCTGCGCGATCGAGCGCAGCGGTTCACCCGCCCCCTGCGCGACCACGCCACGGGCGCCGCCCAGGCGAATTCGGCCCTCGATGTCCTGTGCCAGCAGGCGGCGCATGCGGCGGCGCCAGAACCAGGCGCCGATCCAGTCGACGATGGCGTTCTGCAGATCCAGCGGCCACATGGCCGGCATGTAGAACGCGGGCATGACTGGACGCGTCTTGTCGTGATGATTCGAACTTTTCATGGCTTTTCCTCCCTCTGCACTGCCGGTCCGTACCGGGCTTGCGCTCAGAATGAAACGCGCCTATCGTTCAATCAAACGACAAATACCAAACAATGAGTTAAGAAATATTTAACGATTATGAACGCGCCAGCTCCCTCCGTCTTGCCGCTTCTCGAAAGCGATGTACTGCGCACCTTCGTCGCCATCGCCGACAGCGGCAGCTTTACTCGCACGGCTGCACAGGTGTTTCGCAGCACGGCGGCCATCAGCCTGCAGATCAAGCGCCTGGAGGAAACCCTCGGCCAGCGCCTGTTCACCCGTGAAGCCAGGCGTGTGCAACTGACCTCAGAGGGCGAGATGCTGCTGGGTTACGCCAGGCGCCTGCTCAAGCTCAACGAAGAAGCGGTATCCCGCTTTCTGACCCCGGCACTGACCGGCCGCGTGCGCTTTGGTACACCGAACGATATCGGCGACCGCGTGCTGCCCGGCGTATTGACCCTGTTCGCCCGCAGCCATCCGGCCGTGGAGGTCGAGGTTAACGTCGGACGCAGCGTGGAGCTGGTGGCCAAGCTGGATGCCGGCGAGCTGGATCTGACCTTGATCAACGCCGGCAACGATGGTCTGGACGACTCGCGCGGCGAAATCATCTATACCGAGGAACTGGTCTGGGCTGGACGTGAAGGAGGCCTGGCCATACAGCGTTCGCCCTTGCCACTGGCCCTGGCCAGCCCTGGTTGCCCCTGGCGGCGAACGGCACTCGATGCACTGGATCGGCAAGGCATGAACTACCGTATCGCCTATTCCTGCGAACAGTGTGCCGGCCAGGAAGCGGCGATGACCGCAGACCTGGCCATCGCCCCCTTCCCGCGTAGCCTGGTCAAACCACCGCTACGCCGCCTGAGTGCTGAGCACGGCCTGCCGCCACTGGGCAATTACCATATCAAGCTGATTCGCGGTCACTCGAGCAACGATGCCATCACGGCGCTCGCCACGCAGATGATCCAGGCCTTCGCGCAAGACTAAGTGGGTGCGCCGTGCGCACCGGGAATACCGCGGTGCCTGCTTGGTGCGCGCAGCACGCCCTACGAGAAGTCAGCGTCCGAGCGAGAGTTGATCGGCGACATACGTTATGCGAGGCAGTGCGCGCCTGCCATTAGCCGCGTTCGGCCGCTGCGACGATCAGCGCCTTCATCTCCGCCACCGCCTGCTTGAAGCCAACGAACAAGGCGTGGGAAACCAGCGCATGACCAATGTTCAGCTCGTTGATCCCCATGATCGCCGCCACTGCCTCGACATTGTGGTAGTGCAGGCCATGGCCGGCATTGACGATCAGGCCATGGTTCAGACCGCAGATGACGCCATCACGAATGCGCGCCAGCTCCTGCGCCGCCTCCTCTGCCGTATGAGCATCGGCGTAGCGCCCGGTGTGCAGTTCGATGGCAGGGGCGCCGACACGCATGGCCGCCTCGATCTGGCGCTCCTCGGCGTCGATGAACAGGGAAACTTCGCAACCGGCCAGTGACAGACGCTCCACCGCCGCGGCAATGCGCGCCTCCTGCCCGGCCACGTCCAGGCCACCTTCGGTGGTCAGCTCCTGGCGGGTTTCCGGCACCAGGCAGACATGCGCAGGACGAATCTGCTCGGCGAAACCGAGCATGAAATCGGTCACGCCCATCTCGAAGTTCATACGCGTCTGCAGTACGTCGGCCAGCACGCGCACATCGCGATCCTGAATGTGCCGGCGGTCTTCGCGCAGGTGCACGGTGATGCCATCTGCGCCGGCCTCTTCGGCGTCCAGCGCAGCCTTGACCGGGTCCGGGTAGCGCGTGCCGCGAGCCTGGCGCAGGGTGGCGACGTGGTCGATGTTCACGCCGAGCAGAATACGATTGGCCTCAGTCACGCTTGGACTCCTTGAGCGTCATGAAAAGTTCGCGGCTGACCAAGGGTCTGCCGCCGAGATGGGGTGCCAGTGCCTGACGCATCAGGCGCTTGGCCGCAGCCAGCGCGCCCGGCGTCTGCCAGTCGGCTTCGGCCATGGCCAGCAGTTCCCGGCCTTGGAAAACTCCGGGCTGCAGTTGTATCACCGGCACCAGGCCGATGTCCTGCTGCCAGCGATACAGTGCCGTTGGGTCGATGGGCTGATCATGCTGGTCACGATCCAGGGCGAAACCATAGCCCAGCTCGCCCAGCAGGCGCCATTCGAATGCACGCAGCAATGGCTCCAGTGGCCGACCAGCGGCCAGCGCCTGCAAGGTCAGGCCATAGTGCTCGAGCATCAGCGGATGGGGATCCTCGACCGGCAGCAGGCGGATCAGCAGTTCATTGAGATAGAGTCCGGAAAACAGCGCCTCACCACTCAGCAGTAGCGGGATACCGGCGCTTTCCAGACGGCCGACGGTCTTCAGTTCACCACGCCCGCGCAGTTCCAGTTCAAGCGGCGCGAATGGCCGGGCAATACTGCCGACCTTGCCGCGCGCGGCGCGCAGCACCGCGCGCAAACGCCCCTGCGTGGTGAAGAAGTCCACCAGGGCGCTGCTTTCCTTGTAGGGGCGGCTATGCAGTACGTAGGCGGCGTGAGTCATGAAGATGGCAACCGCCTGGATAAGGTCATGAGAAGGTGCGCGAAGCGAACCCTACAGATCCAGATAACCCAGTGAACGCAGGGCGCGCTCGTCATCGGACCAGCCGCCTTTGACCTTGACCCAGAGGTTGAGCATCACCTTGGAGTCGAACATGGTCTCCATGTCCTTGCGCGCGTCCTGGCCGATGCGTTTGATGCGCTCGCCCTTGTCGCCGATGATGATCTTCTTCTGCCCGTCGCGCTCCACCAGGATCAGGCCGTGGATGTGCAGGATGCGACCTTCCTGCTTGAATTCCTCGATCTCCACGGTGATCTGGTACGGCAACTCGGCACCGAGCTGGCGCATGATCTTTTCGCGAATCAGCTCGGCAGCCAGGAAGCGGCTGGAGCGGTCGGTGATCTGATCTTCCGGATAGAAATGCTCGGACTCCGGCAGGTGCTCACCCACCAGTTTCTCCAGGGTATCGAGGTTCTGCCCCTGCAACGCGGAGATCGGCACGATCTCGGCCTGCGGCAGTTGCTCGGCCAGCCAGTTCAGGTGCGGCAGCAGCTCGCTCTTGTCTTCCAGGCGATCCGCCTTGTTCACCGCCAGCAGAATCGGGCACTTGACGTGCTGCACCTTCTCCAGCACCAGCTGATCCTCATCGGTCCAGCGCATGCGGTCGACCACGAACACCACGACATCGACGTCCTTCAGCGCCGTGGTGGCGCTGCGGTTCATGTAGCGGTTGAGCGCCTTGTCATTGTGCTTGTGCAGACCGGGCGTATCGACGTAGACGGCCTGGATCTCGCCCTCGGTCTTGATCCCAAGCATGTTGTGGCGGGTGGTCTGTGGCTTGCGCGAGGTAATCGCCAGCTTCTGCCCGAGGATGTGGTTGAGCAGCGTCGACTTGCCCACGTTGGGCCGGCCGACGATGGCGACGTAGCCGCAACGGGTCACAGGTGCATCAGTCATTGCCATTCTCCACCCCAAGGGCGATCAGTGCCGCAGCCGCAGCGACCTGCTCGGCGATACGCCGGCTGCCGCCCTGGCCCAGGGTCTTTTCATTGAGCAGGGACACCTGGCACTCGACCATGAAGGTTCGGCAGTGCGGGTCGCCCTGAACGTCCACCACCTCGTAACGAGGCAGCTCGCAGGCACGCGACTGGAGAAACTCCTGCAGACGCGTTTTCGGATCCTTGTTGGTGTCGACCAGGGTCAGGCCATTCAGCTCGCCGGTCAACCAGTCCAGCACACGCTCGCGCGCGGCATCCATACCGGCATCCAGATAGATGGCGCCGATCAGCGCTTCGAGCGCATCGGCCAGGATCGACTCGCGACGAAAACCGCCGCTTTTCAGTTCACCGGAGCCCAGGCGCAGGTATTCGCCCAGCTCGAAACCGCGCGCCAGAACGGCCAGCGTCTCGCCCTTGACCAGGCGTGCGCGCAGGCGCGACAACTGGCCTTCACGGGCCTGCGGGAAGCGCTCGAACAGCGCCTCACCGGCTACGAAGTTGAGGATGGCATCACCGAGAAATTCCAGCCGCTCATTGTTGCGGCCGGCGAAACTGCGATGGGTCAGAGCCAGGACCATCAGATCCTGGTCCTTGAAGCTATAGCCGAGCTTGCGCTCGAGGCGGGACAGATTGGCAGTCACGGCATCCGTACACGAAATTCTTTGTCGAAATTCACCACCAGGTCGAGGTTCTCGATCAGTGGCTCGCGTTTTTCATATTTGAGGTGGACCAGAAACTCATTGTTCTCCACCTTGACCTGCAGAGCGTCGCGCATGTTCAGGTCACGAATGTTGTTGACCTGCATGCCCTTGCTGACGTGGTTGTAAAACTCACCAACGGTACGCACGTCCGCCGCCTTGTCGGTTTCCACCGAAGTGATGATCTTCTCCATGGACATGTAGTCCAGGTAATGCGGCAGCACCTTGAACGCCGTACTGGCGAAGAACGCCACCACGGCCAGAACCACCAGCCAACCCAGAATCGAAAGCCCCTGCTGCGAGCGCGCGAAAGTCATGTGTATCCCCAATAGACGGTCTAGTTGAAGCCTTGCGGCGTAGACTATTTATAGCCTGCGGCGCTGTATTGAACAGCGCGCCAGTGCTCAATGAATCAGGCCGACCCGAGAGAAGTTGGGCAGATTGCTGGTCTTGGGCTCCGGCCAGCTCATCCAGATGGCGAAGGCCTTGCCGACGATATGATCGTCCGGGACCATGCCCCACAGCTCCTGAGGGATATGACGATCACGCCAGTAACGGCTGTCGTTGGAATTGTCACGGTTGTCGCCCATCATGAAGTAGTGCCCTTCAGGCACCACCCACTGGCCGCCAGGGTCGCGGCGCATGCGGGTCATTTCCTTGCGGATGGTGTGCTCGACCTGGCCCAGACGCTCCTGATAGAGCGTCGCGCTGCCCAGGCTGCCAGGCTCTTCGCCAATCAGCTTCTCGGCGACCGGCTCTCCATTGATCAACAGGCGCTTGCCCTGGGTGTACTCGATGCGGTCGCCCGGCAGACCCACCACACGCTTGATGTAGTTGATGCTCGGATCGCTGGGGTAGCGGAACACCATGACATCGCCGCGCTGCGGGTTGTCCACCTCGATGATCTTCTGATCGATCACCGGCAGGCGAATGCCGTAGGCGAACTTGTTCACCAGGATGAAATCACCCACTTCCAGGGTCGGCTTCATCGACCCGGAAGGAATCTGGAACGGCTCGACCAGGAACGAACGCAATACCAGCACGATGGCCAGCACCGGGAAGAAGGACTTGCCGTACTCGACCAGCAAGGGCTCCTTGCTCAGGCGCTCCAGCACCCGGTCGTCGGGATCGTCGACCCGCCCCTGGTACGCCGCAATCGCCGCACGGCGGCGCGGAGCCAGCAGAATCAGATCGATCAGGGCCAGGAAGCCGCAAACGGCGACCGCGATAACCAACAGAAGCGGGAAATTGATCGACATAGAGCCTTAGCTATCCAACCTGAGCACAGCAAGGAAGGCTTCTTGTGGAATTTCCACGTTACCGACCTGCTTCATGCGTTTCTTACCGGCCTTCTGCTTCTCGAGCAGCTTCTTCTTACGGCTCACGTCGCCACCGTAACATTTGGCCAGTACGTTCTTTCTGAGCGCCTTGACAGTGGTCCGCGCGATGATCTGGCCGCCAATGGCTGCCTGGATCGCCACATCGAACATCTGCCGAGGAATCAGTTCCTTCATCTTCTCGGTCAACGCACGCCCTTTATAGGCTGCGTTATCACGGTGCACGATCAATGCCAGGGCATCGACCTTGTCACCATTGATCAGTACGTCCAGTTTGACCAGATTGGCAGACTGGTAGCGATCGAAATGATAGTCCAGCGACGCATAACCGCGGCTGGTCGACTTCAAGCGGTCGAAAAAGTCCAGCACCACTTCGTTCATCGGCATGTCGTAACGCACCTGCACCTGGCTGCCGAGGAACTGCATGTCGCGCTGTACGCCACGCTTCTCGATGCACAGAGTGATGACGTTACCCAGATGCTCCTGCGGAACCAGGATGGTCGCGGTGACGATCGGCTCGCGGAAATCGGCGACCGCCGCGGCGTCCGGCAGCTTGGAGGGGTTGTCGACGGTGATGGTTTCACCGGTCTTGAGTTCGATCTCGTAGATCACGCTCGGCGCAGTGGTGATCAGGTCCAGGTCGTACTCGCGCTCCAGGCGCTCCTGGATGATTTCCATGTGCAGCATGCCGAGGAAGCCGCAACGGAAGCCGAAGCCCAGCGCATCGGAGCTCTCCGGCGCGTACTGCAGCGACGAGTCGTTCAGGGTCAGCTTCTGCAGAGCATCGCGGAAGTCCTCGAAATCATCGGAGCTGACCGGGAACAGACCCGCGTAGACCTGCGGCTGGATCTTCTTGAAGCCAGGCAGCACTTCGACCTCAGGCGTCGAGGACAGCGTCAGGGTGTCACCGACCGGCGCACCGTGAATATCCTTGATGCTGCCAATGATGAAGCCCACTTCACCCGCCTTGAGATCGGCAGTCGCGGTGTGTTTCGGGGTGAAGACGCCGACGCTGTCGACCAGGTGCACCTTGCCGGTGGACTTGACCAGAATCTTGTCGCCCTTCTTCACACGCCCCTGGCGCACGCGCACCAGCGACACCACGCCCAGGTAGTTATCGAACCAGGAGTCGATGATCAGCGCCTGCAGCGGCGCATCGATCTCGCCGACCGGCGCGGGGATGGTATGCACCAGGCGCTCGAGCACCTCGTCCACGCCCATGCCGCTCTTGGCGCTGCACGCCACCGCGTCAGTGGCGTCGATGCCGATGATCTTCTCGATCTCGTCCTTGACGCGATCCGGATCGGCCTGCGGCAGGTCCATCTTGTTCAGCACCGGCATGACCTCCAGGCCCTGCTCGATGGCGGTGTAGCAGTTGGCGACCGACTGCGCCTCGACGCCCTGACCGGCATCGACCACCAGCAGCGCGCCTTCGCAGGCGGCCAGGGAACGGCTGACCTCATAGGTGAAGTCGACGTGCCCGGGGGTATCGATGAAGTTCAGTTGGTAGGTCTTGCCGTCTTGCGCCTTGTAGTGAAGCGTGACGCTGTGGGCCTTGATGGTGATACCGCGCTCACGCTCCAGGTCCATGGAATCCAGGACCTGCGCCTCCATTTCACGCGCGGTGAGGCCGCCGCACATTTGAATGAAACGGTCAGCCAAGGTGGACTTGCCGTGGTCAATGTGGGCAATGATGGAAAAATTGCGGATATGACTCAGGTCACTCACAGATCAACACTCGAAGAGGGCACGGGCAAGACGCTTGCCGAAAATAGCCGCGGATTGTACCCGATCCCTCGCGACCGCGTCACGTCCGCGCAGCGCAGGGCAGATACGAAGAGGGGCGCTTGAAAGCGCCCCTCTTCAGTGTTGCCGGTATTACTCAGCCAACTTGAACGTGATGAAGCTGGCACGCCCCTGACGCAGCACACGCATGGACACCGAACGATTCTTCGGCAGTTCCTGCGCCACCTGACTGAAGGTGTTGGTGGAGTCGATGGCCTGGTTGTTCAGATGAGTGATCACGTCACCCGGACGCAGGCCGATCATGGCAGCAGGGCCGTTGAGCACTTCCTTGACCACCACACCGCCTTTCAGGTCGAGACCTTTCTTCTGTTCGGCGGTCAGCTCCACTACGGTGACGCCCAGACGGTTGTTGCTACGCTCGCCACCCTGCGCCGAGTCGGATGACGCCAGCTCCTGGCCTTCCTCCGGCAGCGTACCGACGGTGACGTTGAGCTTCTTGCGCGAACCATCACGCACGACATCCAGCTCGGCCTTCTCGCCCGGCTTCAGGCCACCGACCAGGTGCGGCAGGTCTGCCGACATGATGATCGGCTTGCCGTTGAGACTGAGGATGACGTCACCGACCTGCAGGCCGCCCTTGTCCGCCGGCCCATCTTCCAGCACCTGCGCGACCAGCGCACCAGCCGGCTTGTCCAGACCAAAGGACTCGGCCAGATCCTTGTTCACTTCCTGAATCACCACGCCGAGCCAGCCGCGAGTGACCTTGCCGTCAGCCTTGAGCTGATCGGCCACCTGCATGGCCACTTCCATCGGGATAGCGAAAGACAAGCCCATGAAGCCACCGGAACGGGTGAAGATCTGCGAGTTGATCCCAACGACTTCACCTTGCAGGTTGAACAGCGGGCCACCGGAGTTACCCGGATTGATCGCCACGTCGGTCTGAATGAACGGCACGTAGCTGTCGCTCGGCAGGTTACGCCCCTTGGCGCTGACGATGCCGGCTGTTACCGAGTGATCGAAGCCGAACGGCGAACCGATGGCCAGCACCCACTCACCGACCTTCAGATCATCAGCCTTGCCCAGACGCACCACGGGCAAATCCTTGCCCTCGACCTTGAGCAGCGCGACATCGCTACGCGGATCGGCACCCACCAGCTTGGCTTCGAGCTCACTGCGATCGGATAGACGCACGATGATCTCGTCGGCGTCGGCGACCACATGATTGTTGGTCATGATGTAGCCGTCCGGCGAAATGATGAATCCGGAACCCAGCGACTGCGCCTCACGCTGGCGACCACCGGGATTGCGCGGAGCCTGCGGAATGCTGCGCTCGAAGAACTCGCGGAACATCGGAGGCAAGCCCTCGAGATCAGGCAGCCCCGGCTGACCGGCAACCGCGCGCTCAGGCATCTTCTGGCGGGTACTGATATTGACTACCGCAGGCGAGGCTTCCTCTACCAGATTGGTGAAATCAGGCAGGCTGGCCTGGGCCAACAGACTTTGCCCCCAGAGCAGGGCAACTGCCAGCAGCGGCGCAATGGACTTGAGTTTTCTCATCGTACTACGACTCCCCATGTAAAACTCGGACACACTCAACCCGCCACTGGCAACGGCGCCAGCAGCGTACGTAGGACAACGGGTTGCAACGAGGGGTTCTCGGCGACACGAGCAGCGCGCCAACGAACCAGCAGCCAACTGACAAACAGACCACTCAGGCCGGCGACAATCACCAGAGGCTCAGGCAGACCGAGACCGTCCGCCAGCAGCGACGCGGCGAACAGACCAAGAAGAGGAAGCAGATAAACCAGAAGCGAACTACGCACCAGCAGGTCTTCGCGCACACCGATAACCACGGTATCGCCCACTGCCAGCTGCTTCTGACTGAGGGCGCGAACGTAACCGCGCTGTCGACCAACACCCAGGCGGTCCATCAGACCTTGACCGCAGGCCGCATTGGCCGAGCAACTCGAGCAGGTGCTCTTGCGTAGCGTTTCGACCCAGACGGCGCCGGGCTCGAGCGCCACTACACGCCCCTGCTCTTCGATCATTGGCTAGCCTGTGCAGGCACTCCCGCACGCATGGACAAGGCAATGCGTTCGGCAGTACCCAGAGGAATTTCACCCACCACGGTGACCATCACATCACCGGAATCGGTGCTCATGCGCCGCGAAACGGCGACGGTCGGCCCAAGCTGGCTGCGTGCATCTTCGACAACGCTACCTTTCAGCGGCTCGAGAAAAACCGAGAATCGAGCCAGACCATCGCCGTACATCAAATAGGTGACGGAATCATCCGGGGAAGGCCCATGGCGCAACTGCGCAGTGGTCAGGGTGAAACCTGGCGGCAACCAGTCCGATCGCCAACTACCCTCAGCCATGCTCTCAGCCTGACGAAAACGCACCGGAACACAAGCGGAACTCGGCTGCATCGCATTTTCGGCAGGTGCCGTGGTATCCAGCTGGGCGAATTGGAAACGCTCCAGAAGCTGACCGCGCTCATTCAGCATCAGGGACTTCAACGGCAGACCGGTTTCCCGATCAAGATGCAACTCGAAGCCATACCGGTGCTGATCCTTGGGAGCCAACACCAGCACGTCCGCCGGCCTGTTGGCGATGCGCGATTGACCCGCGACGCGAATGTCGTACCAGTTGCTCAACTGCTCGGCATCAAGCTGGCGAGCAGGCCATGCCTGCCCTTCACTGATCTCATCGGCCAGAGCGCCGGTGACGCACTGCGCCTGACCGTCGACTTTCAGCACTTCCTGGGCAGGACCGTCGAGCTGCAGAAGGCGCTCGCGAACGTCGCCCCCCTCCTCCACGCGATGCCAAACGGCGTGGGTGGAGAAACTCCCGTTGCGCTCATAGATGAACGTACCCTGGAAGCTTTGTTGACGCTCAGCCGCAGCGAGGCGTCCGAGCAAGTCCTGCACCTCGGCAGCCTGTACTGGCAACGCCAGCAGACCGCCGAGAAGGTAGAGGGGAATCGCGCGCATGTGACTCCTCAGCGCTTAGCGGTTTTCCAAGCTGGCAGCCCGAGCATAGGGCAGAGCAGTTTCACCTGCACCCATCACGGCTTCCTGCGCATGCTGACGCAGGTAGCTCGGCAGGCGCTGCTCATGCCAGCTGGCAGTGCCAATCTTGGCTGGCTCGCCGACTTCCTCGCTGCTGTTGTAACCAGCCAGCAGTGCAGGACCTTGCACCTGCGGCACCGAGAGCACCGGGGAAGCATCCTGCTGGGCCAGTTGGGCGCCAGCCAAATCATCCTGATTGTAGAAACGCACACCCGCCAGCACTGCAACGGTCACCGATGCAGCCACTGCCACTCGCCCGACACTACGCCAGATTGGCGTCTTGCGGGCCGGCGCTGCCTCGTCGGCTAGCGCCGCGGAAACCGCAGAAGCGATGTCCAATTGCGGCACCAGCAACTCACGGTGCATGGCTGCACGGGCGATCTGATAACGTGACCAGGTGCCACGCAGCTCGCCTTCCTCGCTGGCTGCGAGCACACGCCGCAGTTCCAGTTCGTCCGCTTCGTTATCCATCACCGCGGACAGCGATTCCTGCAGGGTTTCACGACTCATGGTGTTCCTCTCTTGGCTGTCGCCGCTGCCTTAGGCGTCCTGCAACAGAGGTTGCAGGGACTTATCAATTGCTTCACGTGCGCGGAAGATCCGCGAACGTACCGTACCTACCGGACATTGCATGACGCTGGCAATGTCCTCGTAACTCAAACCTTCGAACTCGCGCAAAGTCAGAGCTGTGCGCAAATCGTCCGGCAGCTGGGCGATGGTTCGATGCACGGTGGCCTCGATCTCGTCGCGCAGCAATGCCCGCTCCGGTGACTCGATGTCCTTGAGGGCATGGTCGCCGTCGTAGAACTCCGCGTCATCGCTACTGACATCACTATCTGGCGGCCGCCGACCGCGGGAAACCAGATAATTCTTCGCCGTGTTGATGGCGATGCGGTACAGCCATGTATAGAACGCACTGTCACCGCGAAAGTTTCCAAGCGCTCGGTAAGCTTTGACAAACGCTTCCTGAGCGACATCCTGAGCCTCGTGGGTGTCGTGCACGAATCGCACGATCAAACCGAGGATCTTGTGCTGATACTTCAGCACCAACAGATCGAAGGCGCGCTTGTCACCACGCTGCACTCGCTCGACCAGCTGCTGATCATCTTCCTGGGTTAGCATGCACTCTCCTCATATGGCTTGAAGGAGGCCTGCGCCCAAAAGCGAATCAGCTTGCCAAGATAGACTCGGGCCTTACGCAAAAGTTCTCCCCTCCAAGCAAGCTTCCCGCAGAGATTTCTTTTCTCTGCCAGGAATGGCGCAAACGAAACTTTTTTCGCGTGCGCAAATAATCTTATCGCCGCTCATTTCCACATCCTCCGCTTACTTCGGATGCAGGCACGCGCAAGCGCTCTCCCTTATATGGGCGACCCTCTATGGAACCTTAACGACTAAGAAAGTTCCCGAGCACTGCAGTCGGTCATAAGCCACCTATTGTGCCGCCGCCCCTCTCTATATACTAGGGCTCGCTTTCACGCGGAACTCGGACATGAGCCAACACTTCCAGCACGACGTTCTGGTTATCGGCAGCGGCGCCGCCGGCCTGACCCTAGCCCTCACCCTGCCTACCCACTTGCGCATCGCGGTCTTGAGCAAAGGCAACCTGGCCAATGGCTCGACCTATTGGGCGCAAGGGGGTGTGGCGGCGGTACTGGACGATACCGACACGGTCGAATCCCACGTCGCCGACACCCTCGATGCAGGCGCCGGCCTGTGCCGCGAGGACGCCGTGCGCTTCACGGTAGAACACAGCCGTGAAGCCATCCAGTGGCTGATCGACCAGGGCGTTCCCTTTACTCGTGACGATGAAACCGCGCGCGAAGACGGTGGCTTCGAGTTCCACCTCACCCGCGAAGGCGGCCACAGCCACCGACGCATCATTCACGCAGCCGACGCTACCGGCGCAGCGATATTCAATACGCTGTTGGAGCAGGCGCGACAGCGCCCGAACATCGAGTTACTGGAGCAACGCGTAGCGGTGGACCTGATCACCGAGCGCAAACTGGGCCTCGACGGAGAGCGTTGCCTGGGCGCCTATGTACTGGACCGAGCGCAGGGCGAAGTGGACACGTTCAACGCCCGTTTCGTGATTCTCGCCACTGGCGGGGCCGCCAAGGTCTACCTCTACACCAGCAATCCGGATGGAGCCTGCGGCGACGGCATCGCCATGGCCTGGCGCGCCGGCTGCCGCGTAGGCAATCTGGAGTTCAACCAGTTTCACCCCACTTGCCTCTACCATCCGCAGGCCAAGAGCTTCCTGGTCACCGAGGCCGTGCGCGGCGAAGGCGGTCTGCTCAAGCTGCCCAACGGCGAGCGCTTCATGCAGCGCTTCGATGAGCGCGCCGAACTGGCACCACGCGACATCGTTGCCCGCGCCATCGACCACGAGATGAAGCGCCTGGGGATAGACTGCGTCTACCTGGACATCAGCCACAAACCCGCAGAGTTCATCAAGAGTCACTTCCCCACCGTCTACGAGCGCTGCCTGAGCTTCGGCATCGACATCACCAAGCAAGCCATTCCGGTGGTCCCTGCTGCGCACTACACCTGCGGCGGCGTGGTGGTCGATCAACATGGTCGCACCGACGTGCCAGGCCTGTACGCCATCGGCGAGACCAGCTTCACCGGCCTGCATGGTGCCAATCGCATGGCCAGCAACTCGCTGCTGGAGTGCTTCGTTTACGCCCGCTCCGCCTGCGCCGACATCACCGATCAACTGGACAGCGTGAGCATGCCGAGCGGCCTGCCGTGCTGGGATGCCAGCCAGGTCACCGACTCGGACGAAGACGTGATCATCGCCCACAACTGGGACGAGCTGCGCCGGTTCATGTGGGACTACGTCGGTATCGTGCGCACCAACAAACGCCTGCAACGCGCACAGCATCGCGTACGACTGCTGCTGGACGAGATCGATGAGTTCTATTCGAACTATAAAGTCAGTCGCGACCTGATCGAGCTGCGCAACCTCGCCCTGGTCGCCGAGCTGATCATCAGTTCAGCCATGCAGCGCCACGAAAGCCGCGGCCTGCACTACACCCTCGACTACCCGGAGCAATTGGCCGAAGCCCGAGACACTATCCTGACGCCGACGCCCCAGGCTGCGCCCAGCGACGCCGGCTGAACTTCAGACGCAAACGCAGGCGCCGGTGCTGCTCGGGCGCCAGCGCGTCACGCGGCACGCACGCCCCGCGACTGAGGCGCTGGCCCGGCAAGCGATAGCGCAACACCACCAGCAGCGGCAAGGCCAGGCTGTCAGGGCGCAGCTGCACCGCTTGCCAGCCCGCGGCGGCACTGTACAGATGCCAGCCAAAGGCATCACGACGCAAGCCGGTGACAGCCTGCGGAGCGGTCAGCAGCATATGCCGCGGCAATACCCAGCTCGCATGCAGCAGGCACGCCGCAAGCGACAGCAGTTTCGACCAGAGGGGAATGTCGGCCAGCCAGGGCGCCAGCAGGGCAAGCGCCAGGACCGACAGGTAGAGCCTCAGCAGCCAGCGAGAGGGCTGCCAATGGCACTCGAAGACATCACTTGGGTTGGACACGATCCAGGATCATGCGCACGATGTGGCGCAGGTCGGCGTCCTCAGGCTCGCCGCGCTGCATGAACCAGCCGAACATGTCCTGATCTTCGCACTCCAGCAGCTTGCGATAGCGCGCCTGGTTCTCGGCATCCAGAGTCGGGTATACCTCCTGGACGAAAGGCACCAGCAGTACGTCCAGCTCCAGCATGCCACGACGGCTATGCCAGAACAGGCGATTCAGTTCACTTTGCTCAACCATGCAACGGACTCCTCGAACGAGGGCGGCAGTATAACGGCGAATTGCCCAACTGTTCACCGAGACACTGCGCAATTGCGCTGACAAGCCCCTGCCACGCCCACTATGATGACGCCCCTGTCCTTTATTCAGTGACTCGATTTGCACCATGGCCGATAGCGCTTACTTCACCCGCCTCGATCACGAAGGCCTGCTCGCAGTACGCGGCGCGGACGCAGCCAAGTTCCTGCAGGGCCAAGTGACCTGCAACCTCAACTACCTGAATGCCAGCCAGTCCAGCCTTGGCGCCCGCTGCACGCCCAAGGGCCGCATGCTGTCGAGCTTTCGCATCGTCCCGCAGGAAGATGGCTACCTGCTGGCCATGGCACGCGAACTGATCGAGCCGCAGCAAGCCGACTTGCAGAAATACGCGGTGTTCTCCAAATCCAAGCTCAGCGACGAGAGTAGCGCCTGGGTGCGCTTCGGCCTGGCAGGTGGCGATGCCGTACTGAGCGAACTTGGCCTGCAGCTGAGCGATGCCAGTGATTCTCTGGCCAGCACCGGCACGCTGCTGGCGGTACGCCTGAGCGACGGCCGTGCCGAGCTGTGGGCGCCAGCAGCCGACGCCGAGCGGCTGCATAGCCGCCTGGCCGCACAACTGCCGCAGGCACCACTGAACGACTGGCTGCTGGCTCAGGTTCGCGCCGGCGTGGGCCAGGTGTTCGGCGCCACCCGTGAGCTGTTCATCCCGCAGATGATCAACCTGCAAGCCCTGGGCGGCGTGAGTTTCAAGAAAGGCTGCTACACCGGCCAGGAAATCATCGCGCGCATGCAGTACCTGGGCAAACTCAAGCGTCGCCTGCAGCGCCTGCGCCTGGTCGCTGCCGAGCTACCGGCCGTCGGCGTCGAATTGTTCTCCCCGGTGCATGGCTCCAGCGTTGGAGAAGTGGTGCTGGCCGCCCAAACCGGCGATGCCGTCGAGCTGCTCGCGGTACTGCAAGAGGATGCGCAACACGATGGTCGCATCCATCTCGGCAGCAGCGACGGCCCGACACTGACCCTGCTCGACCTGCCTTATCAGCTGGATGCCGACCAGGAAATCCAGCGCTGACTAAACTTCCCTGGCGCCGCATCGGATCGCCTAAGAGAGCCATTTCATGAGCAAGCTTGCCGAAAAAGTCCAACAGGAACTGATCCACGCCATCGAGAACGATGAACTGGTGCTGCCCACCCTGCCCGAGGTGGCGCTGAAGGTTCGTGAGGCCGCGGAAGATCCGGACGTGGGCATCCCGCAGATCAGCAAGGTGATCGGCAACGATGCCGCCCTGACCGCGCGCATCATCAAGGTGGTCAACAGCCCCCTGCTGCGCAGCAACAAGGAAATCACCGACCTGCAGATGGCCGTCAGCCGTCTAGGCATCAACTACACCTGCAACCTGGCCACCGGCCTGGCCATGGAGCAGATGTTCCAGGCTACCAGCGACGTGGTCGACCGCAAGATGCGCGAGGTGTGGAACAAGAGCACCGAGATCGCCGGTATCTGCCACGTGCTGTGCCGTCACTACACTCGCCTGATGCCCGACCAGGCGACCCTCGCCGGCCTGGTGCACCAGATCGGCGTACTGCCGATCCTCACCTACGCCGAAGAGCACAATGAGCTGCTGGCCGACTCCATCAGCCTCAACCACGTGATCGAGCAGATCCATCCGATCATCGGCGACAAGATCCTGCGCACCTGGGAATTTCCCGAGCCCATCGCCATCGTGCCGAGCCAGTACCTGGACTTCACGCGCGACTCGGCCAAGGTCGATTACGTCGATATCGTCCAGGTCGCCACGCTGCAGAGCTACCTGGGTAGCGAGCACCCCTACACCCAGCTGGACTGGAGCAAGGTGCCGGCGTTCGCCAAGCTCGGCCTGGACCCACAGGTCGACATGCAGGCCGACGAAGACCTTTCCGCCGCCATGGAAGCGGCCATGAGCATGCTGCAGTAAAAGCGCCTCGCCACGGATGGCAAAAAATTGTCGGGAACACTTCTTGACGTCGCGGCGCGACGGCCCGAAGGGTGATCTGCAGGGATGCAGGTCACAAAATGCCTCTACACTCGAGTCATTCGCTCGACGACGTAGCGTCATGCGTCATGCATTTCTCCTGCTCGCCCTGTTGTTCGGCAGCGCCCAGGCCGCCGAACAGGTACGCCTGACCAACGGCGAGTGGCCACCCTACCTCGGTGAAACCCTGCCCCACCATGGCGTGGCCTCGCGCATCGTGGTCGAGGCGTTTGCGCTGCAGGGAATAGACGTGCAATGGGAATTTCACCCCTGGGCACGCTCACTGAAGATGGCCGAGCAAGGCCAGCGCGACGGCAGCGCCGTCTGGCTGGCCAACCCCGAGCGCGAGCAACGCTTTCATATCAGCGAGCCGGTAGTCGAAAGCGGTTACTACCTGTTTCACCGCAAGGCTGATGCCTTTGACTGGAACACTGTCGAGGATCTGCGTGACCTGCGCATCGCCGGTACGCGTGGTTATGACTACGGCGAGGCGTTCCAACGCGCCGAAGCCGCCGGCGAACTCAAGGTAACGCGCCTCAATGGCGACGAGCAGGGCTTACGCCAACTGCTGGCCGGGCGTATCGACCTGTTTCCCGTGGACAAGGTGGTGGGCTTCGACCTGCTCTATCAGAAATTCAGCGCCGCCGAGCGCCAGCGCCTGAGTTTTCACCGCACGCCCCTGCGCAGCGACAGCCTGCACCTGCTGCTGTCGCGCCAGGTAGCCGGCAATGCCGAACTGATGCAGCGTTTCAATCGCGGCCTGCGCCAGCTGCGCGAAAGCGGCAAGCTGTCCCAGTACCTGCTGGAAATTCAGCAGCCGCTAAGCCTCAACCACTGAAGGCGGAAACTCGACACGCACCCGCAGACCATGCGGCTGCACCTGATGCAGGCTGACCCGAGCCTGATGAGCACGACAGATCTCGCCAACGATGGCCAGGCCCAGGCCCGCACCACTGCCCAGGTTGCTGCGCCGGTAGAAACGCTCGAAGACTTTCTCGTGCTCGGCCTCAGGAATCCCCGGCCCATCGTCCTCGACCTCCAGCAACGCCGGAGCCAGGACGCGGATAACCAGATTGCCGCCGGCCGGCGTGTGCGCCAACGCGTTGTCCAGCAGGTTATTCAGCAGTTCGTTGAGTAGCGTCGGCTCGCCGTCGATCCAGACCGGCTGATCAGCCTCCAGCGCCAGTGCGACACCACGGGCATGGGCCAGAGGGGCCATGGCCAGACCCAGCTCACGCGCCAGCAAGCTGAGATCGATACGCTGCGCGCCGCCCTCGGTGATAGCTCGCGCACCGCTCTCGATACGCGCCAGGGACAGCAATTGGTTAGCCAGCGACGTCAGCCGATCGCCCTGCTGCGCCACCTGCTCCAAGGTGCTGCGCCACTCCTCGGGCTGTTCGGCGCGCAAGCCCAGAGCGATACGAGCCTTGAGCGCTGCCAGCGGCGTACGCAACTCATGCGCCGCATCGGCGATGAACTGCGACTGGCGCTCGAACAACCCCTGCAAACGCTCGTTGAACTGGTTCAGCGTTGCCACCAGCGGCAGCACCTCACGGGGCAGATCGCCGTCCGGCAGCGGCTGCAGATCGTCGCTGGCCCGCTCGGCCACCTCCCGGCGCAATGCCTCCAGCGGCCGCAAGGCCAGGTTCACGGCCAGCCACACCAGCAGCAGCGCGCTGACCGACAGCAGGCCCATGCGCCACAGGGTGCCGATCAACAGTTCACGGGCCATCCGCTCGCGCGCGCCCTGCGTTTCCGCCACGCGGATTTCGGCAATACCGTTGAGCTGTGGATCACTGACTGGCTGCAGAAAGCTGACCACGCGTATGCCCTGATTGCGGTACTCGGCATCGTAGAAGTGCGCCAGCGCCGGATAATCATCGGTGCGCGGCGTGGCCGGCGGCGGTGGCGGCAGATCCTCGTATCCGGAAACCTGATTGCCCTGCGGATCGAGCACCTGGTAGTAGATGCGCCCGGCACTGTCGTACGCGAAGGTATCCAGTGCCACGTAGGGAACATTGGCGCGCAGCCGGCCGTCCTCGGCGTATAGACCGTCGGCGACCGCCCGCGCCGACGCCAGCAGCGTACGGTCATAGGCGGTGTCGGCTGCGCGACGCGCACTCCAGTAGGCGCTGATACTGCTCAGCAGCAGGATCAGCGACAGCAGCAGGGCCAGGCGTCGCAGCAAACGCCCGCGCAAGCTGACGCCACGACTCATGCCTCGACGGCTTCCAGCAGGTAGCCCAAACCGCGAAACGTGACGATGCGTACTGCATTGCCCTCGAGTTTCTTGCGCAAGCGATGGATGTAGATCTCGATGGCATCCGGACTGGCATCCTCGTCCAGACCGAATACCTGCGCCGCCAGTTGCTCCTTGCTCATCACCCTGCCCGGCCTGGCGATCATCGCCTCCAGCACGGCCTGCTCGCGCGCGGTCAGGCTGAGCGCTTCACCCTTGAGACTGAAGCGGCGCGCGCCAAGGTCGTAGACCAGATCGCCACAGCGCTGCAGTTGCTCGCCCCCGAGCACGCTGCGCCGCAACAGCGCCTTGACCCGCGCCTCAAGCTCGGTCAACTCGAAGGGCTTGGCCAGATAGTCATCGGCGCCGAGGTTGAGGCCATGCACGCGATCCTTGACCTCGCCGCGCGCAGTCAACATCAGCACAGGCAGAGTCTGGCCACGGCCACGCAGACGTGACAGCACCGCGAAACCGTCCAGACGCGGCAGACCGATATCGAGGATTGCCAAGGCGTACTCTTCGCTGCAAAGCGCAAGGTCAGCGGCAACGCCGTCGTGCAGAACGTCCACGGTCCAACCGGCGCCTTTCAGCGCCTGGGCCACGCTTTCCGCCAATTGCGGATGGTCTTCGACCAGCAGAATCCGCACCACTACCTCCAACTGCAGCATCGTCAAAGGCGCGCAGTGTAGCGCCCCGGCAGCCGCTGTGAATTGCCCAATTGCCAAAGCAGCGAATTCACACGGCCTCGCCCGCCTCGTCATAACGCCGCGAATAGCGCCGTGAAATTCTTTCGCCCATGAAAGCCTAGTGAAAGCTTGCGCTCATAGCATCATTGCAAGGTGGCTCGATCCACCTGCTCAAGCGACTTGGCAGTGGTGCCAAGTGGCGACAAGAACAAAAACGGAGACCACATGATGCTCGCAGCCTCACGCCAGGCCCTGCCGCCTGTCCGCCTGCTCTGCCTGGCAATCGCCGCTATCGGCGCTGCCCCTCTTGCCAACGCCGCCTTCATCGAAGACAGCACAGCCAGCCTGACTGCCACCAATATCTACCTGAATCGCGACTTCCGTCAGTTCGACGGTCAGAACAAGCGCGAAGAATGGGGCCAGGGTTTTCGCCTCGATCTGCAGTCCGGCTTCACCGAAGGAACCGTCGGCTTCGGCCTGGACGCCATGGGCCTGCTCGGCCTCAAGCTCGACTCCGGCCGCGGCCGCACTGGCACCGACCTGCTGCCCGTGCATGACGACGGTCGCTCCGCCGACGAATTCGGCCGCGTAGGTCTGACGGCCAAGGTCAAGGTCTCCGCCACCGAGTTCCGCTATGGCTCGCATGTTCCCGAGCTGCCGGTGGTCAAGGCCAGCGACAGTCGCCTGCTGCCGCAAGTCTTCGAAGGGGGGCTGCTGACCTCCTCCGAGCTGGAAGGTCTGACCTTCACTGGCGGTCGTCTGGACAAGGTCATCGACCGCGCCTCGACCGACGAAGAAGACTTGGTGCTCAACAGCAAGAACCGCCGCTTTGCCGGTGGCATCCAGGCTGACCACCTCGATCTGGCCGGTGTCGACTACAAGTTCGCTCCCGGTCTCACCGGCCGTTACTACTTCGCCGACCTTGACGACATCTATCGCCAGCACTTCCTCGGCCTGCTCACCAGCCACAAGATCGGCCCCGGTACCCTGAGCAGCGACCTGCGCCTGATCTACAGCCGCGACAGCGGTGCTGCCAAGGCCGGCAAGGTCGACAACCGCGCCATCAACGGTATGGTCAGCTACGGCCTGGGCGCGCACAAGTTCGGCCTGGGGTTCCAGGACATGAGCGGCGACACCGGCTTTGCCTACATCGATGGCAGCGACCCGTTCCTGGCCAACTTCGTGCAAATCAATGACTTCGCCAACGCCGACGAGCGCTCCTGGCAGGCCCGCTATGATTACAACTTCGCCAGCATCGGTGTTCCCGGGCTGACCTTCATGACCCGCTACATTCGCGGTGACGATGCTCGCGTCGCCGGTTCCGATGACCGTGGCGGCGAATGGGAACGTGACATCGAGTTCAAGTACGTCGTGCAGAACGGCCCGCTCAAGGACCTTTACGTACGTGTGCGCAACGCCAGCTTCCGCTCCGACTTCGCCCGCGACGCGGACGAGAACCGTGTAATCGTCGGCTACACCCTGCCGATTTGGTAAACAACAACAAGACTCACGAGGAATCACTGATCATGAAATCCGTACTGACTCGCGCCGCATTGGCGACCGCCTGCCTGGCCTTCGCCAGCCAATTGATGGCTGCCGAACCCAAGCGCCCCGAATGCATCGCCCCGGCCAAACCCGGTGGTGGTTTCGACCTGACCTGCAAGCTGGCCCAGAGTGGTCTCAAGGATGAAGGCCTGCTCAAGGCGCCGATGCGCGTCACCTACATGCCCGGTGGCGTTGGCGCCGTGGCCTACAACGCCGTGGTCGCCCAGCGCGCCAAGGATCCGGGCACCATCACCGCCTTCTCCAGCGGCTCGCTGCTGAACCTGGCCCAGGGCAAATTCGGTCGCTATGACGAGAACGCAGTGCGCTGGCTGGCTGCGGTCGGTACCGACTACGGCGCGATCACCGTGCGCGCAGACTCTCCGTACAAAAACCTCGACGACCTGGTTCAGGCGCTGAAAAAAGATCCGTCCAGCATCGTCTTCGGCGCTGGCGCCACCATCGGTGGCCAGGACTGGATGCAGACCGCGCTGATCGCTCGCCTGGCCGGTATCGACCCGAAAAACCTGCGTTATGTCGCCTTCGAAGGCGGCGGCGAAACCCTCACTGCCATGCTCGGCGGCCATGTCCAGGTCACCAGCAGTGGCCTGGGCGAAGTCACCCCGCAGCTGGAAGCGAAGAAAGTGCGCATCCTCGCCGTGCTGTCCGACGAGCGTCTGCCGGGCAAGCTGGCCGACATCCCCACTGCCAAGGAGCAGGGCTACGACATCAGCTGGCCGGTCATCCGTGGCTTCTACATGGGCCCGGAAGTCAGCGACGAGCAGTTCAACTGGTGGAAACAGCAGTTCGACACCCTGCTGGCCAGCGAAGAGTTCGCCAAGCTGCGTGAACAGCGTGACCTGCTGCCACTGTCGGTTACGGGTGATGAGCTCGATGCCCTGGTTCACAAGCAGGTTGCTGAGTACAAGGCCCTGGCCGGTGAATTCGGCCTGATGCAGGAATAACTGCATCGACAGGTTCGGCGTCGCCCAACGCCGAACCTGTAGTTGAGCGCCTCGCCGCTCGATCCTGTCCCAACGCAAGAGACCACTGTTATGTACGTTCGCCTGTTCGCTGCGATCTGGTTGCTGCTGTGCGCCTGTCTCGCAGTCATCGCCTGGGGCTTCCAGGCCCCCTTCGCCTACGACCCTGTCGGCCCCAGGGCCTACCCGCTGCTGCTGCTGGCACTGATGGCTGCCGGTTCCGCCTGGCTGGTGTTCAAGCCGGGTCCGCAGACTGAGGCGCTCAGCCGCCAAGCGCTGCAGCGTGCAGGCTTGTGCATCCTCACCCTGCTGGCTTACGCCTTTCTCTTCGAGCCCCTGGGCTTCGTCCTGAGCACCGCGCTGGCCACCTTCGTCCTCGGTCTGCTGTTCACGGGTCGTGTGCTGCCGTGCCTGATTAGCGGCGTCCTGATGGGCGTACTGCTGTATGCATTGTTTGATTATGCGCTAGACGTTCCGCTGCCACTGGGCGTGTTCGAAGCGTTGGTGGAGAGCTGAGATGGATACATTACATTTTCTGATGCAGGGTTTTGACGTCGCCACCCGGCCGACCAACCTGCTGGTTGCATTATTCGGTGCCTTCGTTGGCACCATCGTCGGTCTGCTGCCGGGCCTGGGCCCGATCAACGGCGTTGCCCTGCTGCTGCCATTGGCCTTCGCCCTTGGCCTGCCGCCGGAAACCGCACTGATTCTGCTCGCCGCGGTGTATCTGGGTTGCGAGTACGGTGGCCGTATTTCCGCCATCCTGCTCAACGTGCCTGGCGATGCTGCTGCGGTGATGACCACCCTCGACGGCTACCCGCTGGCACGTCAGGGCAAGGCGGGTATCGCCCTGTCGCTGTCGGCCGTGAGCTCCTTCACCGGCAGTATCATTGCCACCTGCGGCGTGGTGCTGTTCGCGCCAATCCTGGCGAAATGGGCAGTGGCCTTCGGTCCGGCCGAATACTTCGTGCTGATGATCTTCGCCATCGCCTGCCTGGGCGGCATGGTCGGCGACAAGCCGGTCAAGACCCTGCTCTCGGCACTGATCGGCCTGGCCCTGGCCACGGTCGGCGTGGACTCGACCACCGGCGTGTATCGCTTCACCTTCGACAGCGTCAGCCTGTCCGATGGCATCCAGTTCGTCATCGTGGTGATCGGTTTCTTCAGCGTCAGCGAAATCCTCCTGATGCTGGAAAACACCCACAACGGCCAGAAAGCCGTGAAGGCGAGCGGCCGTGTGCTGTTCAACTTCAAGGAATACTGCTTCACCTTCTGGACCATGATCCGCAGCTCGGTCGCCGGCTTCGTCATCGGCGTCCTGCCGGGTGCCGGCGCAACCATCGCCAGCGCCATGACCTACATGACCGAAAAACGCCTGGCAGGTGACAGCGGCAAGTTCGGCGAGGGCGACCTGCGCGGCCTGGCCGCTCCCGAGTCGGCCAACAACGCCTCGGCCTGTGGCTCGCTGATCCCGATGCTGACCCTTGGTGTACCCGGTTCGGGCACCACGGCAGTGATGATCGGTGCACTGACCCTGTACAACATCACGCCCGGCCCGCTGCTGTTCGAACAGCAGCCCGACGTGGTCTGGGGCCTGATCGCCTCGCTGTTCATCGGCAACGTCATCCTGCTGGTGATGAACATCCCGCTGGTCGGCCTGTTCTCGCGCATGCTCAGCGTGCCGAACTGGGTGCTGGTACCTGCCATCACCGTGATCAGCATGGTCGGTGTCTATGCAGTGCACAGCACCACCTTCGACCTGGTCCTGATGATCGCCCTGGGTGTGTTCGGCTATATCTTGCGCAAGCTGGACTTCCCGCTTTCGGCAGTGATCCTCGGCTTCGTACTGGGTGAAATGATGGAGGACAACCTGCGTCGCGCCCTGTCGATCTCCGCCGGTGACCTGAGCATCCTGTGGGGCAGCCCGATCACCCTGGTACTGTGGGCACTTGTCGTACTGATGCTGGCCCTGCCGGGCATCCGCTGGATGCGTCGACGCAAGCAGATCAAGGCACAGGCTGATGCCCCTGCCGCGTGATCTATGGGTAACGCCGCTGGCCGGTGCGGTCGGCGGTTACCTGGCCAGCCTCGCCGGCTGGCCTTTGCCGTGGATGGTCGGCTCCTTGCTGGCAGTGATCCTCGTGCGCTGCCTGACCAACCGCGCCTTCAGTGAACTGCCGGGCGGGCGCAAGGCCGGCCAGTGGCTGGTTGCAACCGGGATCGGCCTGCACTTCACCAGCGAGGTGCTGGAACAGGTCATCAGCCATTTCCCGGTCATCGTCATGGGTGCCATCGGCACCACCCTGCTCAGCCTGATCGGTATTGCCATCCTGCGCCGCAGCGGTGTCGACCGCGCCACGGCCTTCTTCGCCAGCATGCCCGGCGGTGCCAGCGAGATGGTCAACCTGGCGCTGCGCCACGATGCCCAACCAGCCCGTGTGGCTGCCGCGCACAGCCTGCGTCTACTGCTGGTGGTGCTGCTGATCCCGGCCATCTTCACCTGGAGCCTGCCGGACGTTCCCGCTCCGGCGCGCGCGCCAGTGGACTTGGCCTGGCTCGCAGGCCTGCTGACTGCCGGCGCCTTGCTGGCCCTGCTCTGGGGACGGCTGAAACAGCCCAATCCCTGGATGCTCGGCCCGCTGGTCGCCAGCGCGGTGGCCAGCGCCAGTTTCGATCTGCACCTGGGCCTGCCGGCAGGCCTGGGCCAGTTCGGCCAGTGGCTGATCGGCTGCGCTCTGGGCTGCCATTTCGACCGGGCCTTCTTCCGCAGTGCGCCGGGCTTTCTCGCCCGCGTCCTGGCCTTCACCCTGCTGGCCATGCTTACCGCTGCCCTGCTGGGCGAGGTACTCGGCTGGCTGGCCGGCGAAGATCACCTGTCACTGATGCTCGGCATGATGCCCGGCGGCATCACCGAACTGTGCCTGACTGCTGAGGCACTTCAGCTTTCGGTGGCGCTGGTCACGGCACTGCAGGTGCTCAGACTGTTCCTGGTGATGTTTCTCGCCGAACCCTTATTCAAGCTCTGGTGCAAGAACCACGCTTAGCCCGCCTTGTGCGGGCTTTTTTTTGCCCCTGACAAGCATTCGACTCTTTCCTTCCCGGACCAGGCCACTATCCTCGGCACTCCCCCAGCGAGGACGGACAGGCGATGGAGCTCAGACAACTGCGTTACTTTCTCAAGGTGGTCGAACACGGCAGCCTGGGCCGTGCGGCTCTGGAGCTGAACGTCGGCACCTCGGCACTGAGCCAGCAGATCAGCAAGCTGGAAAACGAACTCAGCACCCGGCTGCTGACACGCAGCAGCATCGGTGTTTCGCCCACCCCCGCCGGCATCGCCTTCCAGCATCATGCCCAGCTCACCCTGCGCCAGGCGGAAAACGCCGCCCAGGCCGCGCAGCGAGAGCGCATGAGTGGTTACGTGAGTCTGGGCTTCGCGCCCAGCACCTCTTCGGTTCTGGCCTTGCCGCTGATCGCGGTGATGCGCCAGCGCTACCCGAACATCCAGCTGCATATGGTGGAAATGCTCTCTGGCTACCTGAGCAGCCAGTTGCAGGCACGCCAGCTGGATCTGGCCATCCTCTTTCACAGCGACCCGGGCAGGCGCTGCCGTGTCAGGCCGCTGCTTGACGAGAAGCTGTTCTTGATCTCGCCCAGCGGCCTGCCGGGTGTGCCCAGCGGCGACAGCGTCACGCTCGCCGAGCTGACGCAGGTGCCACTGGTGCTGCCGAGCGACCAGCACGGCTTGCGCAGCACCATCAACAATGCCTTCACCCACTCGCGCTGCGAACCCAGCGTGGTGATGAATGTCGACGGCCTGGCGCTGCTGATGGAGACGGTCAAGGCCGGTTACGCCGCCACCATCCAGCCAGGCGCCGTGGCCGCCAGAGCCGGCGAACAGGGCCTGCACGTGGTGCAGATCGCCGATGCCCATGCCGGCCGGCGCAATCTGCTGGTGTCCCTGCCCGACGATGAACTGTCCCCGGCAGCGCTGGCCGCACGCGTGGCGATTCTGGAGACCACTCGCGAGTTGGTCGCCAACGGCCGCTGGCCAGGCGCTCATCTGCTGGACGAACACGACGCCTGAGCTCGCCGCGGTGTTTAGAAATACTGAACACCCCCCGGCGTTCCTGGCCTTTCGGGCCCCATAGCCGCCTCTTAAAGTCCCCAGCCACAGAGGGGCTTTCACGTAGTGCTCCTCTGCAAACGAGGAGACGAGATGATCGATGTTCTGGTGATAGGTGGTGGCAACGCCGCCTTGTGCGCGGCGCTGATGGCGCGTGAAGCGGGGGCCAGCGTCATGCTGCTCGAAGGCGCTCCGCGCCAGTGGCGCGGCGGCAACTCGCAGCACACCCGCAACCTGCGCTGTATGCACGACGCCCCGCAGGACGTGCTGGTCGAGTCCTACCCCGAAGAAGAATTCTGGCAAGACCTGCTCAAGGTCACCGGCGGGCAGACCGACGAGCACCTGGCGCGCCTGGTCATCCGCGCTTCGTCCAACTGCCGAGACTGGATGCGCAGCCATGGCGTGCACTTCCAGCCGCCGCTGTCCGGAGCCCTGCACGTGGCGCGCACCAACGCCTTTTTCATGGGCGGCGGCAAGGCGCTGGTCAACGCCTACTACCGCAGCGCCGAACGCCTCGGCGTACAGATTCGCTACGACGCACCGGTCGATGACATCGAACTCGACGGCGACCGCTTCGTCGCGGCGCACATCCCCGCGCGGCAGATCGATGGCAAGCAACATCCGGCCGAGCGCATCGAAGCGCGCACCTGCGTGCTGGCCGCGGGCGGTTTCGAGTCCAACCGGCAGTGGCTGCGCGAAGCCTGGGGCGTCAACGAACGCGGCGAATACCCGGCGGACAACTTCCTGATCCGTGGCACCCGTTTCAACAACGGCGTGCTTTTGCGTCGCCTGATCGATGCCGGCGCCGAGACCATCGGCGATCCGACCCAGGCGCACATGGTCGCCATCGACGCTCGCGCCCCGCTCTACGACGGTGGTATCTGCACCCGTATCGACTGCGTATCGCTGGGCGTGGTGGTCAACTGCGAGGGCGAGCGCTTCTACGACGAGGGCGAGGATTTTTGGCCCAAGCGCTACGCCATCTGGGGCCGGCTGGTGGCCCAGCAGCCGCGCCAGGTCGGCTTCTCGATCATCGACCAGAAGGCCATCGGCCGCTTCATGCCGCCGGTATTCCCCGGCACCACCGCCAACAGCCTGGAGGAACTCGCCAGCAAACTCGGCCTGCCGGTCGAGGCCTTCGTCAAAACCCTAGAGGCCTACAACCAGGCCTGCGTGGGCAATGACTTCGATCACACCCGTCTCGACGGCTGCCACACCGAAGGCGTGACGCCGGCCAAGACCCACTGGGCGCGCCCCATCGACACCCCACCCTTCTATGGCTACCCGCTCAAGCCGGGGGTGACCTTCACCTACCTCGGCCTGAAGACCGACGACAGCGCCGCCGTGCGCTTTGCCGGCAAGCCCAGCGCGAACCTGTTCGTGGCCGGCGAAATGATGGCAGGCAACGTGCTCGGCAAGGGCTACACGGCGGGCGTCGGCATGTCCATCGGCACCGCCTTCGGCCGCATCGCCGGTACTCAGGCCGCTGCGGCAGCCGGTCATGGCCCCACTACAACAAGCGCTGGAGAGTCCCGTGCAATCGCCTGAAGTCATACAAGTCGCCGCTGCCAGCCAGAGCGCGGCGCAGCAAGACCTGATTCCTCTGCTCAACGTCCACGAAGCTGAAGTCGACCGGCAGATGCATATCTGCAACGCCTGCCGTTACTGCGAAGGGTTCTGCGCGGTATTCCCGGCCATGACCCGGCGCCTGGATTTCGCCAAGGCCGACATCCATTACCTGGCCAACCTCTGCCACAACTGCGGCGCCTGCCTGCATGCCTGCCAGTACGCCTCGCCGCACGAGTTCGCCGTGAACGTGCCGCAGGCGATGGCCAAGGTGCGCCTCAACACCTACGTCGAATACGCCTGGCCCGGCAAGCTGGGCACGCTCTACCAACGCAACGGCCTGACCCTGTCGCTGGCCCTGGCCGCTTCGCTGGCGCTGTTCCTGCTGCTCACGCTGCTGGTCAAGGGCACGCTGTTTCCCGGGCCACTGGCCGGTAACTTCTACGCGATCTTCCCGCACAACACCCTGGCCCTGATGTTCGGCGGCGCCTTTGGCTTCGCCATCCTCGCCCTGGCCATCGGCGTCACCCGCTTCTGGCGGGCGATCAGCCCAGCCGATGCACAAGCGCTGGCCAGTGGTGCGGCCATCGCCGAAGCCTCCGGCGCGGTGCTCAAGCTCAAGTACCTCGACGGCGGCCATGGCGAAGGCTGCAACAACGACAGCGATCGCTTCACCCTGTGGCGCCGGCGCTTTCACCACTTCACCTTCTACGGCTTCATGCTGTGCCTGGCCTCCACCAGTGTCGCCACGCTCTATCACTACCTGCTCGGCCTGCACGCGCCCTATCCGCTGCTGAGCGTGCCGGTCCTGCTCGGCACGCTGGGCGGCATCGGCCTTGTGGTCGGCCCTGCCGGGCTGCTGTGGCTCAATTATCGGCGTGACCCGGAGCATGGCGACCGCGCCCAGGCGCCGATGGACCGCGGCTTCATCCTGCTACTGCTGCTGATCAGCCTGACCGGCCTGGCTTTGCTGGCCTGGCGCGATAGCGGCGCGATGGCGGTGCTGCTGGCCATTCACCTCGGCACGGTGATGGCGTTCTTCCTCACCATGCCCTACGGCAAGTTCGCCCATGGCATCTTCCGCAGCGCGGCGCTGCTCAAGCATGCGATCGAGAAGCGTCAGCCGGACCACCTCAAGCTCGGCAGTGACTGAGCGGTTGCCCCATACAGGCGGGATGCACAGTGCAGCCCGCTCGTTGTCCCGACGCCGCCAGCGGTGTCTCAGCCTGAACCACAATAAAACTCCACAGGAGAACGCATGAACAATCGCCTCACCTACGCAGCGCTGCTGACCTCGGGTCTGCTTGCAGCCAGCATGGCGCTCGCCGAGCCCAAACGTCCGGAATGCATCGCCCCGGCCAAGCCCGGCGGTGGCTTCGATATCACCTGCAAGCTCGCGCAGAGCGGGCTGAAGGACGCCGGCCTGCTCAAGGCTCCGATGCGCGTCACCTACATGCCCGGCGGCATAGGTGCTGTGGCTTACAACGCCGTGGTTGCCTTACGCCCCAAAGCGGCAGGCGTCATCACCGCCTGGTCGAGTGGTTCGCTGTTGAATCTGGCGCAAGGCAAGTTCGGGCGCTACAGCGAAAATGACGTTCGCTGGCTGGCCGCCATCGGCACGGATTACGGTGCCGTTATCGTTCATCGTGACTCACCGCTGCAGACCTTCGATGACCTGATTGCACGACTCAAAGAAGCACCGTCAGACCTGGTGATCGGCGCTGGCGGCACCGTCGGTAGCCAGGACTGGATGCAGGCTGCGCTGATCGCACGCAGTGCCGGCATCGCACCTGACAAGCTCAGGTACGTGGCCTTCGAAGGAGGCGGCGAACCCATGACGGCCCTGTTCGGCGGCCACGTTCAGGCGATCGTCAGCGGCTTCGGCGAGGCGACTGCACAGCTCGATGCCGGCAATGTTCGTATTCTCGCCGTGCTGGCCGAAGAGCGACTGCCAGGAAAGATGGCCAACATTCCCACGGCCAAGGAACAAGGCTACGACGTTGTCTGGCCGATAGTCAGAGGCTTCTACATGGGCCCGCAAGTCAGTGACGAGGACTTCAAGTGGTGGCAGCAGCGTTTCGAAACGCTACTGGCCGATGACGGCTTCAATGCCAAGCGCGAACAGTTCGATTTGCTGCCGCTGTCGAAGACCGGCACAGAGCTGGAGCAGTTCGTCCATGAGCAGGTAGCCGAGTACCGAAAACTGGCCGATGAGTTCGGGCTGATTCAGTAGCCTGCGCTGCTCGAGCCTGGCCCGCCTCGCGCGGGCCTTTTCACGGCCCACTCCCCGCCTGCGCCATAGCTACCACTGCAAGTGCAGCTGACTGGCGAACTCGCGCGCTTGCCCACTGAGCGGATCGACGAAGCGCAGGCCGCGCGCCAGCAGCTTGAGCGGCTTGCTGTAGTCGTCCGGCAGGTTGCGCGACTCCAGCAACTGCGGATAGAAGTCGTCGCCGACGATTGGCGCGCCGAGCCCGGCCAGATGCACGCGCAGCTGATGTTTACGCCCGGTCACTGGCGACAAGCCGTAACGCCACAGTTCGCCGCGTCGTTCCAGCACCTCGATACGCGTTTCGCTGTTGGCCTCGCCCGCGACTTCCTGCATGCGAAAGAACGGCTCGCCCTCGACCATGCGCGAGCGATGCAGGTAGGGAAACTGCAGCTGCGGCAACGCCGGAGCGATGGCCTCGTAGCACTTTTCCACCGCACGCTGGCGAAACAGCGCCTGGTACTGGCCACGACTGCGCGGCTCGACCGAGAACAGCACCAGGCCGGCGGTGAGCCGGTCGATGCGGTGAATCGGCACCAGGTCGGGATTACCAGTGCGCTTGATCAGGCGCGCCAGCAGCGTCTGCTCGACGTACTCACCGGCCGGCATCACCGGCAGAAAATGCGGCTTGTCCGCAACCAGCAGGTGCTCGTCCTGCCACAGCACCTGCTCGGCGAAGGGAATCGGCGTCTCGTTTGGCACCTCGCGGAAATAGCGCACCTTGAGGCCGACCCGATAGGGATGCGTGGCATCGATGGGCGCGCCGGCCGCATCCAGCACCCGACCGCGCGCCATACGCTGCAGCCAGATGGCGCGGCCGATGGCAGGGAAGTGATCGCACAGGCAATCGAGTACCGTCGCCCAGTCGCCTTGGGGCAAATGAAGCGTGCTGGGGCGCATGATGGGGCTGGGCATTGCAGACGCTGCTCGATCGGATTGGGACGGGCGAATTAGGCCGCACTCGCAGGGCTCAGTCAAAGCAAACGGCTTGAGCCAAGGTCGCGCTGTGGCTATGGTGGCCGCTCGTATTTGGAGATACCGATGTCCATCACCCGCTCCCTGCTGACCAGCGTCGCCCTGCTCCCACTTCTGGCTGCCTGCCAGGTCTACACCGGCAAGCCGGAAGGCCCGCCGCCAGCGACACGCCTGCAAGGGCAAGTCCAGGCCGAAAATGGTCAGCTGGTTTTCACCCCGTGCCAGGAGCAGCGCCGCTTCGTGCTGGTAGACGGCGGCAACAGTTCAGTCGAACGAGAAATCATGCGCCTCGGCAGCGACGGCCACGCCAGCCTGTTCGCCGACCTGGCCGGGCGCCTGGGCGGCAGTCAGGCCAAAGGCAGCGACGGCCGTTTCGAGATCAGCCAGATCTATCGCCTGCAAGGCGAAGGGCATGGCTGCGAAGACCTCAACTTCAAGCGCCTTACCCTGCGCGCCGGCGGCAACGAGCCGTCCTGGCACCTGGAAGTCGGCAGCAAGGGCCTGGTACTCAATCGCCCCGAAAAGCCCCCGCTGGCCCTGCCCTACCTGGAAGAACAGCTGCCGGACGGCCGCCTCAGCTTCAGCAGCGAAGCCAACGGCCAGCGTCTTGACCTATGGGTCGCACCGCAGCGCTGCGTCGATGACATGAGTGGCACGGTCAACCACCTCACGGCCGAACTGCGCCTCGATGGCCAGGTGCTGCGTGGCTGCGCCTATTTCGGTGCCATGCGTAACTGAGCCTCGCCTTGCCGGTGCATCGCACCGGCAATTGCCAACACCGCGCACCATCCTCACGGCGAACCTGCGCGGTCCGGCCGCACGCTGCTGCCAGACGAAAACCAAGGATTGCACAATGCCCCATACCGCTTCAGCGGTTACTGACGACCCCGGCTCCAGCCCTGCTGCGTGGTGGGCCGTCATCTCTCTGGCCCTCGGCGCCTTCGGCCTGGTGACCGCCGAGTTTCTGCCGATCAGCCTGCTGACGCCGATGGCGAGCGAGTTGAACGCCTCCAATGGCGCTGTGGGTCAGGCCATCACGGCGACGGCCGTGGTCGCGGCATTCGCCGGGCCGCTGGTGGTGCTGTGTTCGGGCCGACTGGATCGACGAATGATCATCTGCGGCCTGATGATCGTTCTGCTGCTCTCCTGCGTGCTCTCGGCCTGGGCACCGAACATCTCGGTGCTGCTGATCGCACGTGGCCTGCTGGGTTTCTCCCTTGGCAGCTTCTGGGCAATGATGACCCCGCTGGCGCTGCGCCTGGTGCCGCCCGACAAGGTGCCGAAAGCCATCTCGATCATTCTCATGGGCATTTCCCTGGCCACGGTCTTCGCCGCACCGCTGGGCGCCTTTCTCGGTGAACTATGGGGATGGCGACCCACCTTTCTGGCCGCCTCCGGGATTGCCATCGTGGCACTGACCATCCAGATGCTGACGCTGCCCAAACTGCCGGCCAACGTAGCGCCGAACCTGGCCTCCTTCAAGGCGGCCCTGACCCGTCGGGCAGTGGCCATTGGCCTGACAGCCGGCCTTCTGATCATCTCCGGGCACTTCGCCGCACTGACGTTCATTCGCCCCTTCCTCGAAGAAGTGCCGCGCCTGGATGTCCCGACCGTTTCCCTTGCCCTGCTGGCCTTCGGTGTCAGTGGCTTTTTCGGCAACCTGGCCGGGGGCGCTGTCGCGGCGCGCAGCCCGGCCTGGGCGGTCAGCAGCTGCGCGTTCCTGATCAGCACGGTCGCGCTCGCACTGATCCTGTTCGGCAAGCAGGCCGACGTGGCGTTGCCGGCGATTGCGCTATGGGGCTTCGCTTTCGGCGCCTTCCCGGTTTCGATCTCGATCTGGAACGCTCGCGCCGCCACCGATCACGCCGAAAGTGCCGGCGCACTGCTGTCAATGACCTTCCAGGTGGCCATTGCGGCGGGCGCCATTCTCGGCGGCCTGCTCATCGACCGTTTCAGTACGCTGGCCGTGATCATCTATGCCGCAGTGGCGGCGGGCGCAGGTGCGGCGCTGATGCTCGTGCAGGGCCGCGCCATCGAACGCCGGCGAACCTGAGCCCGCCGGTTCGCCCACTCTAGCCAGCCAATCCCGTACAATCGTCGCCCTTCTCCACCTTGCCGGATCACCACCGGCCAACCAGGACACTGCCCATGCTTCGCCTGACCGAACTGAAACTGCCCCTCGACCACGCCGATGACGCACTGCGCCCGGCCATCGTCCAGCGTCTGGGCATCGATGACGCCGAGCTGATCGCCTTCAGCGTGTTCAAGCGCAGCTACGATGCGCGCAAGAAGTACGGCGACATGCCGTTCATCTACACCCTCGATTGCCAGGTGAAAGACGAAGCCGCGCTGCTCGCCCGCCTGGCGGACGACAGGCATGTCGGCCCGGCACCGGATATCGCCTACAAACCGGTCGGCAAGGCCGAAACACCGCTGGACGAACGCCCGATCGTCGTCGGTTTCGGCCCCTGCGGCATCTTCGCCGCGCTGATCCTGGCCCAGGCCGGCCTGCGCCCGATCGTGCTCGAGCGCGGCAAGGAAGTGCGCCAGCGCACCAAGGACACCTGGGGCCTGTGGCGCAAGAACGTGCTCGACCCGACCTCCAACGTGCAGTTCGGTGAAGGCGGCGCCGGCACCTTCTCCGACGGCAAGCTTTACAGCCAGATCAAGGATCCCAACCACCATGGACGCAAGGTGCTGGAAGAGTTCGTCAAGGCCGGCGCGCCGGACGAGATTCTCTACGTCAGCAAGCCGCATATCGGCACCTTCCGCCTGACCGGCGTGGTCGCCACCATGCGCGAGGAGATCAAGGCCCTGGGCGGCGAAGTGCGCTTCCAGCAGCGCGTCAGCGATCTGCTCATCGACGACGGCCAACTGACCGGTGTGGTGCTGGACAACGGCGAGCAACTGCTCAGCCGCCATGTCGTGCTGGCCCTCGGCCACAGCTCGCGTGACACCTTCCGCATGCTGTATGCCCGTGGCGTGTACCTGGAAGCCAAGCCGTTCTCGGTGGGCTTTCGTATCGAACACCCGCAGTCGCTGATCGACCGCGCACGCCTGGGCAAATACGCCGGCCACCCGAAACTCGGCGCTGCCGACTACAAGCTGGTGCACCACGCCAGCAACGGTCGCTCGGTCTACAGCTTCTGCATGTGCCCGGGCGGCACCGTGGTCGCCGCCACCTCCGAGCCGGAGCGTGTGGTAACCAACGGCATGAGCCAGTACTCGCGCAACGAGCGCAATGCCAACGCCGGCATCGTCGTCGGCATCACCCCCGAGCAGGACTATCCGGGCGGCCCGCTGGCCGGCGTGGAACTGCAGGAGCGCCTCGAATCGCACGCCTATGTGCTCGGCGGACGCAACTACGAGGCGCCCGGGCAACTGGTCGGCGACTTCATCAAGGGCACCCCATCCACCGCGCTGGGTGAAGTGCAGCCGTCCTACAAGCCGGGCGTGAAGCTGGGCGATCTGGCGCCCTCGCTGCCGGATTTCGCCATCGAGGCCATCCGCGAAGCCCTGCCGGCCTTCGGCAAGCAGATCAAGGGGTTCGACCTGGCCGATGCGGTGCTCACCGGCATCGAGACGCGCACCTCTTCGCCGGTGCGCATCACCCGTAGCGATGACATGCAGAGTTTGAATCTCAAGGGCCTGTACCCGGCCGGCGAAGGCGCGGGCTACGCCGGCGGCATTCTTTCAGCCGGGGTCGACGGTATTCGCGTGGCCGAGGCCGTGGCCAAGGACATGCTCGGGTTGAATCGCTAAGCAGGGTCGCCCGGCCGGACGTCAGCGACCTGGCCGGGCCTTCTGAAGCGAATCTGCATGACCGCCGGCAAAGCCGTGGCAGGCAGTCGCTGGATCATTACCTGGCCCGCAGGCAGCACAGCGTCGAACGCCCCGAACCATTGGCACGCCGGGCCGAGTCGGCATAAGTCAGCAGCTCGCTGAAACCGGCCTTGCGCATCATGCCTGCCGATGCGGCGTTCTCTTCATGGCGGTCGATATAGACATCGTGCACGCCCCGCCGCCAGAGGTCCTGCACCGCCTCCGTGAGCAGATGAGCGCCAACTCCGCGACCGGCGCAGTCGCGATGCACCACCGCTTCGCAGATGTAGCCATGCAACTGGCTGGCACTCGCGGCAGGTTGGTGAACGGCGAAATCCCGGGTCAGGCGATAACTGACGAACCCCAGAAGCCGCCCCTGCTCCTCGGCCAACACGGCCAGCGTCGCGTTGGTCGCAATACCCTGCAGGTGCTCGCGCACCTCGACTTCGGGCAGATGATTCCAGGGGTTGGGCCCATGCTCGAGAATCAGCGCGCAGAGCGCATCGATATCCTCGGCACAGGCCTGACGAATGCTCGGCTCGCTCATGCTCCTGACTCCCCTGACCCGATACGTCGCTTGATTCAAGGGCGCAGTCTAGGGTGAGCCAGCGCCCGGCGACAGTTACAGCCAGGCGCGAGAAATACCTGACAGTCGATCAGTGATCATCGTCCCACGGCTGGCCACGGGTCTGCTCGAACAGCTGCACCTTCTGCTGCATCGCGGCCTTGGACAGGATATGCGCGCTGACCGGCGCAGTGAGGAACAGGAACAGGGTGATCAGCAGTTCATGCAGGCTGAGGCTGCCGGTATGGTGGGCGAAGAACAGCATGGAGGCGATCAGCGTACCGCCGACCCCCAGTGTCGTGGCCTTGGTCGGGCCATGCAGCCGGGTGAAAAAGTCCGGCAGGCGATACAGGCCGATGGCACCGACCAGGGCGAACAGACTGCCCAGGATCAGGCAGGCGCAAATCAACAGTTCCAGCCAGAATGGCATGGTCATTCTCCCTTAATCGATGATGTCGCCGTGCAGCAGGTGCTTGCCTACCGCGACCGTACCAACGAAGCCCATCACCGCGATCAGCAGCGCTGCCTCGAAATACAGATCCGATGCCAGCCAGATGCCGAACAGTACGATCAGCGCCAATGCGTTGATGTACAGGGTATCCAGTGCCAGGACACGGTCGACCATGCTCGGGCCTTCGACCAGGCGCGCGACGTTGAGCAGCATCGCCAGCGTGACGATGCCCATGCACACAAAGACTACGTTCTCGAGCATTCGAAAATCTCCAGCAGCGGCGTTTCGTAACGGCTCTTGACCGTGGCGATCAGCTCATCGTGATCCGGCACGTCGAGCCCGTGCAGCAACAGGGTCTTGTGATCGGAGCTGAGCCCTGCGGACACCGTGCCAGGCGTCAGCGAAATGATGCAGGCCAGGGTCGACAGGATGAATTCGTTCTCGATCTCGACTGGCACCTCGACGAATGCAGGCTCGAGGCGCGACTTCGGCCCCAGCACCAGCCTGACCACCTGCAGGTTGGCCACCACGATGTCGTAGAACACCTTGCCGATGAACAGCAGCAGCCCCAGGGGTTTGCGCACCTTCGGCACCGTCAGCAGGAAATCGCCGCACAGGTGCACGATTGACCAGCCCAGGAACAGGCCGAGCAGAATGTGGCCAAGGCTCAGGGTATTGACCAGCAGCAGCCACAGCACCGCCAACAGCAGCATCATCCGCGGATGGGGAAACAAGCGCCTCATGCCGCACCTCCAGCGATGATCGACAGATAGGGTTGCAGATCGAGCAACTGCGCCGCGGCAGCCTCCAGGTACGCCAGTATCGGGGCGGCAGCGATCATCAGCAGCGGGCTGGCCAGCAACAGGCCCAGCGCCGCCAGGAGACTCACGCGATCAGCCGGCTGGGCGGTCGAGGTCTTGCCCTCCGTTTGCTGGCCCAGCCAGAACAGGCTGGTGCCGGCCCGGCTCAGCGCCACCAGCGTCAGCAGCCCGCCGATCAGTACCACCGGCCACAGGCTCCAGGCCTGCCAGCCCGGCTCTGCTGCACGCAGCAGCATCATCTTGCCGAGGAATCCAGAGAACGGCGGCAGCCCCGCCACGGAAATCGAGGCGAAGAAGAACATGCAGCCCAGCACCAGTGGCTGGCGCAGCGCGCGTTCCTGCTGCAGGTCGCCGCCGGCGCTGTCACGCTGGGCAACCACCAGGCCAGCCAGCAGAAACAGCGAAGCGCTGATCAACGTGCTGTGCAGCATGTAATACAGAGCGCCGCTCAGCGCCGCCGGGGTGCCCATGGCGAAGCCGGCCATCAGCGTGCCCACCGAAACCACCACCAGATACGCCAGCAACGACTGCAACTGACGCGCACCCAGCGCACCGAACACACCGAAGGCAATGGTCGGCAAGGCCAACCACCAGAGCAGCTCATGACCAAGATTGGCCAGTGGCCCGGCCTGCTCGCCGAACACCAGCGTGAACACTCGGACGATGGCGTAGAAACCCACCTTGGTCATGATCGCAAACAAGGCTGCGACCGAAGCCGGTGCAGCGGCATAGGCACGCGGCAGCCAGAAGCACAGCGGCAACACCGCGGCCTTGAGGCCGAAGACGATCAAAAGCAGATAAGCAGCGGCCTTGAGCAGCGGCGCATCGGCGACATTGGCGCTGGCCACGCGCGCAGCCAGGTCCGGCATGTTCAGGGTACCGGTCAGGCCATACAGCAGGCTGACGCCGATCAGGAAGAACGACGAGCCCAGCAGGTTGAGCACTACGTAATGCACGCCCGCCTTGACCTGATTGGCGCGGTTGCCATGCAGCAGCAGCGCGTAGGAGGAGATCAGCAGGATCTCGAAGAACACGAACAGGTTGAACAGGTCTGCGGTGAGGAATGCGCCGTTGATGCCGAGCAGCTGGAACTGGAACAGCCCATGGAAATTCGGCCCACGCTCGTCGTCGCCGCGACAGGCGTAGATCAGCGCAAAGCCGGCAAGCACCGAAGTCAGAAGCAGCAACGCGGCGTTGAAGCGGTCGAGTAGCAGCATGATGCCGAACGGCGCTGCCCAGTTGCCCAGGGCGTAGACCTGCAACTGCCCTGTCCCGGCCAGTTGCACCAGGTATATGCACACCGGCAGCAACGCCAGACAGCCGACCAGGGAGATACCGCGCTTGACCTGACGCGACCAGCCGTGGCCGACCAACAGCAGCGCGCCAAAGAACAGCGGCAGCAGAATGGGCAGGATGATGGCGTGACTCATGCGCGCGGCTCCTCGCCATCGACGTGATCGGTTTTCAGCTCACCCATGCCACGCAGCGCCAGCACCACCACGAACGCCGTCATGGCAAAGCCAATGACGATCGCGGTCAGCACCAGCGCCTGCGGCAGCGGATCACCGTACTCGGCGCTCTTGCCAATGACGGCCGGCACGCCCGTCCCGAGGCGGCCCATGGAGAAGATGAACAGGTTGACCGCATAGGAGATCAGGGTCAGCCCCATCACCACCGGGAAGATGCGCGCGCGCAGCACCAGGTAAACCCCGCTGGCGGTCAGCACCCCGAGGGTGATTGCGAATACAGCCTCCATATCAGATGACCTCCTTGCACGACTCGTCCTGACTGACATGGCCGATGTTGGAAAGAATCAACAGAGTGGCGCCGACCACGGCCAGGAACACCCCGAGATCGAAGAGGATGGCGGTAGCCAGTTCGATTTCACCGATCAACGGAATATGGAAATGACCGAAGGCCGACGTCAGGAACGGCGAACCGAAGGCCCAACTGCCCAGGCCGGTCAGCCCGGCGATCAGCACACCCCAACCGGCGGTGGCGTGATAGCTGAACCTGAGGCGCTCCTGAGTCCAGGCCACACCATGCGAGATGTACTGCAGAATCAGCGCCACCGAAGTGATCAGGCCGGCGATGAAGCCGCCACCCGGCAGGTTGTGGCCACGCAGGAAGATGAACGCGGAAATCAGCAGCGCCATCGGCAGCATGGCACGCGCCAGGTTGTCGAGGATCATCGGGTGCGCATCGGTGGACCACGGGCGACCGTTCTTGTCGTGGGTCGGATGCGGCAGATGCAAACCGTGCAGCAGCGCATAGATGCCGATGCCGGCGATCGCCAGCACGGTGATCTCGCCCAGGGTATCGAAACCGCGGAAGTCCACCAGGATCACGTTGACCACGTTGGTACCGCCGCCTCCGGAGACACTGTTCTCAAGGAAGAACGAAGAGATGCTCTCATAGGGACGCGTCAGCACCGCGTAGGTCAGCATCGACACCATGGTGCCGCTGCCCAGCGCCAGGACCATATCGCGCAGGCCGCGCAGGCTGCTCGACTCGGCCGGGGTGCGGTCGGTCATGAAATACAGCGTGAGCATCAGCAGGATGATGGTCACCACCTCTACCGAAAGCTGGGTCAGTGCCAGATCAGGAGCGGAGAAGCGGGCGAAGGCCAGCGCCACCATCAGACCGGCACCGCTGAGGATCATCAGCGCGACCAGGCGACGGCGATGGAAGACCACGGTAAGCACGGCCGTGACCATCAGAATCAGCATGCCGATAGTCGTCAGCGGATCGAGCGGCGTCATCTCCACGCTACCGGCCAGTTCCTCCAGCGGCGACAGCGCGATGACCACCAGGGTCAGTGCACTGCCCAGCATCCAGGCCAGGTAACGCTGCAGCGAACCACTCTCGAGCAGCGCGGTAATGCGCACCGACAGGCGCGTCATATAACCCACCACCTTGGCGAAGGCATCCTTCGCATCGAGGTTCGGCAAGCCTTCGTACCAGCGGAACAGGGGTTGGCGGCAGGCATAGACGATGATCCCGCCGAACAGGGCGATGACACTCATCAGCAGCGGCAGGTTGAGCCCGTGCCAAACTGCCAGGCTGTACTCGGGCAGCTCACCACCGAGGGTCGAGGAAGCGGCAGCAGCCAACAGCGGCGCCACCGTATAGGCCGGAACCACGCCCACCAGCAGACACAGGAATACCAGCACTTCGACCGGCACCTTCATGTAGCGCGGTGGTTCGTGCGGCGGGTACTTGGGCAGGTTGATCGGCTCGCCGTTGAAGAAGACGTCGTGGATGAAACGCAGCGAATAGGCCACCGAGAACACCCCGGCCAGGGTCGCAGCAGCAGGAATCACCCAGTTGAAACCGCCCAACAGATGCTGGTGCAGGGTTTCGGTGAAGAACATTTCCTTGCTCAGGAAGCCGTTGAGCAGGGGCACGCCAGCCATGGCCGAGGCCGCCACCATGGCCAGCACCGCGGTGTGCGGCATGTACTTCCACAGTCCGTTGATGCGCCGCATGTCGCGGCTGCCGGTTTCGTGGTCGATGATCCCTGCGGCCATGAACAGCGAAGCCTTGAAGGTCGCATGGTTGATGATGTGGAACACTGCCGCGACGGCGGCCAGCTGGGTATCCAGGCCGAACAGCAAGGTGATCAGGCCCAGGTGACTGATGGTCGAATAGGCCAGCAGGCCCTTGAGGTCATGCTGGAACAGCGCCATGCACGCCCCCACCAGCAGAGTGGCCAGGCCGGTCAGGCTGACCATGTAGAACCACCACTCGGAGCCAGCCAGCGCGGGGTACAGGCGCGCCAGCAGGAACACCCCGGCCTTGACCATGGTCGCCGAGTGCAGATAGGCCGACACCGGTGTCGGAGCCGCCATGGCGTGCGGCAGCCAGAAGTGGAACGGGAACTGCGCCGACTTGGTGAATACGCCAAGCAATACCAGCACCAGCGCCAGCGGATACAGCTCGTGCGCGCGGATCGCGTAGCCAGCCGCCAGGACCTGAGACAACTCGAAGCTGCCGGCGATGTGGCCGATCAGCAGGATGCCCGCGAGCAGCGCCAGACCGCCGCCACCGGTGATCGCCAGCGCCATGCGCGCACCCTGCCGGGCATCGGAGCGCGAACCCCAGAAGCCGATCAGCAGAAACGACGACAGGCTGGTGAGCTCCCAGAACATCAGCATCAGCAGCAGGTTTTCCGACAGCACCACACCGAGCATGGCGCCCATGAACAGCAGCAGGAAGGCGAAGAAACGCCCCATCGGCTCGGTCTTGGCCAGGTAATAACGGGCGTAGAGGATCACCAGCAAACCGATGCCGAGAATCAACAGGGCGAACAGGAAGCCCAGACCATCGAGACGCAGACTGAGATTCAGCCCCAGCTGGGGCAGCCATTCCAGCTTGACCCGCAGCACCTCACCGGCGAACACCGCCGATTGATAGTTGAACAGCAGCACCAGCGCCACGATGGGCGCGACCGCCGCCGCAGCGGCACAGGCCGAGCGTCCGAGCCGGTCGGCCAGCACCGGCAGAAACAACCCAAGAAATGGCAAGGCGACAATCAGCGCAAGCGCCATCGGAAAAACCCCTTATGCAGGTACGTCGAGCTTGCTGACCCAACGACGAGAATTGGAGTCGCAACTCCCTGACGGTGATATTCCATGCACCACAACGGAGCAGCTAAGTCGTTGTCAGCACAAGCATAACGGCCGATTATCCATAACTATCAACGCAACGTCATGCATTGAACTAGCGTAAAACACACTTGGTAACATGCACACGGGCGCGAAGTGCGCCCGGCAACCGTCCCTCACTGTGGCGAGGGCACAAAAAAGCCGGAGCAACCAGGGCTGCTCCGGCCTGTGTACAACGATCAGTGAGTCACGCGGCTGGTACCGTTGACGGTCATGATGCGCACGCGCTCACCGACACGGAACACCTGGTTCGGCTCGACTTCCTGCACGTAGGCACGCATGGTGCCATCGTCTTCACGGACGGTGATTTCCACGCCCTGAGTACGGGTCAGGCCTTCTTCGGCAGCGGCGCCGAGCAAACCACCCGCCACTGCGCCAATCACTGCCAGGACCGCGCTGCCGCGACCACCACCGAGGCCACTGCCGCCGATACCGCCGACCACGGCACCAGCACCTGCGCCGATTGGCGTCTTGGTGCCTTCGATCTTCACCGGGCGCAGCGATTCGATGGTCCCCATGCGCACCGTTTGCACTGCTCGAGCCTCGTCACGGCTGTAGGTATCGCCGGTCAGGCTGGATTGGCAACCGCCAAGGGCCAGCAGCGCAGCCAGCGAGGTGATGAGCAAAGTGGGTTTACGCATAGCAATTCCTCCAGAGGTATCTCGATCCATTAGACGCCGGGTGCGAGTAACTGTCACGGTCGAGCCTGAACAATAATAGTTTCAGACAGACCGAGTTCAGCTAGGTTCGCCTATCAGGCCCGTGCGAGACGCCATAGCCGGGCGATATCCGTGGTACGTGCCTGCAGCTCGCCTGCCGCGCCCGCCATCGCCTGTTCCAGCGACACAGGCCCCGGTGCCAGACTGAATGCAGCCTCGATACCGGCCTCGTACAGCGCCTGATAGTTGTCGCCCAGACTACCGGATAACGCGATAACCGGCACCCCGACCGCGCGCGCCACGCGTGCCACGCCCACCGGCGTCTTGCCATGCAGGGTCTGGTCATCCATGCGCCCCTCCCCGGTTATCACCAGATCGGCGCCCTCGATAGCGGCAGCCAGACCGGAGAGTTCAGCAACCAACTCGATGCCCGGACGGAAACTCGCCTTGAGGAAAGCGCGAGCCGCGAACCCAAGGCCACCGGCTGCGCCAACCCCTGGAAACTCGGCGTGATCCTCGCCCAGGGTCTTCGCCGCGATGCGAGCGAAGCGGCCGAGCGCCGTGTCGAGCTGCGCGACATGCCCAGGGGTCGCCCCCTTCTGCGGTCCGAACACAGCAGAGGCGCCGCGCGGCCCACACAGAGGGTTGTCGACGTCAGCAGCGACCTCGATCTGCACCTTGATCAGGCGCGCATCGAGATCGCTCAGATCGAGCTGATCGAGATCGGCCAGCGCCGCGCCACCTGGCGCCAGCTCACGGCCCTGCGCGTCGAGAAAGCGCATCCCCAGCGCCTGCAGCAGGCCCATGCCAGCGTCGTTGGTAGCGCTGCCGCCCAGCCCCAGGATGATACGAGTGCCCCCCGCGTCCAGCGCCTCGCGGATCAGCTCACCAGTGCCAAAACTACTGGCCAGACGCGCATCACGCTGCTCACGCGAGACCCAGTGCAGACCGCTGGCTGCCGCCATCTCGATCACCGCAGTGCCCTGCCCCAGCCAGCCCCAATGCGCCTTGACCGACGTCCCCATGGGGCCACGCACCTCGCACTCGCGGCGCTCGCCGCCGACGGCAGCCAGCAGTGCGTCGACCGTACCCTCGCCGCCATCGGCCATTGGCCTCAGCAAACATTCGGCCTCGGGAAAAACCTGCTGCCAGCCTCGCGCAATGGCCGCGGCGACATCGGGCGCGCTGAGGCTCTCCTTGAAGGAGTCGGGAGCGATGACGATTTTCATGATAGGTACCTCGAAAGGAGGCAGGCGACCGCAGTCGCCTGCCGCTAAAGCGGGATTACAGCAAAACCAGGCTAAGCAGCCACACAGTGGCCATACCGGCAACGCCCTGGATCAGGGTCGCCATGGTCTGGGCGCGGTACGCAGTGGAGACTTTCATCCGGCTGAACTGGGTCACGACCCAGAAGAAGCTGTCGTTGGCGTGGGACACGGTCATCGCCCCTGCCCCAATGGCCATTACCGTCAGTACGCGGCCCATCTCGCTGTCGAGCCCCAGGTTGCCCAGCAGTGGCGCGACCATGGCCGAGGTGGTGACCAGCGCGACGGTAGAGGAACCCTGAGCGCTCTTCAGCGCTGCAGCGACCAGGAACGGCATGAACAGGCCAATCCCCAGCACAGACAGGGTGTCGCCCAGGTAGCCGGTCAGTGCGGTGGCCTTGAGGATGGCCCCGAAGGCGCCACCAGCACCGGTGATCAGCAGGATCGGCGCGGCCTCTTTCAGGCCATGAGCCACATGATCATGGAACTGCTGACACTTGCCCTCACCCTTGAGCAGCGAGCACGCCAGGACCAGGCCTACCAGCAGAGCGGCGACCGGCTGGCCGAGGAAACTCAGCACATCGAAGAAAGCCCCAGTGCCGAAAGGCTTGCTCGGGAACGCCGCGACCGAACCCAGGCAGATCAGGATGATAGGCACGAAGATCGGCGAAAACGCCTGCCAGGCGCTGGGCAGTTTGCCGTAGCGGGCACGCAGTGCATCGAAGTCGACGTCATCGGCCAGCAGTTCGCTTGGCGCCTCCTCCAGCAACTGCTGGTCGTTCTGCTTGAGGAAGCGATTGGCCCAGAGCATGCCGGCCACGGCGGTGACCGCTGCCACCAGCAGGCCAACCAGAATCACCAGGCCCAGGGAAGTTTCCAGCCCCAGATTACCGGCTGCGGCGATCGGCCCCGGAGTCGGCGGGACGAAGGTATGGGTGGCATACAGGCCGGTCGCCAGCGCCACGCTCATGGCCACCACGGAAACCTTCATGCGCGCGGCCAGGGCGTTTTTCAGCGAGTTGAGGATGACGTAACCGGAATCGCAGAACACCGGAATCGATACCAGATAGCCGATGATCGACATGGTCAGGGTGGGGAAACGTTGCCCCAGCAGTCGAATGACGGTTTCGGCCATGGTAATGGCGGCGCCACTGCGTTCGAGGATGACGCCGATGATGGTGCCGAGAACGATGACGATACCGATGTAACCGAGAATGCCGCCGAAGCCGGCCGTCATGGTCTTGATGATTTCGCCGCTGGGCAGTTGATAGGCGAAGCCGGCAATCAGTGCAGCGGCCAGCAATGCCAGGAAGGGGTGCAATTTCAAACGGGTAGTGGACAGCACGATGAATGCAATCAGTGCCACCAGGATCAGGACCAGGCCCATGACCAGTCTCCTCATTGTTGTTATGGCGGGCGCGAGGCCCGGATGGGAATGCCGACAGGCAGCACATTGTGGCCCAGCCTGCCGTGCCTCACCCTGTGCGGCAGCACCAAAAACGAACGCCCCCAACCCGGCCGGCTGTGCAGCCGCACAAAGCCGAAGAGCCCGCTGGCTCTACCAGGTACGCCCTACCGATCGCGCGGCGACACCTCGTCGGGCTCGAGCAAGCCCAGGCCCAAGGATAGCTGCAGGCGCTGGTCCAGACGGTTGAGGTCCAGGCCGCTGAGTTCGGCGATGCGCTCCAGGCGATAGCGCAGGGTATTGCGATGAATGCCCAGCTGCTGAGCGCAGGCCTGCACCTGGCCGTCATGGGCGCACCAGGCCTCCAGCGTCGCACGCAACGTGCCTTGCGGGTCCTGCGCCAGCACATGGCGCAGCGGTGCCAGCCAGCCCTGCAGCAGCCAACTGTGGCGCTGGGCATAGAGCAGGGTTGGCAAGCGCAGCTCATCCAGGCGCAGCAGACGCCGCTCGGGAAAACGCGCCTGGCCATAGGCCTGCAGATCACGCAGCACCAGGCTGGCCTGGCGCAACTCGGCAAGATCATGCAGCGGGTCGCTGAGCGCCAATGAGCGCACGCCCCACTCACGCTCGTCGGCCTGCTGCAGCCAGGTCCGATCATCACGCGCGGCGCTGTAAGGCCTGCACCAGAGCAGTTCGTGACGCCCGAGCGGCGCCACCAGGTGCTCGCTCTTGCCCCCCAGCGCCGCCAGCAGACGGGCCTGGCGCGGCAACGGATCGCCCTCCCCGTCCAGTTGCAGCAGGCAGATCTGCCGCGGCCAGGTGAGCTGCAGGCCCAGGCGTTCGGCATCGACCTCGAGACTGGACAGGCGCAGCTGCGCATCGAGCAGTTGGCGCAACCAGGCCTCTTGCTGATGCCGCTGCCAGTGCCGCTCGGCCTGCAACACGCGGTGCTCGACCAGCATCTCGGCGGCCATGCGCACCAACTCGGCATAGGGACGCACGGTCTCGGGATCACCGGTGATACCGAGCACGCCGATCAGGCGCTCGGCATGCAGCAACGGCAGATTCACTCCGGGTTTGACGCCACGCAGGCAGGCCGCAGCCTGAGCATCGATCTCCACCACGCGACGATTGGCCAGCACCAACTGGGCGCCTTCATGACGAGTATGCAGGCGACTGCGGTCGCCGCTGCCGATGATCATGCCCTGCGCATCCATCACATTGATGTTGTGCGGCAGGATGGCCATGGCGCGGTCGACGATATGCTGCGCCAACGTGGAGTCGAGTTCGAGCATCGGGAACGGCCTCGCGGGTGAGGCCGCCATTGTAGGCAGATCAGCGGCGCTTCACGATCCCGCGCCGCAGTGCCTGTTCAGGGCGCGAGGCGCTCGCGAAGCCAGGCCTCGCCCTGCAGACGATAGTTGAGGCGGTCATGCAGACGACTCGGGCGCCCTTGCCAGAACTCGACGCGATCCGGCAGCAGGCGATAACCGCCCCAGTGCGGCGGGCAGTGCGGCGCCTGATTGAGAAAGCGTTTCTCGGTCTCGGCCAGCAGGCCTTCGAGCTCGGCGCGATCGCGAATCACCTTGCTCTGCGGCGAAGCCCAGGCGCCGATCCGGCTGCCCAGGGGACGCACCTGGTAGTAACCGTCGGACTCGCCAGCAGTCACGCGCTCGATGCGACCTTCGATGCGCACCTGGCGCTCCAGGCTGGGCCAGAAGAATGTCATGGCAGCAAAGGGACGGGCCGCCATCTGACGCCCCTTGGCGCTGTCGTAATTGCTGAAGAAGGTGAAACCGCGCTCATCGAGGCCCTTGAGCAACAGTACACGGCAGTGCGGGCGGCCCTGCTCATCGACGGTCGCCAGGGTCATGGCATTGGGCTCGACCGGCAGTTGCTCGGTCTTGACCGCATCATCGAACCACTGACGAAACAGGGCAAAGGGTTCCAGCGGGGCCTGAGTCTCGCTCAGGCCGTCGCGGGTGTAGTCGCGGCGCATATCGGCCAGGGTCTGGGTCATGGCAGTTCCTCTGGGAACCTCCAAAAAACCAACTGTGCCGATTGTCTCGCCTGGTTTTTGGAGGCTCCCTCAACAGAGTGGAGATGCTGCCAAGCTTACTCCGACTTGCCCTGTTTTCCTTGATCTACGGCAGCTACCTTGGGCGCATCCTTGAGCTGCGCCTTGGCCGGCTGACTGTACTTGGCGATCAGCCCCTGCATGGTGTCACGCGAGGTCAGGAGAATTTCAACGCGGCGGTTGAGGGCACGACCAGCAGCGCTGTCGTTGGCGGCACGGGGGGCGTCGGAGCCAAGGCCCATGACCTGCAGGCGGTTCTGCTTGAGGCCGCTGAGACGGAAAATCGAGGTCACGGCGCGTGCGCGCTGCTGACTCAGTTCGCGGTTTTTCGCATCGTCACCGCTAGAGTCGGCATGGCCGAGCACGACCACGGCGATGTCCTGATCGGTTTCCAGCAGTTTGGCCACACGACTGATCGGGCCCAGGCTCACCGGCAGCAGCATCTGCGGGCGATCCGGATTGAAGGAGCCCTGCACCGGCGCAGTCACGACCAGCAGATTCTCGCGGCGCTCGAGCTCGAAATGGCTACCCTTGACGGCTTCACGCAGCTTCGGCTCGTACTCGTCGAGCCAGGCGCGGGTCACCTCGGGCGCTGGCATGACAGCCGGCTTGACCTCCTTCTTTTCCGAGCCGGCACAGCCCGCAATCAGCAGACAGCAGGTAAAGGCAAAAATCTTGTTGGCACGCATGTAGCCCCCGGGGTCACACAGATCTAATGGTCGGTTCGTTATCGTTGATACCGAACGGCTGGCGCGAGTTTAGCCGTTTCAATCAGGTACAGTCCGCAATCTGGCGCGCAAGTTTCTGCGCGCGAGGGTCCATCAAGACGAACGGTCCTAGATTGTTGGTAACGAAGCCGAAAGCCAGGTCGCGCTCCGGGTCGGCGAAACCACTGGAACCACCGGCACCGGGATGACCGAAGGCTTTGGCGCCCATGCCGTAGGTGGCGTTGGCCACATCGGATTGATCGAGCATGCAACCCAGGCCGAAACGCGTGCGGGTCAGCAAGGTCTTGTCATCACCCACGCTGTGCTCACGCGTCATTTCGCCGAGCAGCTCGGCATCGAGCAAGCTGCCATCGAGCAGGCCGGCGTAAAAGCCCGCCAGGCTCCGTGCATTGCCGTGCCCGTTGGCCGCCGGTTGCTGCATGCGCCGCCACTGTGGCTTGTTGGTGCTGGTCATGATCGACGGCGGGTTGGTGAACGAGCGCGTGCTCATGGCACTGGCGTCGCTCATCATCACCTTGAGCAGGCGCTGCGCGGCGGCATCGCCGAGATTGCCCTTGCCGCGCGCGATATGGGCAACGCGGTCGAATTCGCTATCGGCCAGGCCAACATGGAAATCCAGGTCCAGGGGGTTGGCGATGCGTGCCGCGATGCTGTCACCGGGGCCGCGCCCCTCGATGCGGCGAATCAGCTCGCCGATCAGCCAGCCATAGGTAATGGGCGCATAGCCGTGGCCTTCGCCCAGCGCCCACCAGGGCTCTTCGGCTGCCAGCGCATCGGTCATGGCCTGCCAGTCGTACAGCGCCTCGGCGGGAAGCGCCTGACGCAGCGCCGGCAAGCCGGCCTGATGACAGAGCAGGTGGCGTACGCTGATGCGCTCCTTGCCGGCCGCGGCGAACTCGGGCCAGTAGCGCGCCACCGGCGCATCCAGATCGAGCTTGCCCTCGCCCACCAGCTGCAAAGCCACGACAGCAGCGAAGGGCTTGGTGCAGGAGAACAGATTGGCGATGGTGTCGCTGTGCCAGGCTTGCTGGCCGTCCTTGTCCATCACCCCGGCCCACAGGTCGACCACAGTCTCACCACCGACCTTGACGCACAGGGCCGCGCCGCGCTCCTGCGTATCGTCGAACAATGCAGCGAACGCGTCTCTTACCGCCTCGAAGCGCAAGTCGAAATAGCCCTGAATCTGCACGTTGTTCTCCCGTTTCGCTGCGTGACCGAATGCTGCCCCATGCTGGCAGCCGCCTATCATGCAATGTTCTGAAACTTCATAAAATAGCGGTCTTCGATTGGTTTTTTCTATGCTGGAAAAAGTGCGGCCTGATATGACCAATACGCCATGCATCCCGCTTCAGCCTGGCATACGCCAGCTGTAGCTGAGCACAAGGTCTATCGGCAGCCCTGGATCCGATGCTCGGCACAGGAGAAACGAGTGCTTTACCTACTGTCCCTGATCGCCCTGGCCGCCATCATGGCACCCGGCCTGACGCGTCTGTTGGGTGCACGCACGGGCTGGCTGCTGATGCTGGCACCACTGGCAGCCTTCATCTGGTTCGTGCTGCAGGTTCCGCTGATCGCCGGCGGCGATGCGCTCATGCAAAGCGTAAGCTGGATTCCTGCGCTGGGTATCAACCTGAGCTTGCGCCTGGACGGTCTCTCGTTGCTGTTCGCACTGCTGATCAGCGGTATCGGCAGCCTCATCGTGCTGTATGCCGGCAGCTACCTGTCCAGCCATGTCCACCTCGGTCGCTTCCACGCTTACTTGCTGGTGTTCATGCTGGCGATGCTCGGCCTGGTGCTGGCCGACGACCTGGTGGCGATGTTCGTGTTCTGGGAACTGACCAGCATCGCCTCGTTCTTGCTGATCAGCTTTCAGCACGAGAAAGCCGTGTCTCGTCGCGCCGCCCTGCAGGCATTGCTGATCACTGGCGGTGGCGGCCTGGCGCTGCTGGCCGGTCTGATCCTGCTCGGTGGCGCCACCGGCAACTGGCAGTTTTCCGATCTCAGTGCCGAGCAGATAGAAGGTCACGTACTGCTGCCTGCAATCATCGCACTAGTGCTACTGGGCTGCTTTACCAAGTCGGCGCAGGTGCCCTTCCACCTGTGGCTGCCCAACGCGATGAACGCACCGACGCCGGTGTCGGCCTATCTGCACTCGGCGACCATGGTCAAGGCCGGCATCTACCTGCTGGCCCGCCTCAACCCGGTGCTCGGCGGCTCGGTCGGCTGGGGAACGCTGTTGATCACCTTCGGCGCAGCGACTGCAGTGCTTGGCGCATTCCTCGCCTTCCGTCAGACCGACCTCAAACGCCTGCTGGCCTACACCACGGTCACCGTCCTGGGCCAGCTGACCATGCTGATCGGCACCAACACCAGCTACGGCCTGCAAGCGTTCGTGCTCTACCTGGTGGCGCACTCGCTGTACAAGGGCTCGCTGTTCATGGCCGTCGGTGCTATCGACCACGCCACCGGCACCCGTGAACTGGCGCGCCTTGGTGGGCTGATCCGCTTCATGCCGCTGACCGGCGCCGCCGTGGCTCTGGCAGCACTTTCCAACGCGGGCCTGCCCCCGTTCTTCGGTTTCATCGCCAAGGAGTTCAAGTACACCGGCCTGATCGAGATGGGGCATATCGGTTGGGCGGTGACGCTGGTGATGATCCTCACCAATGCCCTGCTGTTCGCCGCCGCCGGACTGGTGTTCGTGCAGACCTTCCTCGGCAAGCGCGGCGACTACCCGCGCACGCCGCATGAGGTCGGCCTGCCGATGTGGCTGGGGCCAATGCTGCTGGCCGTCGGCGGCTTCCTGCTCGGCGCCTGGAATGCCTGGCCGGAAACCTGGCTGGTGAACAATGCTGTGCAAGCCGTGGCACGCGGCCCGGTGGATGTGAACCTTTATCTCTGGGGCGGCATCACGCCGGCGCTGCTGGCCAGCCTGCTGACCCTGTCGCTGGGGGTGTTGTTCTACCTGATGCGTGAGCGAGTCAGGCACCTGCTCGATCGCGCCAATGCGGCCTGGAACGTCAGTGGTGACCTGATCTGGGATCGTCTGCTCAAGCGTGTCTTTCACTTCGCTGGTCTGCTCGCCGCAAGCTTCCAGCACGGTTCGTTGCGCCAGCATCTGGTGCTGCTGGCACTGGCAGTCGGTGGCCTGCTCGCCGTCGGCCTGCTACCGGTGCTGCCGCAACTGCTACAGGGCAGCTACAGCCCCATTTCGCTGCTGGGCCTGGCCGGCTGCCTACTGGCCCTGGCCGGTGGCGTGGCGGCCGCCTTCCTGCCCGGCCGCCTGACCTTGCTGGCGGCGCTGGGCGCCTGCGGCCTGGGCCTGGCACTGGTGTTCGTCTCGGTCAATGCACCGGACGTGGCAATGACTCAATTGATGGTGGAAACCCTCAGCCTGATCTTCCTCGCCCTGGTGTTTCGCAAGATGCCCAGGGTTCCGGCCAGCGGTGCACGCACCCCCTGGAAGCGCCGCCTGCATGCCGGCGTGGCAATCCTCTTTGGCCTCTGCGTGACGGGAGCTCTGCTAGCGGCGGTCAGCCTGCCGCTGCCGGGCGATATCGCCCAGTGGTATCAGGCCAACAGCCTGCCGGGTGGCCACGGACACAACGTGGTCAACGTCATCCTGGTGGACTTCCGTGCCTTCGATACCCTCGGTGAAATCCTCGTGGTCGCACTCTCCGCCCTGGCCGCAGCCAGCCTGTTGGGCAGCGGCCGGCGCGTCGGCAGTGAACACGGTGGTGAAGATGCCTTCACCTCAGGCCTGTTGCGCCAGGGCCTGCGCCCGCTGGCCTGGCTGATGCTGGCCGCCTCGCTGTTGCTGCTCTGGCGTGGCCACAACCTGCCGGGCGGCGGCTTCATCGGCGGACTGGTGGCCGCCTGCGGCCTGATCCTGCTGGTGCTGACCTATGGCCATGGGCAGATTCGCCGCGTGCTACCGGTAGCGCCCGCGCAACTGATCGGCATCGGTCTGGGCTGCGCGGCGGGCGCCGGCATCCTCGGCCTGCTCGCCGGTGGTGCCTTTCTCAGCGGTCTCTGGACCTTTCCTGGCGGGCTGCCGCTGGGCACGCCCCTGCTCTTCGATATCGGCGTGTTCCTCACCGTGTTCGGCTCCGCGCTGCACATGATCGACAAGCTGACGGGAGTTCGCCACTGATGGAATGGCTAGCCGCAATCACCACTGGATGCCTGGCAGGCCTGGGCCTGTGGATGCTTCTGGATCGCAACCTCAAGCGCGTCGTGCTGGGTGTCGTGGTACTGGGCAATGCGATCAACCTGGGAGTACTCACCGCCGGGCGCTTCTTCGGTGAACGCCCGGCCTTCGTCGAGGCCGGCAATACGGCCAGCACGGCCAACCCACTGCCGCAGGCGCTGGTGCTGACGGCGATCGTCATCGGCTTCAGCCTGTTCATCTTCGCCCTGGCGCTGCTCAAGCGCACCCGCGAACTGCATGGCGACAAGACCACCGACTCGCTCAGCTCGATCACCGAGCAACCGGCGCCGGACTGGCACGACAGCGAGCATGAAGGCGACGCCAACACCACGGAGGCTCGCCGATGAACCACGCGTTACTCGTCGCACCGATCCTCGTGCCCCTGTGCAGCCTGCTGCTGGCGATCATCCTGCGCCGTCACCTGCTGGCCGTGCGCGTGCTCAGCCTGAGCGGTACCGCCGTGCTGCTGGCAGTGGGCCTGGCGCTGGTCTGGCAGGCCGCTCAGGGCGTGGTGCTCAGCGGGCAGGTCGGCGGCTGGCAGGCGCCGTTCGGCATCAGCCTGGTGATCGACCGACTTTCGGCGGTGATGATCGCCATCAGCGCCCTGGTGGCGCTGGTCACCTTGCTCTATGGCGTCGCCAAGGACAACGACACCAAGGTCGGCCGCGACTTCCACCTGTTCATCCAGGGTCTGCTGACCGGTATCTGCGGCGCCTTTATCACCGCCGACATCTTCAACCTCTACGTCTGGTTCGAAGTGCTGCTGATCGCCTCCTTCGCCCTGATGGCGCTCGGCGGTGGCAGCCGCCGGCTGGCCGGCAGCATGACCTACGTGGCCCTGAACCTGTTCGCCACGCTGATCTTCCTGTTCGCCGCCGGCCTGGTCTACGGCGCCAGCGGCACACTGAACATGGGCGAGCTGGCGGTGATCATGCGCAGCGGCGAGGCAGCGCCCGGAGTGACACCGGCGCTGCTGCTGATGCTGCTGTCGTTCGCCATCAAGGCCGCGCTGTTCCCGGTGTTCGGCTGGCTGCCGGCCACCTATCACGTCGCCCTGACGGCGGTGTCAGCGATGTTCGCAGGGCTCTTGACCAAGGTCGGGGTGTACGCGCTGGTCCGCCTGGTGACCCTGCTCTGGCCTGAACATGGCCTGCCCCATCAACTGCTGCTGTGGGTCGCCTGCGCCACCATGCTGGTGGGGGTACTTGGCGCGGCGGCACAGACCGAGGTACGGCGCATCCTGTCGTTCCATATCGTCAGCCAGGTCGGCTACATGATCCTCGGCCTGGCCCTGGCCACACCGCTGGCGCTGGCCGGAGCGGTGTTCTACCTGATTCACCACATCGTGGTGAAAGCCAACCTGTTCTTCATCGGCGGCGTGGCAGCGCGCATCTGCGGCTCCGAACGTCTGGCCGACATGGGCGGACTGTATAAGCGCATGCCCTGGCTGGCGCTGCTGTTCGCCATTCCGGCGCTGTCGCTGGCCGGCATTCCGCCGCTGTCCGGCTTCTGGGCCAAGTTCCTGCTGGTCAAGGCCAGTTTGGACGCTGCGGCCTGGTGGGCAGCCGGCATCGCGCTGCTGACCGGCGTGTTCACCCTGCTGTCGATGAACAAGATCTGGAACGAGGCATTCCTCAAGCCGCACCCACAGGGTGAAGAGGCGCTGCAACCGCTTGGCGGCATGCGCGCGGCCTGGCTGGGCATGGGCGCACTGGCGCTGCTGACCGTACTGATCGGCCTCGGCGCCGGCCCGCTGATCGACTACGCCGTGGCTGCCGCAGCGCAGCTCACCGATCCACAGGCCTATCTGCAACCCTTCGCTGGCGCAGGAGGTGCCTGATGTCGTTTCTCATCCATCTGCTGACCAGTGCAGCCCTGGCCTGGAGCCTCGGCGCCGGGCATCTGGGCGGTGGCCTGCTGGCCTTCGCCCTGCTCTACCTGTTGGCCCGCGCGCTCGGACTGGCAGTTGCGCGCCTGCGCCGTTATTCACGCAGCCTGGAGCATGGCATCAGCTTTGGCCTGTGGTTCATCGCCCAGGTGTTTCTCGCCACCTACCAGGTCGCCAGGTTGGTGCTGGCACGTCGGGTCGACGTGGAGCCAGCGATACTGGCTTACCCGGTGGCCCGCCGCGAGATGGACAAGGTGACCCTGCTCGGCACGTTGCTGACCCTGACCCCCGGCACCCTGGCGCTGGACTATGACCAGGCGCAAGGACTGCTCTATATCCACGCCCTCGATGCACGACGCCGCGAGGACGTGACCGACACCCTGGTCGAGCTGGAACGCCGCCAGCTGGCCTGGCTCGATGCCGGCAAAGCCGAAGGAGTAACGCCATGACCCTGCACCTGGCTGGCGCTGCCTGGGTATTGCCCCTGGCTGCCACCCTGCTCGCTTTGAGCGGCCTGATCACGCTGTATCGCCTGTTACGCGGGCCAAGCCGTCCGGATCGCGCGGTCGCCATCGACGCCCTTACCCTGCTGGCGGTCGCCGCCATGGCCTTGCTCTGCCTGATACGCGGCGAGGCGCTGTTCCTCGACGTTGCCGTGCTGCTGGCGCTGGTGTCGTTTCTCGGCACCGCTGCCTTTGCCTTCCTGTTCGATGAAGCCCACAGCCGGATGCCGGAGAAACGCGAGGATCGCCCATGAACGAAGTGCAAGCCTGGCTGGCCTCGTTGCTGGTGCTCAGCGGCGCGCTGATTTCCCTGCTCGGCGCCATTGGCGTGCTGCGCCTGCCCGATAGCTACAGCCGCATGCATGCGGCGAGCAAGGCCGGCGTTCTCGGCGCGGTCCTGCTACTCGGCGCAGTGGCCCTGGCCAGCAGCGGCGAACTGGCGCTGGAAGCCTTTGTCGGCCTGCTGATTCTGCTGGCCAGCGCCCCGCTGGCGGCTCACGCCATCGCCCGCGCCGCTCATCGCGCCGGTATCCGGCCTGTGCTGGGCCGCTTGGGCGATGAGCTGGAGCGACGCAACAAGGGCGGCGAGTAAGTCTCAGTCGATCTGCCGGCGAAACGGCGGCAGAGCATTGAGAATCGCCTTGCCGTAGCGCTGGGTGACCACGCGCCGGTCGAGCAAGGTGATGGTGCCGCGGTCCGCCTCGGTGCGCAGCAGGCGACCGCAGGCCTGTACCAGACGCAAGGAGGCGTCCGGCACGGCGATCTCCATGAACGGGTTACCGCCGCGCGCTTCGATCCATTCAGCCAGCGCCGCTTCCACCGGGTCGTCCGGTACGGCAAAGGGAATCTTGGCGATCACCACATGCTCGCAATAGGCGCCAGGCAGGTCGACGCCTTCGGCGAAGCTGGCCAGGCCGAACAATACGCTCTCCTCGCCCGAGTCGACGCGCGCCTTGTGCTTGTTGAGGGTTTCCTGCTTGGACAGGTTGCCCTGGATGAACACGCGCTTGCGCCAGTCGCGCTCCAGCCCGTCGAACACGTCCTGCATCTGCTTGCGTGAGGAAAACAGCACCAGGGTGCCCCGGCTACCGGCAACCAGCGCCGGCAATTCACGCACGATGGCGGCGGTATGCACGGCCGCCTCACGCGGGTCAGCCTTCAGATCCGGCACGCGCAGCACGCCGGCGTCGGCATGATGGAAGGGGCTCGGCACGACGGCAGTCACCGCCACCTTGGGCAGGCCGGCGCGCATGCGGTAACGGTCGAAGGTGCCCAGCGCAGTGAGCGTCGCGGAAGTCACCAGGCAGCCGTGAGCGACGTTCCACAGGTTGCGACGCAAGGTCTCGGCCGCCAGGATCGGGCTGGCGTTGACCTCAATGTCGAACAGCGCACCGCTCTCGGCCAGGGTCAGCCAGCGCGCCATCGGCGGGCTTTCCTCCGGGTCTTCGGCGGTGAACGCCAGCCACAGTTCCCAGTTGCCCTTGGCGCGCGCCATCAGGCTGCCGAACAACGGATACCATTCCTCGGCCTGGTGACTGGCAATGCCCACAGCACCCTCGCCGTCCATGGCCTCCTTGAGCAACTCGGTGACGCCAGTGAACAGGTCATTGAGCTTGGAGAAGCCCTTCTTCAACTCCAGCCCGAGCTCGGTCAGATGCTCCGGCACCACGCCGCCAACGAAGCGGTGACGCGGACGCTCACGACCTTCCATATCCTCGCCGGCCTTGAAGTCGGCGACCTGCTCGCAGGCAGCGAACATGAACTGCTGCTGGGTCTTCAGCTCGCGCGTCAGCTCCGGCACCTGCTCGATCAGGCGGCCGAGATCGCCCGGCAAGGGGTTCTGCGCCAGCAGTTTGGTCAGGTTCTTGTCGATCTGGGTCAGCCAGTCGGCCGTGGAACGCAGGCGGGTGAAGTGGGCGAAGTGACCGATGGCCTTGTCCGGAAGGTGATGGCCTTCGTCGAAGACGTAGATGGTTTCGCGCGGGTCGGGCAGTACCGCCCCGCCGCCGAGTGCAAGATCCGCCAGCACCATATCGTGGTTGGTGACGATCACGTCGACCTTGCCCATGCCCTCGCGCGCCTTGTAAAAAGCGCATTGCTGGAAATTCGGACAATGGCGGTTGGTGCACTGGCTGTGGTCGGTGGTCAACTGCGCCCAGCGGCTGTCTTCCAGCTCTTCGGGCCAACTGTCACGGTCACCGTCCCATTTGTTGCCGGCGAGCTTCTCGATCATCGCGGTGAACAGTTTCTGGCCCTGCTCGTCGACGTCGATGCGAAATCCTTCTTCCTCGAACAATTGCGCGGTGGCGCTCTGCGCGGCGCCGTCCTGCAGCAGGTGATCGAGTTTGGACAGGCACAGGTAACGCCCGCGCCCCTTGGCCAGGGCGAAACTGAAATTCAGGCCGCTGTTGCGCAGCAGGTCGGGCAGATCCTTGTGCACGATCTGCTCTTGCAGCGCCACGGTGGCGGTGGCGATCACCAGGCGCTTACCCGCCGCCTTGGCGGTGGGAATGGTGGCCAGGCTGTAGGCCACCGTCTTGCCGGTACCCGTCCCCGCCTCCACCGCCACCACGGCCGGGTCGCCCAGGCGCTTGCCCTCGTCGTCGCTCCTGATGGTGCCGAGCACCTTGGCGATCTCGGCGATCATCAGGCGCTGACCATAGCGGGGCTTGAGCGACTTGGCCTCGAGGAAGCGCGAATAGGCGCCCTGAATCTGGGACTTGAGTTCGGTACTGAGCATGGATTCTGAAACGAAAAAGGCTGGATAAATTTTCAGTATTCGCGGAGCGGCGGCTATCATAACGCGCCCGCCGATCTGGCGCTGACCCGTGTGCCAATCGAATGAAATTAGCTGCCAAACGGACCAATGGAGATTCCCCGTGACGCCCTACGCCCCGCTCTACGCACTACACCTGCTGGCCGCCGTGATCTGGGTCGGTGGCATGTTCTTCGCCTGGATGATCCTGCGCCCTGCGGCGGTCGAGACCCTGGAGCCTCCCGCGCGGCTGCGCCTGTGGCTGAGCGTATTCAAGCGTTTCTTCGTCTGGGTCTGGCTGGCCGTGCTGGTCTTGCCGGTGACCGGCATGGGCATGCTGCACATGAGTTACAGCGGCTTCGATGCGGCGCCGCGCTATGTGCACATCATGATGGGCTTGTACCTGGTCATGCTCGCGCTGTTCCTGCGTGTTCAGGCCCTGCAACTGCCGGAACTGCGGCGTGCCGTGGAGAGCGAGAACTGGCCGGCAGGCGGCGAAGTGCTGGGGCGCATTCGCAGGGTCGTAGGCAGCAACCTGCTGATCGGCCTGGCGCTGATGACGCTGGTGGCCATGCGCCCGTCATTCTGATCGACCACGCAGCCCTCGCCGGCCATGAGCGAGCGAGGGCTGCAGCGGGTTAGAAACGAAACACCTGCACTGAGCCACTTTGACCTGCGGCGCCTTCTCGCCCGGGCTGACCAGGCTTGCCATCTGCCGCACCCTCGACCCCATAGACCAAACAGCCCTTGGCGGCGCCACCACGGCCGGGGCGGCCCGCCGAACCTGCAGCACCACCGGCGCCGCCGTCGAGCAACACCTGCATGCGCTCGACCTCGACATAGTGCGGCACCTCGAGCGTCACCTTGCCGCCAGCAGCGCCGGCATGGCCATCGGTGCCATCCTGACCATCGTAGCCAGCACTGGCCTGCCCCCAGGCGCAACCGCCCGGTCGGCCGTGCGCGCCATCCAGGCCGGCATACCCTGGTCTGCCTTGTCCCCCTCGCACATCCACCGTCAATGACTCGAACGTCAGCTTGTGCAGCTTGAGGTTGATCTCGCGCCCCGGGGTAGCCGGCCGCGTATAAGTCCCGGCCGCGCCCTTGGCACTGATCCAGGCGCCTGCACCGATATCGGCATCCTCAATGACGAGCCGCAGTGGCTGTTCACCCGGCGCCACACCGATGCGCGCGTCACGGCCCATCAGCAGTTCACCGATACGCAATTCGGTCACGCTTGCCGGAACCATCAGGGTGGCCTGGTCCGCCACTTCCAGACGCTCAAGCTGCAGACTGCTGCTGGCGACGGGCAAGCGCATCAGGGTATTGGGCGCCACCTTGATCTGCGTCGCGGCCATCGACGTGCCGGCAAACAGACAGAGCACCAACGCGAGGCTACGCATGAGCAGCCCCCTCGTTCACGGCCACAGCATCGGCGTCGCTCGGTTGCTCAGCCTTGAGCGGGTACAGATGAAAAATACCGAACAGCAGCACCTGCGCACGATCCAGCCTGGGGCTGCGACGCCCTGACAGAAGACCGGAGAACAGCCACAGTTGCGCGCCATGCAGCAGCGCAAGAAAACCGGCCAGCAGGTAGATCAGGTGTTCGAACGGAGCGCCGACGCGCTTGGCCAGCGCCGCCCCGAACACCAGCCAGAAGGCCAAGGCCAGTGCCTTGCCCACACTCAACATCGCTTTCATCCCCGCCCTCTCGTGCAGCTACTTTCTAATAGCGCTGCACGTTAACCGCTCGCAACGCGGACCACCAGAGCGGCGGGTGTTTTTCATGGCCCTGTGCCTCCCGGCTGCCGCCCAATGCTCCCGGCGGAACACGCCGGGAGCATGGCGCACTATCAGCGGGAAACGTGCAACTCCACACGGCGATTCTCTGCACGTCCAACATCCGAGGCGTTGTCCGCTACCGGCTGGCTCTCGCCACGTCCTTCGGTACTGAGTTTGCCGGCAGGCACGCCTCGAGTGACCAGGAAGTCAGCGACACTGCGGGCCCGACGCTCGGATAGCGCCTGGTTGTAGGCATCGGAGCCCACGCTGTCGGTATGCCCGACGACCCTGACCGAGACCAGATTGGCGCCGGTCAGTCGCGTGCCGACATCGGCGAGCAGACGCTGCGCCTCGCTGGTCAACTCGGCAGAGTCGAAGGCGAACAACACATTTCCCAGATCGCTGAGAACGATGACCTCATCCTGAGCAGGCTGCATAGCGGGTTCGGCAGTCGCACTGGCGGGGTACTGCGGCAACGGACAGCCGTTATGCCCGACAGCAGTGCCCGCGGGTGTACCCGGACAGCGGTCACGACGATCGAACACACCGTCGTTGTCCTCATCGCCGTCCTGCGCGTAACAGATGATGGTGCCCAGCACAGCGCCAGCGACGGCGCCGCCTGCAGCCCAGGTAGAACTCTCGATTGCTCCGAGGCCGCCACCGGCCAGGGCTCCAACCGCACTGCACAGGGGCCAGTTCCCCTGGTTGAGCGGCGCGTCTCCCGTACTGGAAGTCGTGGCACAACCGGTAAGAACACTGCTGACCAGGAGAAAGGGTAAAACCCTCGAAAGCTCGATTCTCATGGCGGTGTCTCCTGTGATACCGGCATGTTGCCGGTATCACAGAAGTAAAGACGGCGGCAGGACTCCACACAAGCAAAGGCCCGACCGATGGAAATCGGCCGGGCCTTTGCAGGTAACGCCTTGAGCAGCTAGCAATGCGCCTTACGGCTGGGCTTCAACCTCGGCCTCCACGCGACGGTTGATGGCACGACCTTCGGCAGTGGCGTTGTCAGCGACCGGACGGCTCTCGCCGTAGCCTACAGCCTGCACACGACCGGATTCGACGCCGTACTGGTTGACCAGAACGTCGCGAACGGCAGTGGCGCGGCGCTCGGACAGGCCCTGGTTATAGGCATCGCTGCCCACGGAGTCAGTGTGGCCTTCAACCACGGTACTGGTCTGTGGGTACTGTTTCATGAAGTCGGCCAGGGCTTTGATGTCGCCGTAGCTTTCCTGCTTGACCTGGGCCTTGTCGAAGTCGAACTTGACATCCAGTTCGACGCGTACGGCTTCGACCGGCTCCATAACCTCTTCGACCATGACCTCTTCTTCAACGACGGCAACCTGCTGCGCCTCGGCACCATGTACCCAGCAGTAGGCGGCGGCCATACCAGCACCTACCACCGCGCCGCCACCCGCCCAGGTGGAGCTTTCGATTGCCCCGAGCGCAGCACCACCCACGCCACCTACAGCGGCACAGGTGGGCCAGTCGGTTTTCTGCAGGCCGGCACAGCCGGTCAGCAGGGTACTAGCCAGAATCAGGGGTACTGCGTTCCTTGTGATACTCATACTTTAGGTCTCCAATGTTCATCGGCCCATAACCGACTCAATAGTAGTAAAGACAGGAGTTGTACAATCCGCCAGCTATAGCAGCTTCTGCGGATAATTTTCTCTCACTCTAGGCCTGATACCGACACCACGTTAGTCTTTGCAGACTTTTCGAGGAAGTTCGATGACCGCCAGCCTTAGCACCCGTACTCCACAGCAGGCCATTGCGGCACTGCTTGCCCGCTATACCCCCGAGAAACTGCTATTACTCGGGGCCAGCGAACTACCCGCAGTCAGCGCCTTTCACGGCGCCCACCCGCAGTGTCAGGTCACCACCGCACCTGCTGCTCCCCTGGCGTCCGAACTGGCCGCACAGCGATTCGACCTGGCAATTCTGGTCGACTGCCTGGAGCACTTACCCAAACGCGACGGACTGCAACTACTGGGTGGTATCCGCAATCTCAACGCCAGCCGGGTCGCGGTACTGGTCGACCTGAAGGCATGTGATTGGCAGGAAACCGACTTTTTCGCCCTGGCCCTGCAAGCCAGTGAACAGTTCCAGCGCGAGGGACAGACCCTGCATCTGTTCACCTATGATCTGCTTGATTACAAGCAAGTTCCCGACTGGTTAAACGCAAAATTCTGGGCTAATCCACAAAACTTCGGGAAATACTGGTGGTAGAGCGATGAACCCTGTCGATCCCAACTGCCCCTGTGGAACTGGCAAGCCGCTGAGCCAGTGCTGCGGTCACTATCACGCCGGCACCCCTGCACCCAGTGCCGAGTTGCTGATGCGCTCCCGTTATACCGCTTATGTACTGGGCCTGGTGGATTATCTGATCGCCACCACCCTTCCCGCCCAGCAACAGGCACTCGACCGTGACGCAATGGCGGCCTGGAGCGCCCAGAGCACCTGGCTCGGTCTGCAGGTCGAGGGCAGCGAAGTGTTCGGTGGCAAGCCGGAGCACGCCCAGGTCACGTTCGTCGCTCGCTGGCATGACGAGCAGGGTGAGCATTGCCACCGCGAATGCTCCGCTTTCGTTCAGGTGGACGGACGCTGGTTCTTCCTCGATCCGACAGTCCCGCTCAAGGCCGGTCGCAACGACCCTTGCCCCTGCCAGGGCGGACAGAAATTCAAGAAGTGCTGTGCCTCCTTCCTGAGCAACTGACTGGCGCTAACGCTGTTTTCTGCTTGAGTTGAAGCGTCCCGGAGGACACTCAACAAGGAGAAAGCCATGCACAAGAAAAGTGGTATCGCTCTTATCCTGGCCAGCTTGCTGGCAGGCTGCGCCAATCAACCCGGCGGGCTGCAAGGGGAAGGTCTGGATCTGGGTGACAGCCAGCGCGTCAGCCGCCTGTTCGCCTACCCGAACAACTGCAGCGTGATCTGCTATCGCGACTGGACCCTGGAGCAGACGGTCGAACACTACCTACAGCAAAGCCTGACTCGCGACGGCTACCCAGAGGCCCGCGTACAGGTCACTCGCGAGGGGGAACGCATACGTGCGCACTTCGCAGGCACGCCTGCGGACTACGGCCAGCCGCTGCTGCAATTGCTCGATGCAGGCGATCTCGCCTATCAGGGCGCCAGCCAGCTGAATCGTGACGGCAAATGGCAATACAACTGGTACTTCTTCCTGCCCCTGGGCATGGCTCTGGACAACCGCAAGAGCGTCGAGCTGCTGCACTTCCCACCGGACTACTCGCTGACCCAGGCCCAGGACTACCTGCGTTCGAGCACTACTGATCGCTGGGCCGCACTGCTCAGCTACAACGGCATCAGGCCTGAGCATACCCCTGGCTACCAGACCATCGTCGATATCGCCCCCATCGCCGCTCCAGCCAGTGCCGGCAGCACACTGGAAGGCGTGTACGGCTACTTCAACACGTATCAACGGCAGATGGTCAGCGAACTCAGTGCCGGCCCAGCCAATGCCAGCCTGCCCATGGTCGCCTTCGGCAGCCCGGTGCGCAGCTGGATCCAGCAACAATATGGTGTGACCCTACCCGTGCTTGGCCTTGGTCAAATCGATGCTGCGCCTGGGCGACAGGTCTCCGTGCTCGGCGCCAATCACCCCAGCTACATCTGGTACGCCGCCGACCCGGCCAACAATCACGGCAGCGAAGATGCCGCCAATGCGGCCGGGCTCAAGGTGATGGGGCAGGACCTGAGCGCCGCCTGCTGGCAGGCCGGCATGGGCCAGCAGCCGACCGCTGATCCGGCGCAGACACTCAATGCCTGTACGACGAAATGGCAGGTGACGGAAAAAGTGCAAACCTGCGAGCTGTTCTTCACCAGCGTGCGCAACCTCAAGCCTGAGGCGGCGGCGGCCAAGTGCAAGGCAGGTTAGCCACATCAGGCAGAAAAACGCCGTGACTGCCCAGGCAGTCACGGCGTTTGCAGTGAGGCGACTGAATGCTCAGTCCTGCAGCTTCAGATGCGATGTATCCGGCGCAGGCGCTGGGGCAGTGGATTTGGCCTGCCCCATATCACTGCCCACGGGCGCCAAACTGAATTGCGACAGGTCGACCCTCGGCGCCTGGGCCTCTGGCCTGGCGTCCTGCAGGTCGGTGCCCACCGGAGCGATACCGAAATCCGGTGCATCCACATCACTGAATGCGGCCATGTATTCATCACGCGGCGCAACCTGCAAGCGCCCCGGCGTGGCCGCTACCGGCGCAGCAGCCGGAGCCGCAACCGGATCGGCCGGCGGTGGGGGTGCCAGCTCGACCTCCTCGACCAGCATGTCCATGTCGACGACTTCGACCCGCGCACCGGCGCGTTCGAGAGTCACGCGGTATTTCTCCGCAGCTGCGGCATCGAGATTGTTCTTGATCACGATGCGGCGCCCGGAGAACAACTGGGCAATGCGCTGCGCATCGGCCTGGAACAGCTTGGCCAGGTTGGCCTTGACCAGCTCCGGCTGGGCGCCCGGCACCAGTTGCCCGGAGAAGGCGATCTCATAGCGACTCATGGTCACACTCCTGTCCTATTCGCCGCTCAGTATGGCGCAGGTTCCCTTGCCCTGACACTGCAGGCTTCTCATCCATGCCATCGCGATCACCAACGCCCTCGAGAACTTCACGCTATCACATTGAAAATGGTGATGCCCCCCGTTGCAGCCGTGCACTTGCTTGTTACACTGGCGGCAATGGGGGTATGAAATGTTTTCTCAGGCGCAAATGATAAGAATTACCAGCCTATTGATGTTTCTCGGCCTGCTTACGGGCCTGACAGGATGTTCCACCTGGATGACAGGTGGCTTCAAGGACCCGGATGTCCAACTCATCAAAGTTGATGTGGTCAAAGCCAGGCTGCTCGAACAGCAGTTCCGCCTGCGCTTTCGAATCGACAACCCCAATGGCGTCAGCCTGCCGGTACGCGGACTGGACTACGACGTCCATCTCAACGGCATCCAGCTGGCCACGGGCTACTCCAATGAGTGGTTCACCGTTCCCGCCCACGGCCATCACACCTTCGAGATACCGGTACGCACCAACCTCTGGCGGCATGTCCGACAGATCGTCAAGGCGCTGGAAAAACCGGACGTGCCGATTCGTTATAGCCTCAAGGGCGAAGTAAAAACTGGCATGTTGTTCGGCCGCAGCGTGCACATGGCGCGCAATGGCGAGATAATTCCCGGCGATTTCATACCGGAGTAACACCATGAGCAACCAACCCCACGTCCACGGCCCAGACTGCAACCATGACCACGATCATCACGACCATGGTCATGTGCACGGTCCGCACTGCAACCACGGCCACCAGGAGCCGGTGCGCAACGCGCTGAAGGACGTCGGCCGCAACGATCCCTGCCCGTGCGGCAGCCAGAAGAAGTTCAAGAAATGCCACGGCGCCTGAGCCGCGCATGAATGCTCTGACCCTCATCCTGCTACTGACCGGCCTGCTGCTGATCGCCGCCCTGGCCGCCTATGCCTGGCACCTGTGGCGCCGCGTATGGGCGAACCAGCGCGCCCACCAGCAAGCGCAGCAGGAGCGCCAGCAACGCCTCGGCGGCGACCTGAACATCCTCGCCAGCAGCCTGCTCGACGAGCAACTGCCGCTGATCGAAGGCGCCATTCGCATCAAGGTGTTGCTCGACAACTACGACAGCGCCCTGAGCAATGACAGTCGCTGCCAGGTGTTTCACCTGCTCTTCGACGCCACTCACGACGTGCCCACCCATGCGGACTGGAAAGCGTTGGACAAAGCCGAACGGCGCCGTTTCGAAAAGCGCTTCAACGAGCTGGAACTGCAACACAAGGCCGCGGCACGAATTGCCGCACGCTGGTTGCTGGACGAAGGGCTGAAGAGGTCTCCGGCAAACGCCTGAGGCCTCTTGCCAGGCATCACCGGCCTCATTACCTTGGCGCCTTTGTGGCCGGTCAGTGCAGGACCGGCCGCGACCGACCCACACCAAGGAAATTCGCCATGCGCCCGCTGGCCTGCCTGACTCTCGCCGCCTCACTGGCCAGCCTTACCGGCTGCCAGTCTCTGCTCAACAGCCGTTATGCCGACAGCGTGCCGCCCACCCGTGGCGTCGAGCGCATTCAGGGCGTGGCGGAAAGTGCATCGGTACGACGCAACGCGCTCGGCATGCCGCTGATCGAGTCGAGCACCTTCCACGATGCTCTGTTTACCCTGGGTTACGTGCATGCCGGCGACCGCCTCAGCCAGATGGTCGGCATGCGCCTGCTGGCTCAAGGCCGACTGGCCGAGATGGCCGGCCCCGGCGCGCTGGAAATGGACCGTTTCATGCGTGCGGTCAACCTCAAGAAGAGTGCGGAAATTCTCTATGCCGATGCATCTCCGCGCCTGAAACGCTTCTTCGAAGTCTATTCACGCGGCGTCAACGCCTACCTGTTCCGCTACCGTGATCGCCTGCCGATGGATCTCGCCGAGTCCGGCTATCGCCCCGAGTACTGGAAGCCCGAGGACTCGGTGCTGCTGTTCTGCCTGCTCAATTTCGGCCTGGCGGTGAACCTGCAGGAAGAGATCGCCGCACTGACCATGGCCCAGCGCGTGGGCGCCGACAAACTGCCCTGGCTGCTGCCGATCTACCCGGACGAGCCGCTGCCCTTCGCCGAGGCAGAAAAACTCGCCGGTCTCGACCTCAACGGTCAGTTGCCGGGCCTGCAGGCGATTTCCCGCACCGCAGCGCAGATCGCCGAACGACATATGCTCGGCGTCGCCGCCTCGAACAACTGGGCAATCGCGCCCGAGCGCAGCCGTGGCGGCAAAAGCCTGCTGGCCAATGACACCCACCTGCCATTGAGCATGCCGTCGCTGTGGAATTTCGTGCAGATCCGCTCGCCCAAATATCAGGCGGCGGGCATCTCCCTGGCGGGCGTGCCGGCAGTGGTATCCGGCTACAACGGCAAGCTGGCCTGGGGCATGACCATGGTCATGGGCGACAATCAGGACATCTTCCTCGAACGCATCAAACGCGAGGGCAGTCGCCTGATGTACCAGGCCGACGGCAAGTGGCTGCCGGTCAGCGAGCGCCAGGAGACCTTCTTCATCCGCGGCCAGCGCCCGATTCGCGAAACGCTCTACGAGACCCGCAACGGTCCGCTGCTCAACACGGTACTCGGCGAACGTAAGCACCTACTGCAGCCCCTGCCACTGCAGAGCGGCTATGGCCTGGCACTGAAAACCACCCAGTTCGAACGTGACAAGAGCCTCGACGCTTTCTTCGACCTATCGCGCGCGCAGTCGGTCGAGCAGGCCTTCGAAGCGGCGCGGGAAATCCGCGCCATGCCGCTGAACATCGTCTTCGCCGACGCCCAGCACATTGGCTGGCAGGTCAGCGGTCGCTACCCGAATCGCCGCGAAGGTCGCGGGCTGCTGCCATCACCCGGCTGGGACGACCGCTACGCCTGGGATGGTTTCGCCGACCCGATGCTGCACCCCTACGACCAGGACCCGCCACAGGGCTGGCTGGGCACGGCCAGCGAACGCAGCGTACCGCCCGGTTACGGCATGCAGCTGTCCAGTTCCTGGTACTACCCGGAGCGCGCCGAGCGCATCGCCGAACTGGCCGGCAATGGCCGCCACGATGGCCGCAGCATGATCGCCATGCAGTACGACCAGACCTCGCCCTTCGTCGCCAAGCTGCAGGCCATGTTCAACGACCCGCTCATGCACGACTCGCTGCGCCAGGCCATCGCCGCCCTGCCCGAAGGCCAGCGCGCACGTGCCGACGAGGCGCTGACACGTTTGCTGGCGTTCGACGGCAAACTCGCCGCCAGCTCGGCCGACGCCGCCATCTATGGCGCCTTCCTGCATGAGAGCGCGCGACAGATCTTCCTCGATGAGCTGGGTCCGGAAGACAGCCCAGCGTGGAAGGCGCTGGTGGAAACCGCCAACACCTCCTACTCCGCACAGGCCGATCATCTGCTTGGCCGCGCTGACAGCCCATTCTGGAACGACATCCGCACGCCGCAGCAGGAAGACAAGCCGACCATCCTGGCCCGCAGCCTGGCGGCCAGCATCGAGTTGCTGGAGAGCCGACTGGGCACGCAGCGCCACAACTGGCAGTGGGGCAAGCTGCACACCTACGAGTGGGTAACGGACACCACACGCATGGCGCCCTATATGAGCGCCAGTCAGCGCAGCAGCATCAATGCGCTCAAAGGCTACCTGGATCGCGGCCCCTATCCGGCCGGCGGCGATCACAGCACGCTGAACGTTGCGGCCTATGCCTGGGGTCAGGACTTCGACACCTTCCTGATTCCCGCCATGCGCATCGTGGTGGACTTCGCCGCCGACGAACCGCTGGTCGGCGTCAACAGCTCGGGCCAGTCCGGCAACCCCGCCAGCCCGCACTATGCCGACGGCATCGAGTCATGGCTCAAGGGCGGCTACATGAGCTTCCCGTTCAAGGCGGAGAATCTGGACAAGGTCTACGGCAACCAGCGACTGCTGCTGATGCCGGCGAAGTAGCGACCGTTCGTCGGGTAGCGCTGAACCTTTGCGCCAGCGTCTCACTCTGAATGATCGACTTACTCCATAGATCATCGTTTAAGGCGCCCCTGGCGCCTTTTCTTTTGCCTGCAGAAAAATGATGGCTTTTCTCCATCATCAGATGGAACTTCTCGACGCAGGCAGGCTCAGAGACTATGCATCGATTGAAATGCTCCCCTGGCGCCTCTGGCGCCTATTTTTTTGCCTGCAATTCAGCGAACGCCTGCTAAGCCAGAAGGCTGCGGTCGAAAATAAAGGCCTCGCCCGTGTGCGGGCCATGCTCCAGCAGATTCTGTGGCCGCCCCATCTTCGGGTAGTTCTTCTGCCCGGTGTCGCTGATCCAGCCCTGCGCCTTCATCCGCTCCAGCCTTCCGCGCAAGGTGGTGTGCTGCACCGGCTCACCCAGACAGGCCTGAAACGCCGTCAGCGCCTCGGTCACGGTAAATCGCGGCGCCAGCAAGTAGAGCGGCAGCGAACTGTAGACCGACTTGCCCCGTAGCCGCTCGACCGCCAGACGCACCAGCTGCGTGTGATCGAATGGCAATGCCTGCGCACCGGCGGTAAGGCCGGACAATTCGACGAATCGCAGATTGTCATCCTGCGGCTCGGCATCGGGCGCCAGTAACGCCAGATAGCACGTGCTCAACGACCAGCCGCGAGGGTCGCGCACACCATTTCCGACCGTCGCCACCTGCTCCAGATAGTGCGGCTGCAGGCGCGCCTTGTCCTCCAGCGCCCGAGCTGCTGCTGCATTCAGGCTGGCATCGGCGCATCGGCCGTTGATCAACACTCCCGGCAGCGCCCATTGCCCGGCGTAGGGTTCGCGCTGGCGACGCAACAGGAGCACCTGAAGCGCACCCTCCTCGCTCAGACGCAGGGCGACGATATCCACCCCGGCCAGAACCTCCACTGCACTCATCCTGCCCCCTGTTCCTTCATGTACTTATTTCATCTTGACCAATAACTCGTCACTTTTCACGCAGGAATTGGTAAAAACGCTTGACTACATATTTCACCAGGTGAAATATGTAGTCACTCACCCAAGAGAAGGAGGCGCACCATGAAGATTGCCAGCTTCGATGTCGACGCCCAGAAAGGCTTCACCCCGCTGTGCCCCAGCGAACTGCCGGTACCCGGGGGCGACACCATCGCCCCGGCGCTGAATCAGCTGGCCGCACGCGCCCAGCTGCGTATCGGCAGCAAGGACGCGCACAGCCCGCAGGCGCCCTGGGTCGTCGACAGCCACGATGAGATGCTGCGCCCCCTGCCGCTGGCCAATGCCGACCTGACCTGGGTCAGCCACTGCGTGCCGGGCACGCCGGGCTTCGAGCTGCTCGACGAGCTGCCGGCGCCGCTGGATTACGATTACTTCGTATGGAAAGGTGTGGAGCCTGACCTGCACCCCTACGGCGCCTGCTACCACGATCTGGCCGAGAAGCGCAGCACGGGCGTGATCGAGTTTCTCCGGCACAATGACGTCAGCCTCGTACTGGTCGGCGGCCTGGCCCTGGATTACTGCGTCAAGACCACCGCCCTGCAGCTGCGCCGCGCCGGCTTCGAAGTCATCGTCTACCTGCCAGCCTGCCGCGCAATCGCCAGTGAAACAGCCGAAACCGCCTGCATCGCCATGCGCGAACAGGGCATTACACTTGCCGCCAGCCTGGAACAGCTGGATGGCACCCTCGCCAAGGAGAATCTGCGATGAGCGAGAGTATCTTCGCCGACCGCACCGTGCAGAACCTGCTGGACACCGACCTGTACAAGCTGACCATGATGCAGGCGGTGCTGCACAACTACCCCAACGCCGAAGTGGAATGGGAGTTTCGCTGCCGCAGCAGCGAGGACCTGACGCCCTACCTGGCCGAGATCCGCTACCAGATCGAACGCCTCAGCGAGCTGAGCCTGAGCGTCGATCAGCTGGCGTTCCTCGAGCGCATCCCCTTCATCAAACCGGACTTCATTCGCTTCCTCAGCCTGTTCCGCTTCAACCTGCGCTACGTACACACCAGCATCGAAGACGGCCAGTTGAACATCCGCCTGCGCGGTCCCTGGTTGCACGTGATTCTCTTCGAAGTGCCGCTGCTGGCCATCGTCAGCGAAGTGCGCAACCGCTATCGCTACCGCGAAGTGCTGCTCGAGCAGGCCGCCGAGCGACTGTACGAGAAGCTCGACTGGCTCAAGGCCGAAGCCTCGCCGAGCGAGCTGGCCGGTTTCCAACTGGCCGACTTCGGCACCCGCAGGCGCTTCTCCTACCGTACGCAGGAGCAAGCCGTGCACATTCTCAAGCGCGACTTTCCTGGGCGTTTCGTCGGCACCAGTAACGTGCACCTGGCCCGTGAGCTCGACCTCAAGCCCATCGGCACCATGGCCCACGAATGGCTGATGGCACACCAGCAGCTTGGCCCGCGCCTGATCGACAGCCAGATCGCCGCGCTCGACTGCTGGGTGCGCGAGTACCGCGGTCTGCTCGGCATCGCGCTGACCGACTGCATCACCATGGATGCCTTCCTGGCCGATTTCGACCTGTACTTCGCCAAGCTCTTCGACGGCCTGCGCCATGATTCCGGCGACCCGCTGATCTGGGCAGAAAAAGCCATCGCCCACTACGAGAAACTCGGCATCGACCCGATGAGCAAAACCCTGGTGTTCTCCGACGGGCTCGACCTGCCCAAGTCGCTACAGCTCTACCGTGCACTTTCCGAGCGAATCCACGTAAGCTTCGGCATCGGCACCAACCTGACCTGCGACATCCCCGGCGTCACCCCCATGAACATCGTGATCAAGATGGTCGCCTGCAACGGTCAGCCAGTGGCGAAGATTTCCGACACGCCCGGCAAGACCCAATGCCGCGACGAGAATTTCGTCAGTTACCTGAAACACGTCTTTCGCGTGAACCAGTGAGGACCCAGACATGAGCAATCGCCAAGCCGAAATCGCCGCCGCCCTCGACGTGGTGCCACCGTTCGCCGATGAGGCAGCACTGAGCGCTGAGATCGAGCGCCGCAAGCGTTTTATCAAGAACACCCTCAAGCAGTCCGGCCTCAAAGTGCTGGTTCTGGGCATCAGCGGCGGCGTCGACTCGCTGACGGCCGGGCGTCTGGCCCAGTTGTCGGTCGAGGAACTGCGCGCCGAAACGGCTGACACCGGCTACCGCTTCATCGCCGTGCGCCTGCCGCACAACGCCCAGCACGACGAACACGACGCCCAGGACTCGCTGCAATTCATCCGCGCGGATGAAGAAGACACGGTCAATATCGCCGCCAGCGTCAGCGGTCTCGGCGAGCAGGTCACGCACCTACAGAAGCTGGCCGACGCCCGCCGCGATTTCGTCGTCGGCAATATCAAGGCGCGCATTCGCATGGTCGCCCAGTTCGCCATCGCCAACGCCAACAATGGCCTGGTGATCGGCACTGACCACGCCGCCGAGGCGGTGATGGGCTTCTTCACCAAGTTCGGCGACGGCGCCTGCGACCTCGCCCCCCTGTCCGGCCTGGTGAAGAACCAGGTGCGCGCCATAGCCAAGCATCTTGGCGCGCCGCAGCACCTGGTGATGAAAACACCGACCGCTGACCTGGAAGAGCTGCGCCCAGGCAAACCGGATGAGGAGGCGCATGGCGTCACCTACGCCGAAATCGACGCCTTTCTGCATGGCGAGAAAGTCAGCGACGAAGCCTACGCCACCATCGTGCGCACCTACGACAACACCCGCCACAAACGCGAGCTGCCGCTGGTGCCCTGAACAGCGGGCACAAAAAAGCCGGGCATTGCCCGGCTTTTTTGTGCGTTCGAGTAAATCAGGCCTTGGGCAGGGTTACGCCGGTCTGGCCCTGATACTTGCCGCCGCGATCACGGTACGACACCTCACAGGCCTCGTCGGACTGCAGGAACAGCATCTGCGCCACGCCTTCGTTGGCGTAGATCTTCGCCGGCAGGTTGGTGGTATTGGAGAACTCCAGGGTCACGTGCCCTTCCCACTCGGGCTCCAGCGGCGTGACGTTGACGATGATGCCGCAGCGCGCGTAGGTGCTCTTGCCCAGGCAGATGGTCAGCACATCGCGTGGAATACGGAAATATTCGACGGTACGGGCCAGAGCGAAGGAGTTCGGCGGAATGATGCAGACGTCGCTCTTGATGTCGACGAAGCTCTTCTCATCGAAATTCTTCGGATCGACGATGGCCGAGTGGATGTTGGTGAACACTTTGAATTCATCGGCGCAGCGCACGTCGTAGCCGTAGCTGGATACACCGTAAGAGATCACCCGACTGGCGTCGGCGCCACGCACCTGACGCTCTACAAACGGCTCGATCATGCCGTGTTCCTGGGCCATGCGGCGAATCCACTTGTCCGATTTGATGCTCATGGCGAGGTGTCCTGAGTGGGCGGTTACGAGAAAAGTGAGCGCATCTTACCGATGCAGAGGCCACGCTTCAAAGATTGCCGGCGCGCCCTCAAGCCATTATTTGCAAAAAAGCTGCATCGACTATTCGCACTTGGCGATAAAAACACGTATGGTGTCCCCACTGTGCTGCATGTGTCACCGCGAATCGCTACTAGATGCCTAGATTTCGATCCAAACATCGTCCGACTCCTAGTACTCGTTGCACTCAGTCCCGGCCTGGGCTTTTCCAGGGCTGTTATTACTTTTGTTAGGAGACATCACATGTCCAATCGTCAGACTGGCACCGTTAAGTGGTTCAACGATGAGAAAGGCTACGGCTTCATCACTCCGCAATCCGGTGACGACCTGTTCGTACACTTCAAAGCCATCCAGAGCGACGGTTTCAAGACCCTGAAGGAAGGCCAGCAGGTCTCCTTCGTGGCTACCCGTGGCCAGAAAGGCATGCAGGCTGAGGAAGTTCAGGTTATCTAACCTGCACTACCCCGCTTGAAAAAAACCCCGCCTAGTGCGGGGTTTTTTTATGCCTGTTTGCATGCCCTGCAATCCGCGATTCGCGGCTGAAGCCGCTCCTACAAAAAGGGGGGGATCGGTGCATCGATTACTTAACGCTGTCGCCGCACTTCGGTGCCAAGTGCTTGAACAGAGAGGTGGAACGCTGCAGCTTGCCCACGCCACAGGGCAATTGGAGATTCGCCAAGCCAGGAGCGAGCCGCCTGCCTACCCTCTCCCGCCCTTCGGGCACCCCGCTCCGCGCCCCGGCCTGATCGCTTCGCGATCAGGCACTCATAGGCGCAGGAAGCGATGCTTCCAAAACGCGCCTCTTCGCCCCATAAATGGGAGAGGGTCATCAGATGCCGCCACGCGGCTGCTTTCAGTCCTCGCTGATCTCGATATTCGGCATGACCGGCTTGCCCGCCATAGCGATACGCGCGCCGACCTTGCGCGCCAGGTCCTGATAGATCATGGCGATCTGGCTTTCCGGATCGGCAATGGTGGTCGGCTTGCCATCGTCGGCCTGCATACGAATGGCCATCGACAGCGGCAGCGAGGCCAGCAATTCGACGCCGTACTGCGCGGCGAGCTTTTCGCCGCCACCTTCGCCGAACAGGTGCTCGGCATGGCCGCAGTTGGAGCAGATGTGCACCGCCATGTTCTCCACCACGCCGAGCACCGGGATGTGCACCTTGCGGAACATTTCCACGCCTTTGCGGGCATCGAGCAAGGCCAGGTCCTGCGGGGTGGTGACGATCACGCTGCCAGCCACCGGCACCTTCTGCGCCAGGGTCAGCTGGATGTCGCCGGTGCCCGGCGGCATGTCCACCACCAGATAATCGAGATCGTTCCAGGCCGTCTGGGTGATCAGCTGCAGCAACGCACCACTGACCATCGGCCCGCGCCACACCATCGGCGTGTTGTCGTCGGTGAGAAAGGCCATGGACATCACCTGCACGCCATGGGCTTCGAGCGGCACGAACCACTTCTGCTCACGCACTTCCGGTCGCGTGCCCTCGGCGATGCCGAACATGATGCCCTGGCTCGGACCATAGATATCGGCATCGAGAATGCCCACACGTGCCCCTTCACGCGCCAGGGCCAGCGCCAGGTTGGCGGCGGTGGTGGACTTTCCTACACCACCCTTGCCGGAGGCCACGGCGATCACGTTCTTCACCCCGGCCAGGGCGGCCACCTGAGCCTGGCCCTGGTGCGAGTCGATCACACAATCGACCTGCACCTGAGCGCTGTCGACACCATCAAGGTTCTCCAGCGCCATTTGCAACATCTGCGCCCAGCCATTCTTGAACAACCCGGCGGCATAACCGAGTTCCAAACGCACGGATACGCGCGCGCCCTGAATGTCGACTTCACGCAGACAACCGGCACTGACCGGGTCCTGATCGAGATGGGGGTCGGTGAACTGACGCAGACAGGCTTCGACCGCTTCGCGGGTGACGGCACTCATGCAAGAACTCCAGAAGGCAGGCAAAAAATCAGGCCGTCATCATAACAGCAGCCTTCCGGTGCAATGCAGCACGGGCTTTTCCTTGCCGCAGGTAGCTTGAAGCTTGTCGCTTCCCTTATAGTTGTCGACTTCCCTCGTTTTACCAGTGCAGCCGATCACCATGACCGAAGCCCGCAAGATTCTCGTTACCAGCGCCCTACCCTATGCCAACGGCTCCATCCACCTCGGCCATATGCTCGAGTACGTGCAGACCGACATGTGGGTGCGCTACCAGAAGCTGCGCGGCAACCAGGCGATCTACGTCTGCGCCGACGACGCCCACGGCTCTGCCATCATGCTGCGCGCCGAGAAAGAAGGCATCACACCCGAACAATTGATCGATGGCGTGCGTGCCGAGCACATGGCCGATTTCGCCGATTTCGGCGTGGACTTCGACAACTACCACTCGACCCACTCGGACGAAAACCGCGAGCTGTCGGCGTCCATCTACCTGGCGCTGCGCGACAAAGGCCACATCGCCACCCGCGCGGTGACCCAGTATTTCGATCCCGAGAAAGGCATGTTCCTCGCCGACCGCTTCATCAAGGGCACCTGCCCGAAGTGTGGCACCGAGGATCAGTACGGTGACAACTGCGAGAAATGCGGCGCGACCTATTCGCCGACCGAGCTGAAGAACCCGCGTTCGGCCATCTCCGGCGCGGTGCCGGTGCTCAAGGAGTCGCAGCACTTCTTCTTCAAGCTGCCGGACTTCGAGGCCATGCTCAAGCAGTGGACGCGCTCCGGCGCGCTGCAGGAAGCGGTCGCCAACAAGATCGCCGAATGGCTCGATAGCGGCCTGCAGGAGTGGGACATCAGCCGCGATGCGCCCTACTTCGGTTTCGAGATCCCCGACGAGCCGGGCAAGTACTTCTACGTCTGGCTGGACGCGCCGATCGGCTACATGGCCAGCTTCAAGAACCTCTGCAGCAAACGCCCGGAGCTGGATTTCGACGCCTTCTGGGGCAAGGATTCGAGCGCCGAGCTGTACCACTTCATCGGCAAGGACATCGTCAACTTCCACGCCCTGTTCTGGCCGGCCATGCTCGAAGGCGCGGGCTACCGCAAGCCGACCGCAGTCAACGTACACGGCTACCTGACGGTCAACGGTCAGAAGATGTCCAAGTCGCGCGGCACCTTCATCAAGGCGCGCACCTACCTGGATCACCTGAACCCGGAATACCTGCGTTACTACTACGCGTCCAAGCTGAGCCGCGGCGTTGATGACCTCGACCTGAACCTCGAGGACTTCGTGCAGAAGGTCAACTCGGACCTGGTCGGCAAGGTGGTCAACATCGCCAGCCGCTGCGCCGGCTTCATTCACAAGGGCAATGCCGGCCTGCTGGTTGCCGCCAACCCCGAGCCCGAGCTGTGGGAAGCCTTCCAGGCTGCCGCACCGAGCATCGCCGAAGCTTACGAGGCGCGTGACTTCTCCCGCGCCATGCGCGAGATCATGGCACTGGCCGACCGCGCCAACGCCTGGATCGCCGACAAGGCGCCCTGGGCCCTGAACAAGGTCGAAGGCAAGCAGGCCGAGGTGCAGGAAATCTGCGCCCTGGGTATCAACCTGTTCCGCCAGTTGGTGATCATGCTCAAACCGGTGCTGCCAAAGCTGGCCGCCGAGGCCGAAGCTTTCCTCAACGTGAAGCCGCAAACCTGGTCCGAACTGGCGCTGCCGCTGGCCAACCATCAGCTGAATCCGTTCAACCCGCTGCTGACCCGCATCGAGCCGGCGAAGATCGAAGCCATGATCGCAGCCTCCAAGGAAGACCTGGCCGCCGAAGCGCCGAAACCACAGGGTAACGGCGAGCTGAGCAAAGACCCGCTGGCTGCCGAGATCAACTTCGATGCCTTCGCTGCCGTCGACCTGCGTATCGCCCTGATCGAGAAGTGCGAGTTCGTCGAGGGCGCCGACAAGCTGCTGCGCCTGTCGCTGGATATCGGCGACGAGAAGCGCAACGTGTTCTCCGGCATCAAGTCCGCCTACTCGGACCCGAGCAAACTGGAGGGCCGCCTGACCCTGTACGTCGCCAACCTGGCGCCGCGCAAGATGAAGTTCGGCGTCAGCGAAGGCATGGTGCTGGCTGCCGGCCCCGGCGGCGAAGAGATCTACCTGCTCAGCCCGGACAGCGGCGCCAAGCCAGGCCAGCGCGTCAAGTAAGGCACACGCCAGGAGGCAAGGATGAAGCCATGGATGGTAGTGGCGCTGCTGGCCGCGTTGGCCGGGTGCTCCGAGCAATCGGGGGCTCCACCTGGCGGCGCCCTGCAAGGTGAACGCAACAAGGCCGGCAGCTACCTGGCCTATGAACACCATGTAGCCATCGAGCTGCCCGCCGAGCGCATTGGTGAGCATATCGCCGCCACCCGCGAAGCCTGCCTGAGCGAGCGTTTCGGCACCTGCAGCCTGATCTCCGCGCAGCAAAGCAGCGGCCAGGCGCCACGTGGCGACCTCACCCTACGCATAGTGCCTGAGGGGGTCGAGCCGATCACCGCGCTGGCCAGCGAAGGCGGCGAGCTGGTCAGCCGCAGCACTCGCGCCGAGGACCTGGCCCAGGCCGTGAGCGACAACCGTCGTCAACATGAACAACTGCTGCACCAGCAACGAACCTTGCAACAGTTCGAGCAACGCGATGACCTCGCCGTGGCCGATCTGCTGGCCCTGGCCCGCGAGCAGGCAGCACTGGAGGTACAGCTGCAGGCCATAGCGCAAGAAGCCGCCCAGCAGCAGCTGCGTCTGGATACCAACCTGCTGACCCTGAGCTTCAGCAGCCCCTACGAGCGTTCACCCCTGGGCCGCATTGGCGAGGCGTTCTCGCGCCTGCAGGACAATCTCGCCGAAGGCACTGCCAACCTGATCGAGTTCATCGGCTACAGTCTGCCCTTCCTCATCGTGCTGTTTCCCGTGGCCCTCGGCCTGCGCAAACTGTGGCGACGCCTCACCCGCCACTGAATCGAGCTGTGACGAATGGTCGCCAAGTGCAGGCGATTCGCCGCATCCGGCTTGTATGGCCAGGGCTGCTTCCCGATAATAGGCGCCCTTTTCCTATGGCCTTTGTGCACTCGACGGCAACCCGATGACCGAACTCGTCCTGATCATGGTCAGCGCCATCCTGGTCAATAACTTCGTATTGGTACAGTTCCTCGGCCTGTGTCCGTTCATGGGCGTGTCGAAGAAGATCGAAACCGCCATCGGCCTGTCGCTGGCCACCACCTTCGTGCTGACCCTGGCGGCCATGTGCAGTTACCTGGTGCAGCAGTACGTACTGAAACCGCTGGACCTCGAATTCCTGCGTACCATCAGCTTCATCCTGGTAATTGCCGTGACCGTGCAATTCACCGAGATGGTGGTGAACAAGACCAGCCCGCTGCTGTACCGCGTGCTGGGCATCTTCCTGCCGCTGATCACCACCAACTGCATCGTTCTCGGCGTGGCCCTGCTCAACGCCAACAAGGCCGAGTTCACCTTCATCACCGCCACCGTCAACGGTTTCGCCGCTGGCCTGGGCTTCTCCCTGGTGCTGGTGCTGTTCGCTGCCATGCGTGAACGCATCGCCATCGCCGACGTGCCGAAATCCTTCCAGGGCGCGGCCATCGGCATGATCACCGCCGGGCTGATGTCGCTGGCGTTCATGGGCTTCTCCGGGCTGATCAAGCTATGAGCCTGGTTCTGGTCGCCGTACTCGCCCTGCTCGCGCTGTGCCTGATCGCCGGCGCCATCCTCGGGTTTGCCGCCGTGCGCTTCAAGGTCGAGGGCGACCCCATCGCCGAGCAGATCAACGCCCTGCTGCCGCAGACCCAATGCGGCCAGTGCGGCTACCCCGGCTGCAAACCCTACGCCGAGGCCATTGCCGGCGGCGACAAGATCAACAAGTGCCCGCCTGGCGGCGAGGCCACCATTGCTGCACTGGCCGACCTGCTCGACGTCGAGGCCGAGCCGCTGGATGCGGTGGAAGGCGAGAAGCCGCAGATGGTCGCCTTCATCCGCGAAGCCGAGTGCATCGGCTGCACCAAATGCATTCAGGCCTGCCCGGTGGATGCCATCGTCGGTGCGGCGCGGCAGATGCACACGGTCATCGTCAGCGAATGCACCGGCTGCGACCTGTGCGTCGAACCCTGCCCGGTGGACTGCATCGACATGCTCGAAGTCGGTAGCAGCGTGCAAAGCTGGAAATGGGACAAGCCGCTGACGCCCGGCCAACTGATCGCCAGTGACCGGGAGCAGGCAGCATGAGCGCCATATCGAAAGACGACATGGGCGCAGCGCGGGCAAGCCACGCTGACGCCATGAAGATCTGGGACATTCCGGGCGGCATTCATCCGGCCGAACGCAAGGAGCTGTCCAACCGCACGCCGATCCAGCCGGCGCCACTGCCCAGGCGCCTGGTGCTGCCGCTCGGCCAGCATATCGGCGCGGCTGCGGAGCCCTGCGTGGTGGTTGGTCAGCGCGTGCGCAAGGGCGAGAAGATCGCCAATGCCAACGGTGTCGTCAGCGTGCCGCTGCACGCACCGACCTCCGGCACCATCGCCTTGATCGGTGAGCAGCCCTACCCCCATGCCTCCGGCATGCTGGCGCCGGCCATCGTCATCGACAGCGACGGTCTGGATGCGTGGATCGAGCTGGCGCCACCCGCCGATTACCGCAGCCTGGAGCCGGCCGAACTGCTGACGCTGATCCGCGAGGCCGGCATCAACGGCCTGGGTGGCGCTGGCTTCCCCACGGCGGTCAAACTCACCGCACGGCCGACGCAGAAGATCCACACACTGATCATCAACGGCACCGAGTGCGAGCCCTACATCACCGCCGATGATCTGTTGATGCGTGAACGCGCCGCCGAACTGGTGGCCGGTATCGACGTGCTCACCCACCTGATCCAGCCACAGCAGGTGCTGATCGGCATCGAGGACAACAAACCCGAAGCCATCGCCGCAGTGCAAGCCGCCTGTGCCGGGCGCGACTATCAGGTGCGGGTGTTCCCGACCAAGTACCCGTCCGGCGGCGAGAAGCAGCTGATCCAGATTCTCACCGGCGTCGAAGTGCCCAGCGGCGGCCTGCCCGCCGATATCGGCATCCTCTGCCAGAACGTTGGCACCTGCGTGGCCATCCACGATGCCGTGCTGCAAGGCAAGCCGCTGATCTCGCGCATCACCACACTGACCGGCGAAGCGCTGGTGCGGCCCGGCAACGTCGAGGCGCTGATCGGTACGCCCGTGGGCGAACTGCTGAGTTTTGCCGGGCTCGATCAGGGCAAGCTCAATCGCCTGATCATGGGCGGACCGATGATGGGCTTCACCCTGCCCTCGCTGGACGTGCCGCTGATCAAGACCAGCAACTGCCTGCTGGCCAGCACCGCCGCCGAGCTGCCGCCACCACCACCGGCCATGCCCTGCATCCGCTGCGGCGAATGCGCCGAGGCCTGCCCGGCCAGCCTGCTGCCGCAGCAGCTGCATTTCTTCGCCCTGGGCCAGGAACACGAGCAGCTCAAGGCGCACAACCTGTTCGACTGTATCGAGTGCGGCGCCTGCGCCTACGTCTGTCCATCGAGCATTCCGCTGGTGCAGTACTACCGCGTGGCCAAGGCGGAAATCCGCGAGCTGGAACAGAAGCAGCTCAAGGCCGAACACTCCAAGCAGCGTTTCGAGCAACGCCAGGAACGCCTGCGCCGCGCCGAAGAGCAGAAGGAAGCCGAGCGCAAGGCGCGCGCCGAGAAAGCCGCCCGTGCCAAGGCGGCGCAAGCCGAAGCCCCTCCGGTAGCGGCGGCTTCACCGGCGGACGAAGCGCTGAAAAAACTCAAGATCGAAGCCAGCATGGCCCAGGTCGCGCTGAAAAAGGCGGAAAAGCAACTGGCCGCCCACGACACGCCGGAGCTGCAAGCCCAGGTCGCCGAACTGCGTGCTGCAGCCGAAACCGCACAAAAGGCGCTGGCCAACGCCCAGGCAGCGGCACCCGTGCCAGCACCGAAACCCGCCGGCGACGAGGCGCTGAAGAAGGCCAAGATCGAAGCCGCCATGCTCAAGGCCCAGCTGCGCAAGCTGGAGAAGCTCGACAGCCCGGACGACGAACAGCAGGCCGAGATCGCCCGTGTGCGCCAGCAGCTGGAAGCCGCCGAAAAGGCCCTGGCTGAACTGGACAGCGAGAAACCCGCTGCCGCTGCCAAACCCGCCGGCGACGAGGCACTGAAGAAGGCCAAGATCGAAGCCGCCATGCTCAAGGCCCAGCTGCGCAAGCTGGAGAAGCTCGAGACCCCGGACGAGGAGCAGCAGGCCGAAATCGCCCGTGTGCGCCAGCAGCTAGATGCCGCCGAGAAAGCGCTGGCCGAGCTGGACAGCCAAAAGCCCGCTGCCGCTGCTAAACCCGCCGGCGACGAAGCGCTGAAGAAAGCCAAGATCGAACTGGCGATGAAACGCGCCGAACTGAAGAAGGCCGAGAAGGCCGGCGCCGATGAAGCCTCCTTGCAGCCGCTACGCGATGCCCTGGCTGCCGCTGAGCAGGCCCTGCATGCCGCCGAGGCAGCGTCGGGCAAGCCCGCGCCAGAGCTGGTGCGCACCGAACGCCCTGGCGTGGATGCCGAGCTGAAAGCCCTGAAGACCGAAGTCGCCTTCGCCCGCGCCGACCTGCGCAAGCTGGAGCGTGACGACAACGCCGCCGCCGATGCGCTGGAGCAAGCCCGCACGCGTCTGGCCGAAGCCGAACGCAAGCTGGCGGAATACCAAGCCTGACAACTTTCCCGGATTGCATCCGGGCTACAAAAGATACCCCGTCGCGCCGGATCATCCGGGCGGCACAGACAACCGTAGCCCGGATGCAATCCGGGGAATGAACACCACTGCGGTCAATACGAACGCAGTAACAGGAGCGCCGATGGCCCTGCCCCGCATCACATCGCCCCACGCCACGGGCAGCAACCGTACCCAGCAGGTCATGCTGCAGGTGCTGCTGGCCTGCGTGCCGGGCATCCTCGCCCTGACCTGGCTGTTCGGTGCCGGCACCCTATTCAACCTGGTCTGGGCCAGCCTCTGCGCCCTGGGCTTCGAGGCCGCCTTGCTGGCTGCGCGCCAGCGCCCGATCGCCTTCTTCCTCAAGGACTACAGCGCCCTGGTCACCGCCGTGCTGCTGGCCCTGGCCCTGCCGCCCTACTCGCCCTGGTGGCTGACGTTGATCGCCTGCGGCTTCGCCATCGGCCTCGGCAAGCAGCTCTATGGCGGGCTCGGGCAGAACCCGTTCAACCCGGCCATGGTCGGCTACGTGGTGGTGCTGATCTCCTTCCCTGTCGACATGACCAGTTGGCCAGCGCCACATGCCGTTGCCGCACTGGATGGCCTCAAGCACATCCTCGGCATCGCCAATCTGCCGGACGGCTGGGCCCAGGCCACCGCGCTGGACGCGCTCAAGGTCAACAAGAGCCTGACCATCGACGAGCTGCACGCCAGCAACCCGGCCTTCGGCCACTTCGGCGGTGCCGGCAGCGAGGCGGTCAACCTGGCCTTCCTCGCCGGTGGCCTGTACCTGCTGCACAAGCGCCTGATCACCTGGCACGCGCCGGTGGGCATGCTCGCCGCGCTGTTCGTCATGAGCCTGCTGTTCTGGAACGGCAGCGGCTCGGACTCCAACGGTTCGCCGCTGTTCCATCTGCTGACCGGCGCCACCATGCTCGGCGCCTTCTTCATCGTCACCGACCCGGTGTCCGGCGCGACCAGCAATCGCGGGCGCCTGGTGTTCGGCATCGGTGTCGGCGTGCTGGTCTATGTGATCCGCACCTGGGGCGGCTACCCGGACGCGGTGGCCTTCGCCGTGCTGTTGATGAACCTGGCGGCACCGACCATCGACTACTACACGCGGCCGCGCAGCTACGGCCACCGCAAGCCCAATAGCGGCTTCAAGCTGGGAGAATGAGCATGCTGCCGGAAATCAGCCGCTCGATGCTGAAAAATGCCCTGGTGCTTGGCCTGTTCGCCATCGGCACGGTCGGCAGCGTCGCCCTGCTGCAGCAGGGTACGGCCGAGCGTATCGCCGCCGCCGAACGCGAAGCGCAGGTACGCGCCCTGGCCGAAATCCTGCCGGCCGGCAGCTACGACAATCACCTGCTGGACAACCGCATCGAACTCAACGCCCCCGAGTTGGGCCACCGCAGCCCACAGTCCGCCTACCTGGCACTCAAGGCCGGCCAGCCCAGCGCGCTGATCCTGCCGGTGACCGCGCCGGACGGCTACAGCGGCGCCATTCATCTGCTGGTGGGCATCTACGCCGACGGCCGTCTGGCCGGCGTGCGCGTGCTCAGTCACAAGGAAACCCCAGGCCTGGGCGACAAGATCGAGCTGGCCAAGAGCGACTGGATACTCGGCTTCGCCGGTAAATCCCTGAACGATCCCGCCGAGGAAGGCTGGGCAGTGAAGAAGGATCGCGGCGACTTCGACCAGTTCGCCGGCGCCACCATCACCCCGCGCGCGGTGGTCAAGGCCGTGCACGGCGCCCTGCGCTACTTCGACACGCACCGCGCCCAGTTGCTGGGCCTGGTAGAGGACGAGCAATGACCAGCTACCGCGAAATCAGCCTCAACGGCCTGTGGAAGAACAACCCGGCGCTGGTGCAACTGCTCGGCCTCTGCCCGCTGCTGGGGGTGAGCAACTCCACGGTCAACGCCCTTGGCCTGGCCCTGGCCAGCGCCGTGGTACTGATCTGTTCCAACACCGCCGTGTCGCTGGTGCGCGGCGTGGTCAACACCGCCGTGCGCCTGCCGGCCTTCGTCATGATCATCGCCGCGCTGACCACCTGTATCGAACTGCTGATGCAGGCCTACACCTACGAGCTGTACCAGATCCTCGGCATCTTCATCCCGCTGATCACCACCAACTGCGTGATCCTCGGCCGCGCCGACGGCTTCGCCGCCAAGCACGACCCGGCCCGCGCCGCCTACGACGGCCTAATGATGGGCCTGGGCTTCGGCACGGTGCTGGTGCTGATCGGCGCCATTCGCGAACTGCTCGGCACCGGCGCGCTGTTCGCCAACATGCATCTGCTGTTCGGCCCCATGGCCGCCGACTGGAAACTCACGCTTGTGCAGGACTACCGCGGCTTCCTGCTGGCCATCCTGCCGCCGGGAGCCTTCATCGTCCTCGGCCTGCTGATCGCCGGCAAGAACCGCATCGACCAGATCGCCGCCGAACGGGCCCAGGCCGCTGCGCCTGAGCTGCCTGCGCAAAGTCGTCGCGTTCGCGTCACCGGAGTGATCGAATGAACGCCGCCAAACGCCTGGAAATCTTCCGCCGCCTGCACGAGGACAACCCCGAGCCGAAGACCGAGCTGACCTACAGCACGCCCTTCGAGCTGCTGGTAGCGGTGACGCTATCGGCCCAGGCCACCGACGTCAGCGTCAACAAGGCCACGGCCAAGCTGTTTCCGGTGGCCAATACGCCCGAAGCCATCTACGCCCTCGGCGTCGAGGGACTTTCCGAGTACATCAAGACCATCGGCCTGTACAACAGCAAGGCGAAGAACGTCATCGAGGCCTGCCGCCTACTCATCGAGAAGCACGGCAGCCAGGTGCCGGACAACCGCGAGGATCTCGAAGCCCTGCCCGGTGTCGGCCGCAAGACCGCCAACGTGGTGCTCAACACCGCCTTCCGCCAGTTGGCGATGGCCGTGGACACGCATATCTTCCGCGTCAGCAACCGCACCGGCATTGCGCCGGGCAAGAATGTGGTCGAGGTGGAGAAGAAGCTGCTCAAGTTCGTGCCCAGGGATTATCTGCTCGACGCCCACCACTGGCTGATCCTGCACGGACGCTACGTCTGCACCGCGCGCAAACCCCGCTGCGGCGCCTGCCGCATCGAAGACCTGTGCGAGTACAAGGCCAAGACTTCCGACGATTGATCGTCTATAGAATCCGACGATCTCCTGATTGAAAAAATCTTTTTTACCCGCTCAATTTTTGCCGCTATAAGGTGCGCAAATGGCCTCAGTAACTGGCCTGGAGTGGAATAGATGAGCACTGACAAAGAAGACCTCGAGCTGGACGAAGACTTTGTCGCGGACGATGCAGACGATGCCGAGCCTGCGGTGGAAGTTGCCAAAACCAACCTGACCAAGCGCCGCATCATCGACAACTTCCTCGAAGAACGTCGCCTGCATAAGCAATTGGCTGAATACGACTTCGATATCTGAAGTCGGACGCTGCAAGAAAAAGCCCCGCTGATGCGGGGCTTTTCGTATCTCTCGTTCAGTCACGGCGAGAGGGCGAGAGCAACTCGATCTTGTAGCCGTCCGGGTCCTCGACGAAGGCCAGGATGCTGGTGCCATGCTTCATCGGGCCGGGCTCGCGGGTGATCTTGCCACCACGGCCACGGATATCCTCGCAGGCCTTGTAGACATCCTCGACTTCCAGGGCGATATGGCCGTAGCCAGTGCCGAGCTCGTAGTCAGTGACGCCCCAGTTGTGGGTCAACTCGATCACGCTGTTATGCGCCTCGTCGCCATAACCGACGAATGCCAGGGTGAACTGGCCGTCCGGGTAATCCTTGCGGCGCAGCAGGGTCATGCCCAGCACTTCGGTGTAGAAGGCGATGGATGTGTCCAGATCGCCGACGCGCAGCATGGTGTGCAGTAGCCTCATCAGGTTTTACTCCTCTTTAACAGGCTGTCGAAAAACTACCTGCGTTGCCATTACTGCGTTAAAAACAGGCTCGGAATGCTCATGTACAAAAGTACACTCCGCTTCCTCGCCTATTTTTTCCTTGTACTGGCTGCCTCGCCTACGTTTTTTCAACAGCCTGTAAGCAGAACCCCGGCACATGGCCGGGGTTCTTGTGGCGCAGGTCGCTCAGATTAGACCAGCTTGCGGCCCTTGCCAGCAGCGATGCGCATGCGCAGGGCGTTGAGCTTGATGAAGCCCGCCGCGTCCTGCTGGTTGTAAGCGCCGCCATCTTCCTCGAAGGTCGCGATGTTGGCGTCGAACAGCGAATCGTCGGACTTGCGACCGGTGACGATGACGTTGCCCTTGTACAGCTTCAGGCGTACCACGCCGTTCACGCTGGCCTGGGAGGCGTCGATCATCTGTTGCAGCATCAGACGCTCCGGGCTCCACCAGAAACCGTTATAGATCAGGCTGGCGTATTTCGGCATCAGCTCGTCTTTCAGGTGGGCGACTTCGCGGTCGAGGGTGATCGACTCGATGGCGCGGTGACCTTTGAGCATGATGGTGCCACCGGGGGTCTCGTAGCAGCCACGCGACTTCATGCCGACGAAACGGTTCTCGACGATGTCGAGACGGCCGATGCCGTTCTCGCCACCGATGCGGTTCAGCTCGGTCAGCACCTGCGCCGGGGTCATTTCCTTGCCATCGATGGCAACGATGTCACCCGCGCGGTAGGTCAGCTCGATGTAGGTCGGAACGTCCGGCGCCGCTTCCGGCGACTTGGTCCAACGCCACATGTCTTCTTCGTGCTCGGTCCAGGTGTCCTCCAGCACACCGCCTTCGTAGGAGATGTGCAGCAGGTTGGCGTCCATGGAGTACGGCGACTTCTTCTTGCCGTGGCGCTCGATCGGGATGGCGTGCTTCTCGGCATAGTCCATCAGCTTCTCGCGTGACAGCAGATCCCACTCGCGCCACGGGGCGATGACCTTGACGCCTGGCTTGAGCGCGTAGGCACCCAGCTCGAAACGCACCTGGTCGTTGCCCTTGCCGGTGGCGCCATGGGAGATGGCGTCAGCGCCGGTCTCGTTGGCGATTTCGATCAGGCGCTTGGCGATCAGCGGGCGGGCAATGGACGTACCCAGCAGGTACTCGCCTTCGTAGATGGTGTTGGCACGGAACATCGGGTAGACGAAATCACGCACGAATTCTTCGCGCAGATCGTCGATGTAGATTTCCTTGACGCCCAGAGCCTGGGCCTTGGCGCGGGCCGGTTCGACCTCCTCGCCCTGGCCGAGGTCGGCGGTGAAGGTCACCACTTCACAGTTATAGGTATCTTGCAGCCACTTGAGGATCACCGAGGTGTCCAGGCCACCGGAATAGGCCAGAACTACCTTTTTGACGTCCGCCATGCCATCACTCCACGGGTTGTACGGTAAAACCCGTGATTCTACTGGCCTCGCGCCTCAATTTACAGGGGCGCGACAGCTTGTGACGACGAAGCGACGGCGACAACCCGCTTTTTTTGCTCAGGAGGGCGCACTTCCCGCCGGGTCGACCGGTGTACTCGAGGGAGCGGTCTGCGGCGCGCTCTGAGACGGGGCTTGCGCTGCGGGCACCCGATCGAGGCGCAAGGTCGCGCGGCGGTTCTTGGCGCGATTGGCTTCGCTGTTGTTCGGCACCAGCGGGTAACGCTCGCCATGAAAGCGCATGGTGATCTGCTCCACCGGTATGCCACCGGCCACCAGATACTCCTGCACGGCCAGGGCACGGCGGCGTGACAGGTCGCGATTGGTCAGGCGATTGCCGGTGTTGTCGGCATGGCCGTCGATCTGGAAACTGTTGATGCTCGGGTCGGCCTTGACGAAGTCGAGGATGATATCGAGCTTGGCCTTGGCCATCGGATCGAGGTCGATGCCGCCACCGGGAAAGCCGATCTGCGCCTGGCGAATCTGGTCGAAATTGACTGGCAACAGCTTCGCGGTACAGGCCTGGTAGTCGTCATAGGCTTTGTGAAACTTCACCGGCAGCAGCCGCACCTCCAGATTCTCGCTGCCGTTGAGGGTGCGGTGGCGCACCAGCGGGCTGCGCCCTTCGAGCAAGCCGGTAAGCAGGCGCGCGCCCTGCTCCTGGGAGCTGTTGAACGGCACCTCGCCATTGCCGACACTGACCACACCCAGGTTGATGTCGCCGCGACCAGGCTGCCAGGGCGCCGCCGCTGCCAGCAAGGTAGCCGAACCGGCGCCCATCCAGCGCTCACGTGCCTTGAGGCGAAAGGTGACCTGCTCCCCGGCCCGGCGCACGAACTCGCCACTGCCGAAATTGCTGATCGTCTGACTCAGGCGGCATTCGAACCGATCACCCTCGACGGTCCACTCCACCTTTTCCAGCCGCGTCTGGAAGCTGATGGCATGTGCTGGCATACACAGCGGCATGCCAGCCAGCAGGCTGATCAGAAGCAAATTGGGCACACGCACGGTCGACTCCACGGCGGTTCACGGCATTCCCAAGGGGTATCGGTCAGGCGCGCGGAAACTTGACCCCCTGCGTTCGATTGTCGCGTCGGCGCGAGCGCGAACAGGCGCTTTTCAGTTACCATGCGGCCACGTTTTACCCGCCTGGAAGCCTCCATGTCCGACCGCCTGACTCTTCTGCGTCCCGATGACTGGCACATTCACCTGCGCGACGGCGCAGTGCTGCCACACACAGTCGGCGATGCCGCGCGCACTTTCGGCCGCGCCATCATCATGCCCAACCTGGTTCCGCCGGTGCGCAATGCCGCCGAAGCCGACGCCTATCGCCAGCGCATCCTCGCGGCGCGCCCGGCCGGCAGCCGCTTCGAACCGCTGATGGTGCTCTACCTCACCGACAACACCAGCCCCGAGGACGTGCGGGCGGCCAAGGCTAGCGGCTTCGTGCATGCCGCCAAGCTCTACCCGGCCGGCGCCACCACCAACTCCGACTCGGGCGTGACCAGCATCGACAAGATCTTCCCGGCCCTCGAAGCCATGGCTGAAGTCGGCATGCTGCTGCTGGTACACGGTGAAGTGACCCGCGCCGAGATCGACGTGTTCGATCGCGAGAAGGCCTTCATCGACGAACACCTGACCCGCGTGGTCGAACGCTTCCCGACGCTCAAGGTGGTGTTCGAGCACATCACCACCCGTGACGCGGTGCAGTTCGTCGAGGCGGCCTCGGCCAACGTTGGCGCCACCATCACCGCGCATCACCTGCTGTACAACCGCAACCACATGCTGGTTGGCGGCATTCGTCCGCACTTCTATTGCCTGCCGATCCTCAAGCGCAATGTGCATCAGGAAGCCCTGCTCGATGCCGCCACCAGCGGCAACGTCAAGTTCTTCCTCGGCACCGACTCGGCGCCGCACGTCAAGCACGCCAAGGAAGCCGCCTGCGGCTGCGCCGGCTGCTACACCGCCTATGCCGCCATCGAGCTGTATGCCGAGGCTTTCGAGCAGCGCAATGCGCTGGACAAGCTGGAGGCCTTCGCCAGCTTCCACGGCCCGGACTTCTACGGCATGCCGCGCAACAGCGACAGCATCACCCTGGTGCGCGAGGAATGGACCGTACCGGCCACCCTGCCACTGGGCGACAATAGCGTCGTACCGCTGCGCGCTGGCGAAACCCTGCGCTGGAAACTGCTGGAGGGTCAGGCGTGAGCGAGGACAAGTACGAAGACGAACTCGAACCGAGCCTGCCGTCCGGCCCGCGCACGCCGATGGCGGCGCGCTTTCGCGGCTATCTGCCAGTGGTCGTGGACGTCGAGACCGGCGGTTTCAACAGTGCCACCGACGCGCTGCTGGAAATCGCCGCGACCACCATCGCCATGGACGAAGGTGGTTTCCTCTACCCGGACCACACCCACTTCTTCCGCATCGAGCCCTTCGAGGGCGCCAATATCGAAGCGGCGGCACTGGAGTTCACCGGCATCAAGCTCGACCACCCGCTGCGCATGGCGGTGAGCGAGGAGCATGCACTGGGGGAAATCTTCAAAGGCCTGCGCAAGTCGATCAAGTCGGCTGGTTGCAAACGCGCGATCCTGGTTGGCCACAACAGCAGTTTCGACCTGGGCTTTCTCAATGCGGCGGTGGCGCGTTGCGGCATCAAGCGCAACCCCTTCCATCCCTTCTCCAGCTTCGATACCGCCACCCTGGCCGGCCTTGCCTATGGCCAGACCGTACTCGCCAAGGCCTGCCAGACGGCCGGCATCGAGTTCGACGGCAAGGAAGCACACTCGGCGCGCTACGACACCGAGAAGACCGCCGAACTGTTCTGCGGCATCGTCAACCGCTGGAAGGAAATGGGCGGCTGGGATGAATTCGACCAGTAACCGCTAACGTTCGCACGCATTAAGAAACCGGCCTCGGCCGGTTTTTTAATGCGCGCTCAACGGCGCAATACCGTTCGTCAGCTGCTGCGATCATTCACATACGATCTTTGACAAGCATTCTCATTAACATTAGTATCCGATCCATCGAACAGAACCACCAAGACGAGCCCTGCTTATGTACGTCTGCCTGTGTGAAGGTGTCACCGATACTCAGATCCGCGATGCGGTCTATGAAGGCTGCTGCAGCTACCGTGAAGTACGCGGCACGCTAGGCATCGCCAGCCAGTGCGGCAAGTGTGCCTGCCTGGCCAAGCAGGTCGTTCGCGAAACCATCGCCGAAGTACAGAGCAGCCAGGCATCGCTTGCCTACCCAGCCGGGTTCGTCGCAGCCTGACGTGTAGCTCGCAGACAAAAAACCGGACTTTCAGAGTCCGGTTTTTTTTCGCCCTCACTCAGGCTTCGAACCAGCCCTTACAGACCGTCACGCTCCAGGTGTTCGAAATTCACCGCATCCCCTGACTTGGCGTGCAGCTTGGCGCGGATGTCCTCGAAGATCGCATCGTACTCGGCATGTTCCCGCATGATCGGGCTATGGTTGGGCGGCAAGCCATGCTTGGCCATCAGCCGCGAGATCACACTGGCAAAATTGAAAGCGGTATCGCGGTGCATTTCGAAGACGTCCTCGAATGCCTTGCCTTCGACTTCTCCAACCAGGCGCCCATGCAGCATGGCCCCCTCTTTCGGGTCCTGACGTACCTCGTAGTAGAAGTCGATGCTGTAGCCGGGCTGCCCGCCCAGGGCTGGCAGGTTGCTGCGATGCAGATGACCAGGTTCGAACATGGCGCTCACTCCTTTGCCATAGCACTGCGACAGGGCTACCCCGAAAAGAACGCGGAAGAGTCTAGCCCGCCACTTTCAGCCCTTCAGCGCGCCGTTTCAGTGCAGGGTCGAGTCCCCTGCCCTTTCCTGCACCAGCACCCAGGGCGCAACCACGACCGCCCACAACTGAGGGTCACGCGTGAGCAGATCTTCGGCCCGTGCATCTTCGAACGCACACAACAGCCCCTGGTTCATCCATTGCGCGACACGCGCCTGATCGTTCTCGGCCACGGCCTGCGCAACCGCCACCAGATCCTGACTGCCCTCGACCCAGAGCAACGCACCGCGAGCGAAGAACGGCTGCAGTTCCTGCCAGCGAATCGGCGCTGTCTCACCGAGCAGCTTGGCATAGAGGGTGCTAGATTGATCCGTCATGGTGTGTCCCGTGTCGATGGCGTTGAATGCAGGCGCGCAATGATAGCGTCAGCAAATGCCCTGGCAACCGCACGACGCTCGTCAGCTGGCTCAGGCCACGCCGTTTTTCTATACATTCCTTGCAATTTAGCGACAACCCCACGTTTCGCCTCCGGCTGCCGGCTTTTCAAGGCGCAAACCGGCGCTCTACACTGTTCCGGTACAGTTGCCGGGGGCACGACCGGGGTCACTGACCCGGTTCTGCAGCTTCGGCCGCAAGAACTACAACAACGAAAAACATAAGAGTGGAGCACTCATGAACAAGGCTACTAAGCAGATTTCCAAGCTGTTCGCGGCAATGGCGCTGGCAGGGGCGGCCAGCTATTCGATGGCAGCCGACACCATCAAGATCGGCCTGGCCGGTCCGGTGACCGGTGCTGTCGCTCAGTACGGTGAAATGCAATTCATCGGCGCCAAGATGGCCATCGAGCAGATCAACAAGGCCGGCGGCGTGAACGGCGCTCAGCTCGAAGGCGTGGTCTACGACGACGCGTGCGATCCGAAGCAAGCCGTTGCCGTTGCCAACAAAATCGTCAACGACGGCGTCAAGTTCGTGGTTGGCCACCTGTGCTCCAGCTCCACTCAGCCGGCTTCCGACATCTACGAAGACGAAGGCATCCTGATGATCACCGCGGCGTCCACCAGTCCGGACATCACCGCTCGTGGTTACGAGCTGGTCTTCCGCACCATCGGCCTGGACAGCCTGCAAGGCCCGACCGCCGGCAACTTCATCGCCGACCACGTCAAGCCGAAGAGCGTTGCCGTCATCCATGACAAGCAGCAGTACGGCGAAGGCATCGCTACCGCGGTCAAGCAGACCCTGGAAAGCAAAGGCGTGAAAGTCGCCATGTTCGAAGGCATCAACGCCGGCGACAAGGACTTCTCCGCCCTGATCGCCAAGCTCAACCAGGCAGGTGTCGACTTCGTCTACTACGGCGGCTACCACCCGGAACTGGGCCTGCTGCTGCGCCAGACCAAAGAGCGCGGCCTGAACGTCAAGTTCATGGGCCCGGAAGGCGTGGGTAACAAGGAAATCTCGGCCATTGCCGGCCCGGCTTCCGAAGGCCTGCTGGTCACCCTGCCGAAGTCCTTCGACCAGGATCCGAAGAACCAGGCGCTGGTCGAGGCCTTCAAGGCCAAGAACGAAGACCCGAGCGGTCCGTTCGTGTTCCCGGCCTACGCTGCCGTTCAGGTCATCGCTGAAGGCATCGAGAAAGCCGGCGACACCGATACCGCCAAGGTAGCGGCTGCGCTGCGTTCCAACAGCTTCGACACCCCCACCGGCACCCTGGCCTTCGACGAGAAGGGCGACCTGAAAGACTTCAGCTTCGTGGTGTACGAGTGGCACCAGGACGGCACCAAGTCCGAAGCCAAGTAAGTTTCCTGTCTGAACTCAAAGCCCACTGCGCCTCCCGCAGTGGGCTTTGTCTATTAGAAGAATTCCGGCCTCGCGCTGCGCCACAAGCGCCGCTTTACGCGCTGCCCAGGAGTTAGGCTATGCCTGATCTTTATCACTACCTGCAACAGTTGCTCAATGGCCTGACCATTGGCAGCACCTATGCCCTGATCGCCATCGGCTACACCATGGTCTACGGCATCATCGGCATGATCAACTTCGCCCACGGCGAGGTTTACATGATCGGCGCGTACGTCGCCTTCATCGTGATCGCCGGTCTCTCCATGTTCGGCATCGAAGCCGTGCCGGTGATCATGATCGGCGCCTTCGTCGTCACCATGATCGTGACCAGCGCCTATGGTTACAGCATCGAGCGCGTCGCCTACCGCCCGCTGCGCGGCGGCAACCGCCTGATTCCGCTGATCTCCGCGATCGGTATGTCGATCTTCCTGCAGAACGCCGTGCTGCTTTCGCAGGACTCCAAGGACAAGGCCATTCCCAGCCTGCTGCCTGGCAATTTCATCTTCGGTGAAAGTGCTACCAACGGCGTCGTCATCTCCTACATGCAGGTGCTGATCTTCATCGTCACCTTCGTCGCCATGATCGGTCTGACCCTGTTCATTTCCCGCTCGCGCCTGGGCCGTGCCTGCCGCGCCTGCGCCGAAGATCTGAAGATGGCCAACCTGCTGGGTATCAACACCAACAACATCATCGCCCTGACCTTCGTCATCGGTGCCGCTTTGGCGGCCATCGCCTCGGTGCTGCTGGGCATGCAATACGGCGTGATCAACCCGCACCTAGGCTTCCTCGCCGGTATCAAGGCCTTCACCGCTGCGGTACTCGGCGGCATCGGCAGCATCCCCGGCGCGGTACTTGGCGGCCTGCTGCTCGGCGTGGCCGAAGCCTTCGGTGCCGATATCTTCGGTGATCAATACAAGGACGTGGTCGCATTCAGCCTGCTGGTGCTGGTGCTGCTGTTCCGCCCCACTGGCATCCTCGGCCGTCCGGAGGTGGAGAAGGTATGAGCACCTCCAGCGTAAAGAACCTCAAATCGGCGATTTTCAGCGCCCTGCTGGTGCTGATCGTTGCCTACCCGGTCCTGGGTCTGAAACTCACCACCGTCGGCATCGGCCTGCAAGTGCACGGTGCCACTGCGTTCGAACTCTGGTGCATCGGCGGCGCGGCAACGTTGATCTTCCTCTGGCAACTGCTGCGCGATCGCATCACGCCGGTCTGGGCCAAACGTCCCCAATTGCCCAGCGGCAGCGGCCAGATCGGCAACTTCCTCACCCTGCCCTCCACCCAACGCTGGATCATTTTGGCAATGGTCATGGTGGCGCTGGTGTGGCCGTTCTTCGCCAGCCGCGGCGCGGTGGACATCGCCACACTGATCCTGATCTACGTGATGCTCGGCCTCGGCCTGAACATCGTGGTCGGCCTGGCGGGCCTGCTCGACCTGGGCTACGTCGGCTTCTACGCAGTCGGCGCCTACAGCTACGCGATTCTCTCGCACTACTTTGGCCTGAGTTTCTGGATGTGCCTGCCAATCGCCGGGATGATGGCGGCGCTGTTCGGCTTCCTGCTCGGTTTCCCGGTGCTGCGCCTGCGCGGTGACTACCTGGCCATCGTCACCCTGGGCTTCGGCGAGATCATCCGCATCCTGCTGCGTAACCTCACCGACCTGACCGGCGGCCCGAACGGCCTGAGCATCGCCAACGAAAACAAACCGACCCTGTTCGGTCTGTCCTTCGAACGCCGTGTACCCGCCGACATGCCGACCTTCCACGGTTACTTCGAGATCGCCTACAACTCGCAGTACAAGGTGATCTTCCTCTACCTGATCGCCCTGCTACTGGTGCTGCTGACCCTGTTTCTGGTCAACCGCCTGCTGCGCATGCCGATCGGGCGAGCCTGGGAAGCGTTGCGCGAAGACGAGATCGCCTGCCGCGCGCTGGGCCTGAACCCCACGGTGATCAAGCTCTCGGCCTTCACCATCGGCGCCAGCCTGGCCGGTTTCGCCGGCAGCTTCTTCGCCGCGCGCCAGGGCCTGGTGACACCGGAGTCGTTCACCTTCATCGAGTCGGCGATGATCCTCGCCATCGTGGTACTCGGCGGCATGGGCTCGCAGCTCGGCGTGATCCTCGCAGCCATCGTCATGGTGATGCTGCAGGAGATGCGGGAGCTGAGTGAGTACCGCATGCTGATCTTCGGTCTGGTCATGATCTTCATGATGATCTGGCGCCCGCAAGGGTTGCTGCCGATGCAACGTCCCCACCTGGAGCTGAAGCGATGAGCCGCACGATTCTCGAAGTAAGCGGCCTGTCCATGCGTTTCGGCGGCCTGCTGGCCGTCAACGGGGTGGGCCTGAACGTCAAGGAAAAGCAGGTGGTGTCGATGATCGGCCCGAACGGCGCCGGCAAGACCACCGTGTTCAACTGCCTGACCGGTTTCTACCAGCCGAGTTCGGGCAGCATCCGCCTCAATGGCGAGGCCATCGAAGGCCTGCCGGGGCACAAGATCGCCCGCAAGGGTGTGGTGCGGACCTTCCAGAACGTGCGTCTGTTCAAGGACATGACTGCGGTGGAAAACCTGCTGATCGCCCAGCACCGCCACCTCAACACCAGCTATCTGGCCGGCCTGTTCAAGACGCCGGGCTTCCGTCGCAGCGAACGCGAGGCGATGGAGTTCGCCGGCTACTGGCTGGAGAAGGTCAACCTGGTGGACTTCGCCAACCGTGAAGCGGGCACCCTGGCCTATGGTCAGCAGCGTCGCCTGGAAATCGCCCGCTGCATGATGACGCGGCCGAGCATCCTGATGCTCGACGAGCCGGCTGCCGGCCTCAACCCGCGCGAGACCGAAGACCTCAAAGAGCTGATCGGCATGCTGCGCGACGAGCACAATGTCACCGTGCTGCTGATCGAGCACGACATGAAGCTGGTGATGAGCATCTCCGACCACATCTACGTGATCAACCAGGGCACTCCCCTGGCCGACGGCACGCCGGACGACATCCGCAACAACCCGGACGTGATCAAAGCCTATCTGGGGGAGGCGTAATCCATGCTGAGTTTCAACAACGTCTCAACCTTCTACGGCAAGATCCAGGCCCTGCACGACGTCAGCATCGAGGTGCAGAAAGGCGAGATCGTCACCCTGATCGGCGCCAACGGCGCGGGCAAGTCGACCCTGCTGATGACCCTGTGCGGCAACCCGCGCGCCACCAGCGGCAGCATCCGTTACCTGGGTGAAGAGCTGGTGGGCATGGACACCCCGGAGATCATGCGCAAGAGCATCGCCATCGTGCCGGAAGGCCGTCGCGTGTTCGCTCGCCTGACGGTCGAGGAAAACCTGGCCATGGGCGGCTTCTTCGGTAACAAGGCGGACAACCAGGAGCAACTGGACAAGGTCCTGCACCTGTTCCCACGCCTGAAGGAACGCTTCGCCCAGCGTGCCGGCACCATGAGCGGCGGCGAACAGCAGATGCTCGCCATCGGTCGCGCGCTGATGAGCAAGCCCAACCTGCTGCTGCTCGACGAGCCGTCGCTGGGCCTGGCGCCGATCATCATCCAGCAGATCTTCGACATCATCGAGCAACTGCGCAAGGACGGCGTGACCGTGTTCCTGGTCGAGCAGAACGCCAACCAGGCGCTGAAACTGGCTGACCGCGGTTACGTGCTGGAGAACGGCCATATCGTCATGCAGGGCAGCGGCGAAGAGCTGCTCAACGACCCCAAGGTGCGCGACGCCTACCTCGGCGGCTAAGCGCTGCCGGCACCATCGAAACCGCCCTTCGGGGCGGTTTTTTATTGGTTGTTCGTATTTGGATGCGTTTGACATTGGACTGGTAAGTTTGTGTGCGTATTGCTCACGGGCTTGGCATTATCCATTACAGCGTTTGCTGAGCGTTTGGGTTGCGCCCCTTACGGGCGCCACACCTTGATTCGCTGCGCTCACCCTTCGGGCCAGCCTGCGGCTGTTACTGCGCTTCGCTGCGTTTCTTTGCTTGCCCAAGAAAGGTGTGCCAAAGAAGGGCACCCCGACATCCGGGTTTCGCTACGCGAAACTTCCCTCACGCCGGTGCCGCTCCGGGGGCCGGCTTACATGGGCCATCCCTGGCCCATTAAGCCTCTCGCCGCATCCATGCGGCTCGCTCCCCTACGCAACACCTCCACTCGGCCTCCTGAAGGGGACCAGGTCTCGAGCTTTCGTAATTTTCGCTGAGTTGAAATTGGCGGCGTCTGGCCTTTGCTTTTCAACCGCAATGTTACAGGCGACGCCGAAATCCCCTTCAGGAGGCTGAGTGGAATCGCCGCGTAAGGGGTTGAGCGACATGGATGTCGCGAGAGCCACGATGGGCCAGGGATGGCCCTTCGTGGCGCGCCCCTGGAGTGGTGATGGAGCGAGGGAACCCCGGCGTAGCCGGGGCCGGATGAACGGGGTGCCCTTCTCTTTGGTTACTTTCTCTTGGGCAAGCAAGAGAAAGTGACTCGCCCGTGAGGGGCGAAACCAGGACGAAAGATCGACGCGCCAATGATCTTTGCCCTGATGTAAATAGCGCAAAAGAACGCACAAACTTACCAGTCCGGTATCAATCTGCACGTTCCCAATCCATGCAAAGAATCCCTTTTGCCCACGATCCGAACCTCACATCACCGAAGTCATAAGCGGATATTTCCGCCCTCTTGCATCAGGTTCGACGAGTATTAGTCTCAAGGACTCTGCCCTCGCGAGACTGCGTTCATGCGCAAATCCCTGCTTCTTCTGCTGACCGCCACCCTGCTATTGAGCGCCTGCAGCCGCGTCGGCCTGGCCTATCGCAATCTCGATTGGCTGATCCCCTGGAAGCTCAGCGATTATGTGGCGCTGACCAGCGAGCAGAGCGCGTGGCTCAAGCCCCAGTTGCAGGAACACCTGACTTGGCATTGCAGCGTAGAACTGCCGGGCTATCTCGACTGGCTGCAACGCAGCCAACTGGCGCTCAGCCGCCGCGACAGCGAGCTGATGGCCAGCCAGTTGGCCGACTTCGAACAGGCCATGCAGCGTATCGCCGTGGAAATCACCCCCAGCGCCATCGAGCTGCTGCGCGGTCTCAGTCCGCGCCAGGTCGAGCAGTTGATGGCTGCTCTGGACGAGCAGAACGGCAAACTGCGTGAGGAGTTTCTCGACCCGCCCGTACAAGAGCAGATCAGCCACCGTGCCGAACGCATGGAGGAGCGCCTGCAGCCCTGGTTCGGCACACTCAATGCCGCGCAGCAAGAACGGGTGCAGAGCTGGGCACAGGGCCTTGGCGAGCAGAACCGGATCTGGCTGGATAACCGCATCGCCTGGCAGCAGGCCCTGCATGAAGCCCTGGAAGTTCGCCGCGGCGACGACTTCGCCCCGCGCATGACGGCCCTGCTGCAGCAACGCGAGCGTTTCTACACCCGCGCCTATCAGGCCAGTTATGAGAAGAATCGTCAGGCAATGGCCGAGTTGATCGTCGACCTGGTCGAGCAGGCCGACTCAAAACAGATGCAGCGGGCCGAAAACCGTTTGCAAAGCCTTCATGCCGACCTGGCCGCACAGCAATGCACGGCTGACGAGGCCGTCGTGCAGCGCTGAAGCGGCTTTCACAGCGCTGGCAGGCGCCAGTCGATCGGCTGCATGCCGTTCTGGCTGAGGAACTGATTGCAGCGACTGAAGTGACCGTTGCCGATGAAGCCACGGTGAGCGGATAGCGGCGACGGATGCGGCGAGCGCAGCACCAGGTGCTTGGTCGGGTCGATCAGGCGCTGCTTGCTCTGCGCGTGACTGCCCCAGAGCAGGAACACCAGCTTGTCCTGCTGCGCGCCGACCACTTCGATCACCCGGTCGGTGAAGAACTGCCAGCCCATCTTGGCATGCGAGCCGGCGTTGGCGCGCTCCACGGTCAGCGAGGTGTTGAGCAGCAGCACGCCCTGATCCGCCCAGCTCTGCAGGTAGCCGTGTGCCGGGATGTCGATATTGAGGTCGCGCTTGAGCTCCTTGTAGATGTTCAGCAAGGACGGCGGCGTCTGCACGCCCGGCTGTACCGAGAAGCACAAGCCGTGGGCCTGCCCAGGGCCGTGGTAGGGATCCTGACCGATGATCACCACCTTCACCTTGTCCAGCGGCGTGGAATTGAGCGCATTGAAGATCAACGGGCCCGGCGGGTAGATCTCCTTGCCTGCCGCCTTTTCCGCCCGCAGGAACTCTCGCAGTTCGCTCATGTAAGGCTTGTCGAATTCCTCGCGCAAAGCCTCTTTCCAGCTGGCGTCGAGTTTGATGCGGTCGTCGGTCATGGACTTTTTCCTGCCTGAATCTTCACAAATGCAGGCACGCTAGAGAAGGGGTTGCGGCAAGTCAAGGAAGGCTGCCCCGGCACGCGGCAAGATGCTTTGCTAGCCTTGCAACCATAGACGCCGAGAACGAACCCCAAGACGATGACAACCCCTGTCGATACCCTGCGCCTGGCGCTACTGAACCGCTTTCTCAAGGGCGAAGCCAGAATTCCGCAAATGCCCGAGGCCGCGGTACGGATCAAGAAGCTGCTGGACGACCCACGCACCTCGCTGGAACAGCTGACCCGCGTGATCAACAGCGATCCCCCGCTGGCCGCCTATCTCATGCAGTTTTCCACTACGCCGCTGTTGCGCGGCAACCGCGCCTGCACCTCACTGCGTGACCTGCTCGGTCGCCTCGGCACCCGGCAGCTGGCTGACCTGGTGTTGGGCTTCAGCCTGCAGCACCTGTTCACCAGTCAGGACCCTGCGCTGCAACAGGCCTTCCGCGCGCGCTGGAAGCATGCCCGCGAGCGCGCCGCCTACTGTGCGGCACTGGCCCAGCGCACGGGTCTGTCTCTGGACGACGCCATGCTCGGCGGGCTCCTGCAGGACATCGGCAGCCTGCCGCTGCTCTCGGAGCTGGAACACTGGCCGGATGTGCCGCGCGACGCCGACTCGCTGTACCGGCTGTGCGAACAGCTGTCCGGTGACCTCGGCGCGCTGATCCTCACGCGCTGGCAGTTGCCGTCGGCGGTGATCGAATCCACTCGCCTCTACGGCCAATGGCAACGCCAGCATGACGGCGCAGCCGACCTGGCCGATCTGGTCCTGCTCGCCAGCGCCCTGCAGAGCAACGCTCCTCTACCCGAGCCGCTACCGGCGCAGGCAAAGCTTGGCCTGGAGCAACCGCTCGCTGAACTGCGGCAGGAGCTGGCCGGCGAACTGCAACTGTGGAAGCGCCTGCTCGCCTGAGGCTTCCTGCTATGCAGCCTTATCAGGCAGGTGGATGCAGCTTGCCCAAGCCTGAGAGCAGGTCGAGACTCTCCCGCACAACTCGTGCAGGAAATCATATGAGCGACTCGAACGGCATCAGCCGCGAGCGTCTGGAACAGGCGCTCGCCCATTCCACCTTCGCCCAGCTGCTCGGCGCCGAACTGCTCGAGTTCGCGCCAGGCCGGGTCAGCCTGCAAGTGCGCAGCCGCCGCGATCTGTGCCAGCACCATGGCTACATGCATGGCGCAGTGGTCGGCTTCATGGTCGACAGCGGCTGCGCCTGGGCCGCGGCCTCGATGGTCGGAGACGTGGTCACCAGCGAATACAAGCTCAACCTGCTCGCCCCTGCCGTTGGCGAGCGTCTGATCTGCCGCGCTGAAGTGCTCAAGGCCGGTCAACGCCAGGCAGTCTGCCGAGCCGACGTGTTCGCCGAGAAGGACGGTCAGGAAAAACTGGTGGCTACCGGCCTGGCGACCATCGCACGGGTGTAGCGGGCGCGCGACTAGCCTTGATGTAGCGCCCGGTAATGACTGGGCGCCATGCCCACCACCTTGCGAAACAGCCGCGAGAAATAATAGGGATCGTCATAGCCCAGTTGCTCGGCCACCTGGCGCACCTCGATCTCGCCCCGATCGAGCAGGCGGCAAGCCAGCGCCATCTTCAGCTGGATGAAATCCTGAATCGGCGCATGCCCGGTCAGCGCGCGGTAAGTCTTGGCGAAATGAAAGCGCGACAATTTGAACTGCGCGGCCAACTCGTCGAGATTGAGGCTGCCACGCAGATGTTCACGCATCACCGCGTGCACCGCCTCGATATCCAGCACCCGGCCAAACTTGAGATTGACCCGCGCCGGCAGCACCGCCAGCGAGCTGAGCAGCGCCTGCAAACGGTGTGCAGCATGGATGAACGGCGCTGCATTGAGCCCCTGGCGCTGCACGGCGAGCAGCGCCTCGAAATCCCCCAGCAGGCGCGGCTGCACACCGATCCGGCGTAGCGGCTGCTTGCCGAGCAGACGCAGGAAGTCGTCACTCAGAGCGCCGTCGAAGTGCACCCAGTAGATCGTCCAGGGGCTTTGCGTATCGGCGCCGTAGGCATGCGCCATGTCTTTGCGCAGCAGCAGCAGGTCGCCAGGGCCGACATCGAATCGTCCATCCGTGCAGTGCAACCAACCTCTCCCCGAACGGCAGTAGATCAGCAGGTGGTCGTCCGCTCGCTCGCGGCGCATCTGATGGCCGGCAGCCTCCGGATAGAAGCCCATGGCCAGCGGATAGCAACCGCTGCTAAGGGCATGGTGCGCCAGCAGGCGACGCAGACGCGGCGGCGTGATGAAGCGCTGCCCACCCACCGGCAGTGGCCAGTTGGACGTTTCCACACGCATCCCCATGTGCACCTCACACCATTCAATCGAATGACAAGATCGTCCATCCGCAGACCAAGATCGTCAATCCACAAGGCCGTCGCCAAGGGCTATAACAGAACACAACAAGAACAACAGGAGGCGACGATGCCCCGTAACCTGCCGCAACTGATCGACGGCCAATGGCGTGAAAGCCAGGCCACGGACCTGATCGAAGTCACTGACCCGGCCACCCAGGAGGTGATCGCCCTGGCGCCCAAGGCCACCGCCGAGGAAATCGAGGCGGCAGTAAGCGGTGCGCAGCAGGCCTTCCTCGCCTGGCGCGAGGTGCCGGTATCGGAACGTGCCCGCCTGATGCTGCGTTATCAGCATCTGCTCAAGGAGCATCACGACGAGCTGGCGGAAATTCTCGCAGCGGAAACCGGCAAGACCTTCGCCGATGCCAAGGGCGACGTCTGGCGCGGCATCGAAGTGGCCGAGCACGCTGCCAATATCGCCAGCCTGATGATGGGCGAGACGGTGGAAAACGTCGCCCGCGAGATCGACACCGCCAGCTGGATCCAGCCGCTGGGCGTGTGTGTCGGCATCACCCCGTTCAACTTCCCGGCGATGATTCCGCTGTGGATGTTTCCGCTGGCCATCGCCTGCGGCAATACCTTTATCCTCAAACCGTCCGAGCAGGATCCGCTGACACCCAACCGCCTCGCCGAACTCTTTATCGAGGCTGGTGCGCCAGCAGGCGTGCTGCAGGTGCTGCATGGCGGGCGCGAGCAGGTCGACGCGCTGCTGGTGCATCCGGCCGTGCGCGCGGTGTCGTTCGTCGGCTCGGTAACCGTCGGCCAGCATGTCTACCGTACCGGCACCCAGCACCTGAAACGCGTGCAGGCCTTCGCCGGGGCCAAGAACCATATGGTGATCATGCCGGACGCGCCCAAGGATCAGGTGATCAGCAACCTGCTCGGTGCCAGTTGCGGTGCTGCCGGGCAACGCTGCATGGCGATCAGCGTGGCGGTGTTCGTTGGCGAGTCGAAACACTGGATCGACGAACTGGCGACGCAGATGGCCGCGCTGCGCCCCGGTCACTGGCAGGACAACGGCGCCGCCTATGGCCCACTGATCAGCCCGCAGGCGCGCCAGCGCGTATTGCGCCTGATCGAACAAGGCAAGGCCGAGGGCGCCGACTGCCTGCTCGATGGCTCGCAGTGCACGGTCGAGGGCTATCCGAACGGTAACTGGGTCGGGCCGACCCTGTTCCGTGGCGTGACCACGAAGATGGGCCTGTACCGCGAGGAAATCTTCGGCCCGGTGCTGGTGTGCATGGAGGTGGACAGCCTGGAAGCGGCCATCGAACTGGTCAACGCCAGCCCCTACGGCAACGGTACCAGCCTGTTCACCCGCTCCGGCGGCGCCGCACGGCATTTCCAGCATGCGATCGAAGTGGGCCAGGTGGGCATCAACGTACCGATCCCGGTACCGCTGCCGTTCTTCTCCTTCACCGGCTGGAAGGGCTCGTTCTACGGCGACCTGCATGCCTACGGCAAACAGGCGGTGCGCTTCTATACCGAGACCAAGACGGTGACCAGCCGCTGGTTCGATGACGAGCCGCTGGGCGATGGGCCGAACATGACCATTTCACTGAAATGAGAACGGGGTAGCGTGACCTTAGACCAATAGACGATCACCTGAACTGGACAAGCGGCGTAAAAGGGTTCTCAGCAGAACAAGAATAAGGAGAACTGCAATGCGCCAACTGTCTGCCATGCTGGCCCTGTGGGCCGCGATCACTGCCTGTGCGCAGGCTGCCGAGCCCATTACCCTCGGGCTCAACTATCCGCGCACCGGACCATACAAGGAGGAGGGATTGGCGCAAATGCGTGGAGCCCTGCTGGCCATCGATGAAATCAATGCCGCAGGCGGTGTGCTGGGACGGCCTTTGCGCCTGTCCAGCAAGGACACTGCCTCGCGCCCGGCCAAGGCGGTGAAGAACGTCGACAAGCTGGCCGCCGAAGGGGTGGCGGTGCTGTTCGGCGGCTCTTCCAGCGCGGTCGCCATCGCGGCCGGCAAGCGTGCCAAGGAGCACGGGCTGCTGTACTTCGGCACCCTCACCTACTCCAACGACACCACTGGCAAGGATGGCCACCGCTACATGTTCCGCGAGTGCAACAACGCCTGGATGAGCGCCAAGGTGCTTGGCCAGTATCTGAGCAAGACCTTGCCGAACAAGCGCTATTTCTACGTGACCTCCGACTACACCTGGGGCCACACCACCGAGGCCTCGCTGCGCCAGGCCACGGCCACCGACAACATCGGCCAGCATGCGGGCGTGCGCGTGCCCTTCCCCGGCGCCCGCCTGGCCGACTACCAGGATGCCCTGACCCAGGCTGCCTCCAGCAATGCCGAGGTCCTGGCGCTGGTGCTGTTCGGTGAAGATCTGGTGCGCGCCATGCGTATCGCCAAGGACCTGGGCCTGACCGAGCGCATGCAGGTCATCGCGCCCAACCTGACCCAGAGCATGGTCGAGCAGGCCGGCCCCAATCTGATGCAGGGCGTGATCGGCACCGAACCCTGGACCTGGCGCGTCCCGGCGCTGGAGAAGTCCGCGCGCGGCGAAGCCTTCGTGCAGTCATTCAAGACCCGCTACGAGATGTACCCGTCCAGCTCTGCCGCATCGGCCTACAGCATCGTCCAGCAATGGGCCGACGCCGCCAAGCGCGCCAACAGCCTCGATAGCGAGGCGCTGATCAAGGCACTCGAAGGCCACCGCTACAGCCTGCTCAAAGACGAGCAGCAATGGCGCGCCTTCGACCATCAGAACCTGCAGACCGTCTACGCGGTGAAGGTCAAGCCACGCGAGGACGTGCTCAAGGACCCGTTGAAACAGGACTACTTCGAAATCGTCGACCGCCTCGACGCCAACACGGCGCTGCCCAGCCTCGCCGAATGGCAGGCCGAACGGCGCGCCGGCGGCCAACCTTTGACCTTGCAATGAGATGCCATGGACTTCGAACTCAGTGATGAGCAACGCCTGCTAACCGACAGTTCCCGCGCCTTCGCCGCGCGGGAACTGGCACCACACGCCGCCGACTGGGACCGCGACCACCACTTCCCCGTCGAGGTAATCCGCCGCGCCGCCGAACAGGGCTACCTGGCCCTGTACATCGCCGAGGAGGACGGCGGCCTGGGGCTGTCGCGGCTCTCCAGCGCACTGATCTTCGAACAACTGGCGGCCGGCTGCGTGGCCACCACCGCCTACCTGAGCATCCACAACATGGCCACCTGGATGCTCGCCAGCTTCGCTGACCAGGCGCTGAAAGACGCCTGGCTACCGGGGCTGATCAGCGGCCAGTCACTGGCGTCCTACTGCCTGACCGAGCCGGACGCCGGCTCCGATGCGGCCAACCTGCGCACCCGCGCACGCCGCGATGGCGACGACTACGTGATCGACGGCAGCAAGTGCTTCATCTCCGGTGCCGGCAGTACCGATGTGCTGATCGTCATGGCGCGCAGTGGCGAGGATGGTGCCAAGGGCATCTCCTGCTTCCTGGTGCCAGCCGATGCCCCCGGTGTGCGCTATGGCCGCAACGAGGACAAGATGGGCTGGAAGGCGCAGCCGACCCGCACCATCACCTTCGAGGGCGTCCGTATTCCTGCCAGCCATCGTATCGGCCCGGAAGGCGAAGGCTTCGTCTATGCCATGAAAGGCCTCGATGGCGGCCGCCTCAATATTGCCAGTTGCTCGCTCGGCGCAGCCCAGGCAGCGCTGGAGCAGAGCCTGCGCTACGTCGAGGAGCGCAAGCAGTTCGGCAAAGCGCTCAGCCAGTTCCAGGCCCTGCAGTTCAAGCTGGCCGACATGCTCACCGACCTCACTGCCAGCCGGCAGATGGTGCGCCTGGCCGCACACAAGCTCGATCACGACCACGCTGAAGCCAGCCTGTATTGCGCCATGGCCAAGCGCTTCGCCACCGACCACTGCTTCACGGTATGCAACGAAGCCCTGCAACTTCATGGTGGCTATGGCTATCTCAACGACTATCCACTGGAGCGTTGGGTGCGCGACGCTCGCGTGCACCAGATCCTGGAAGGCACCAACGAAATCATGCGGGTGATCGTCGCCCGCCGCCTGCTCCTGCAGGGCGGCATGCTCGATCGCCTGCTCTGACCATTTAATGCCCTCTCCCCACGCGGGCCGCCCCGCCCCTCTCCCGTGAATGGAAAAGGGGCGATGATCGACGAGGAATCGCTATGAGCACTGCACTGGAAACCTACAAATCCGGCATCTTCGACCTGACCCACAAGCTCACCGTGGAGAAGCATGGCCACACCGCGCTGATCACCATCAACCACCCACCAGCCAACACCTGGGATCGCGACTCGCTGATCGGCCTCAAGCAGGTGATCGAGCACCTCAACCGTGACGACGAGGTGTACGCGCTGGTGGTGACCGGCCAGGGGCCGAAGTTCTTCAGCGCCGGCGCCGACCTGAACATGTTCGCCGATGGCGACAAGGCCCGCGCCCGCGAGATGGCGCGGCGCTTTGGCGAGGCCTTCGAGAGCCTGCGCGACTTCCGTGGTGTGTCCATCGCCGCAATCAACGGTTACGCCATGGGTGGCGGCCTGGAGTGCGCGCTGGCCTGCGATATCCGTATCGCCGAGCGCCAGGCGCAGATGGCCTTGCCGGAAGCATCCGTGGGCCTGTTGCCCTGCGCCGGCGGCACCCAGGCGCTGCCCTGGCTGGTGGGAGAAGGCTGGGCCAAGCGCATGATCCTCTGTGGCGAACGCATCGACGCCGACACCGCCCTGCGTATCGGCCTGGTCGAACAGGTGGTGGACACCGGCGAGGCACGCGGCACCGCCCTGCTGCTGGCATCCAAGGTGGCACGACAAAGCCCGGTGGCGGTACGCACCATCAAGCCGCTGATCCAGGGCGCGCGTCAGCGCGGCCCGAACACCTGGCTGCCGGAGGAGCGCGAGCGCTTCGTCGACCTGTTCGACGCCGACGACACCCGCGAAGGCGTTAACGCCTTCCTGGAAAAACGCGATCCGCAGTGGCGTAACAAATAAGTCCAGTGTCTGCATACCCAGGGTGGATGTCGCCTTTTACATCCACCCCAACCCACACGGTGGATGGATAAAGCGCCATCCACCCTACGCGGGAAAACCTCATGAACCTGCAATTCGAAGAACGCCAAAGCCTGCACGGCTACCGCATCGGCATCGCCAGCCTGGACGCCGAGAAAAGCCTCAACGCCCTGTCGCTGCCGATGATCGAGGCACTCGACGAGCGCCTGAAAGCCTGGGCCGAAGATCCGACCATCGCCTGCGTGATGCTGCGCGGTAACGGCCCCAAGGCCTTCTGCGCCGGCGGCGACGTGGTCCAGCTGGTGCACCAGTGTCGCGAACACCCCGGCGAGGTGCCGCCCCTGGCTAGCCGCTTCTTCGCCGACGAATACCGCCTCGACCATCGCATCCATACCTACCCCAAACCCTTCATCTGCTGGGCGCACGGCCATGTGCTGGGCGGCGGCATGGGCCTGATGCAGGGCGCCGGCATCCGCATCGTCACCCCGAGCAGCCGCTTGGGCATGCCGGAGATCAATATCGGCCTGTACCCGGATGTCGGCGGCAGCTGGTTCCTCGCCCGCCTGCCGGGTCGCCTGGGCCTGTTCCTCGGGCTCACCGCCGCCAGCATCAACGCCCGTGATGCGCTGGACCTGAACCTGGCCGATCGCTTCCTGCGTGACGACCAGCAAGGCGCGCTGCTCGACGGTCTGGTGCAACTGAACTGGCGCGAGCAGCCCGATGCCCAGTTGCACAGCCTGCTACGTGCGCTGGAAAGCGAGGCCCGCGCCGAACTGCCGGGCGCGCAGTGGCTGCCACGCCGCGAACGCATCGACGAGCTGCTCGACGTCGCCGACCTGCCGGCTGCCGTGACCAACCTCTGCGCCTTGCAGCACGACCAAGACACCCTGCTTGCCCGCGCCGCCAAGACCCTGGCCCACGGCTGCCCACTGACCACCCATCTGGTCTGGGAACAGATCCGCCGTGCGCGCCATCTGTCGCTGGCCGAAGTGTTCCGCATGGAATACGCCATGAGCCTGAACTGCTGCCGCCACCCGGAATTTCCCGAAGGCGTGCGCGCCCGCCTGATCGACAAGGACCAGACGCCGCATTGGCATTGGCCCGACGTGGCGGCGATTCCACAGGCCGTGATCGACGCGCATTTCGCCCCGGCCTGGGACGGCGAGCATCCGCTGGCGGATTTGTGATGCTTCCGGGCTCTGTAGCAGGGCTTTTGTGGGAGGGGCTTTAGCCGCAACCCGAGGAGCTACAGGCACGACACTTACCAAGGAGAGCTGGCATGGCCGATACACAACTGCAAAAAGCCCTGACCTTCCAGGCCCTGCACCGGCGCGAGCAACTGCTGGTGCTGCCCAACCCCTGGGATGCCGGCTCGGCGAAAATCCTTGCCACGCTGGGCTTCGAAGCCCTGGCCAGCACCAGCGCCGGCCTGGCCTTCAGCCTCGGGCGTGCCGACGGCGAAGGCCTGATCAGCCGTGAGGAGACTCTGGTCAACGCCCGCACCATCGTCGAAGCCACGTCCTTGCCCGTGGCCGCCGATCTGGAAAACGGCTTCGCCGACGAGCCACAAGGCTGCGCCGACACCCTGCTGCAGGCCGCGGCCTGCGGACTGGTCGGCGGCTCCATCGAGGATGCCAGTGGTAATCCGCAGGCGCCCATCTACCCGCTGGAGCTGGCCGTAGAACGCATCCGCGCCTCGGCGGCGGCCGCGCGCAGCCTACCCTTTCCCTTCACCCTCTGTGCCCGCGCGGAAAACTTCCTGCACGGGCGCGAAGACCTGGCCGACACCCTGCGCCGCCTGGAAGCCTATGCCGAGGCCGGCGCCGATGTGCTCTACGCCCCCGGCCTGAGCACCCGCGCGCAGATCGATGCCGTGGTGCGGGCCGTGGCGCCCAGGCCGGTCAACGTGCTGCTGGGGCTGTCGTCCTGCGCACTGACATTCGATGATCTCAATGAGCTGGGCGTGCGCCGCGTCAGCGTCGGCTCCAGCCTGGCACGCGCAGCCTTCGGCGGCTTTCTGCAGGCCGCACGCGTGCTGCAGCAGGGCGATGCCGGCTTCGCCAGGAACGCCGCCTCCTTCGCCGAACTCAACGAGATGTTCAAAACCGGGCAGTAATACTGGCCGTAGCCCGGATGCAATCCGGGAAATGGGTTGCACGCCCCCGGATTTCATCCGGGCTACGGATCTGTAGGAACCGTTCAAAACCGGGCAATGGCCCACGCTGCCAAAACAAGAAAAGGAGAACCGACATGACCCAGATCGCCTTCATTGGCCTTGGCCACATGGGCCTGCCCATGGCCCGCAACCTGCTCAAGGCGGGTTATCCGCTGAAAGTGTTCGACCTGGTACGCAGCGCTGTCGATACCCTGGCCAGCGAGGGGGCTCTGGCGGCATGCAGTGCCACCGACGCCATCGATCAGGCGCAGGTAGTGATCAGCATGCTGCCAGCCAGTCGCCACGTGGAGAGCCTTTATCTGGGCGAAGATGGTTTGCTCAGTCGATTGGCGGCCGGCACCCTGGTGATCGAGTGTTCCACCATCGCCCCGGAGTCCGCGCGCACGGTGCACGCCGCCGCTCGCGAGCGCGGCGTCGCCCTGCTGGATGCACCGGTATCCGGCGGTACTGGCGGCGCAGCGGCCGGCACCCTGACCTTCATGGTCGGCGGTGAGGCGCAGACTCTGGAACAGGCCCGACCGCTGCTCGCGGCCATGGGCAAGAACATCTTCCACGCCGGCCCGGATGGCGCCGGCCAGGTGGCCAAGGTGTGCAACAACCAGGTACTCGCTGTGCAGATGATCGCCACTGCCGAAGCCATGGCCATGGGCGTGGCCAATGGCCTGGATCCGGCCGTGCTGGCCGAGATCATGCGGCAGAGCTCCGGCGGCAACTGGACGCTGGAGAAGTACAACCCCTGGCCCGGGGTGATGGAGAGCGCACCGGCCTCGAAAGGTTACAGCGGCGGGTTCATGGCCGAGCTGATGGCCAAGGACCTCGGCCTGGCCCAGGAAACCGCCAGCCACAAAGGCAACAGCGCACCGATGGGCGCCCTGGCGCTGCAGCTCTACCGCCTGCTGCTCAAGCAGGGCAAGGGCAAACAGGACTTCTCGGTGGTGCAGCAGCTGTTCGTGGAATAACGCTGGGCAACAGCGCTGCGTGCCGGCAAGCCGGCTACGCCACGCGGCAACCCCGGCAGGGTCGTCACCTTTGGCATCAGCGCTCAGCGCAGGTGCTGCAGATGCAACATGCCGAACAACAGCACCTGCAGGCGCTGCCACCATTGCCCCGGCAACCCCTGCAGGCGCGTGCGAAACAGCAACAGCTCGCCGACATGTGCCAGCAGCACCAGCAGCGCCGCCCAGTTGACCCAGCCGCCAAGCGGCGTGGCGAAGGGATAGAACAGATTGAGCAGCGCCACCAGCCAGAACATGGCCAGGGCGCCCTTGGCGAAAGACAGCAGGTTCATCATGAGCCTCCGAGTGGATGAGCCCGAAGTGTGCCGGGCTGATCCGCAAGAGGCCGCCCCTCTTTCGACTGGCGCAAGTCCTAGCGCAAGGTCAGGCCAAATGCTTCGTCGCTGAAGTCGAAGCAGCTGAGGAAGCGACGAATCTCCAGCAGGTTGCCATCGACCTGCACATCACCGAGCAGCGCACCCTTGACCAGGCCACCTTCGCCAGTCAGCAGGGTTTCCATGAAGCGCTTGTCCATGCTCAGGCGCAAACCCGTACCCTCGGGAATGCCCTTGTGCAGTTGCGCGACACCGCGCCGGACCTCCAGCGCCCACTGTTCGTCCACATCGGGGAAGTTGAAACCCAGGGTCAGCTCGACATCACCGGCCTTGTCTGGATCGATACGGGTCACCCAGTTCTGCAGGAAGCTCTGCGGGGTGAAGCTGCGCACCATGTCCGGCGAGAGGAAGACCTTGCGCATCTCGATCGAGCGCTGGCTGATCTCGTCACCGTCGAGCTTGCCCTCCAGCTCCATGGCGCTCATCAGGTACCAGTTGCGCCAGTTGATGTTCATGCTGGCGTAGCCCAGCTTGCGGAAGCAGCGCGCCTTGATGTCGCGCGCCAGCTGGTCGTCGTGATCGACCCGGATGGCATAGCCGGCCAGCTCGGCGGCCCACTGGTAATCCCCCTTGAGGTAGGCGTTGCCGGCCTCCAGCAGCAGCTTCTCGCGCCCGCCCATCATGGCGATCAGGCGCTCGGCCTTCTGCCGTGGCGGCGTCGGGTCGAGGTCCACCGGGTCACCCTGGAACCAGCCCAGGTAGCCGTTGTAGATCTGCCGCACGCTGTGCTTCACCGTGCCGTAGTACTCGCGCAGGTAGGGCGTGTAGCCCGCCAGGTGCGGCGGCAGCTTGACCTTCTCCACCAGCTCGTCCGGCGTCAGCCCCTTGTTCATCCAGCGCACGGTCTGGTCATGGATGTAGGCGATGCCGTCGCGGGTCATGCGCAGCACTTCCTCCACCGCGTCCTGACCGCTGACCGGGCGACCATGCAGCGGCACCATGTAGTCGGCCCGGTAGGCGCGCAGCTTGTCCAGGCTGTCGACCCACTGCACCGGATCGCGGAACTTGGTGCCACGCAAGGTGTGGATATTCGGCAGCGTCGGCCCCTGATCGACCTCGGCGCTGATCAGCACGCGATTGGCCGGCAGGTAGAGCACGATCTCGTCCGGCGCCTCGCTGGGGACATGCAGGAACTGCACGTCGAGCCCGGCGATGGTGGTGTCGAGCCTGTCCGCGAAGGTCACCGTCGGGGCGATGAAGGTGGAAGGCTCCGGGGTGACCCGCGGGCCGATACCGCCGTTCATGTCCTGCTCGTCCTGCGCCTCGAGGAAGGAACCGAAACTGTAGGCCGAGCGCACACCGAGAATCGGCCCGACCAGCGCGCCCTGGGCCACGACGTTGGCCAGCAGGGTGTCATGGGCGTAGATCTGCACGTCGCCGGACTCGACCTGCTCGCGCGTGACGAACGCCTGCACGCCATTGATATGGTCCGGATGGAAGTGGGTGTAGACCACCGCCTTCACCGGCTTGTCGGTGATCTTGCGAAACTCGGCCATGATCTTGCGCGACTCGCTGACCGACTCGCCGGTGTCGACGATGATCAGCCCCTCCGGCGCCTCGATCATCACCACGTTGCCAAGCTGCCAGCCCACGGCGGAATAGACGTTGTCGGCGACGCGGTAGATCTGCTGGGCGAAGACCTTGGTGTGGGCCGCCAGCTCGGCATTGATGCTCGGTTCGATGCGCTCGGCCGGCAGCTCGGCATAGGCGCTCAAGGGCAGGGAGGCGGCCAGCAGCAGGCCGCTCAAGCGAAAGAATGTGCTCATGGCGATGGACGTCTTGTTGTTGGAGTGCTGGCAGGTTGGCAAAGCCTGTTCGATAATTCCAATGCATTCGAATAAGCAAGTTGATGCACAACGCACATGAACGATCTACGCCAGCTTCGCCACTTCGTCGCGCTCGCCGAGCACCAGCACTTCGCCCGTGCCGCTGCCGCCGTGCACCTCAGCCAACCCGCCCTGAGCCGCAGCATCCAGGCCCTGGAGAGCCAGCTCGGCTGCACCCTGGTGGATCGCCACAACCGTGGCGTCACCCTCACCGCCCATGGCCGGCTGGTGCTGGAGCATGCCCGGCGCCTGCTGGCCGGCAGCCTGGCATTGAGCAATGCGGTCAATCAGCTGGGCAACCTGCAGGCCGGTGAGCTGCGCCTGGGCGCTGGCCCCTACCCCGCCGCCAGGCTGGTACCGCAGGCGCTCGGTCAGTTGCTGCAGCGCTATCCGCGCGTGCAGGTGAAACTGAACATCGGCAACTGGCTGGAGCTGCGCGACGCGCTGCTGGAGTCGACCATCGAGCTGTTCGTCGCCGACATCCGCGAACTGCAAGGCGATGCGCAACTGCACATCGAGCCGCTACGGGTGCATCACGGCGTGCTGTTCTGCCGTCCGGCGCACCCCCTGCTGCAACGGCGCGAGCTGAGACTCGGCGACCTGCTCGACTTCCCCCTGGCCGGCACGCAGTTGCCGCACGTGGTCGAGCGCAGCCTGAGCAGTGCCAGCGGCCGTCTGCAGCCGCTGAGCGTGGAGTGCGACAATTTTCTGGTGCTCAAGCGCCTGGTCGCGGGCAGCGACGTACTGAGCATGGCGCCCTGGGATGTGATTGCCGAAGAAGTTCGCAGCGGCCAGCTGTGCCTGCTACCCATGCAGGCGGAGGGGCTGCACCAGCACTCGGCCTATGGCCTGGTCAGCCGCGCCGGCCACAGCCTGTCGCCAGCGGCGCAAGCCATGGTCGAGGCGATTCGTCGGGTAGATGAACAAACGCCGCGTGCTGAACACGCGGCGGATTGAGCCGAGGCTTACCAGCGGCGCTCGTTGCTGCGCCGCGGCTGGTCATGACTGCGCCCGCTGGAAAAGCGCTGCTGCGTGCTGCGGCCGGTTTCCCAGCCGCGCTGAACCTGCCCGCCGCGATACTCCTGACGGCGCTGGTCTCGGCGATAGTCGTGCCGCGGCTGGGCATCACGTTTGTAGCCTTCGCGATAGCGCTGCTCGTGTCCGTAGTGGTAACGCGGCGGCGGCGCCGGCACGTAGCGCGGAGGGGCGGAGTAATAGCTATGCCGGCGATCCTCATAGTAGTAGCGCGGCGTCACGTAGACGGGCGGCGAGTAGTAATCACGCCGGTAACCGTCGTAATAACGATAGCCATGACCGTTGTGATAACTACGGTCGTAGCCATCGCCATAGACGGCACAACCGGAAAGCAGCAAGAACAGCGCGGACAACAGCATCTTGTAGGGCATGGCGGCCTCCTGTGACCGCTGGGACGACGCCGACCGATGTCGGCCTCCGGGATGGTGATCCCTGACTCATCAGACAGCGCCGCCCACAACAGGTGCGATTCACTTCGTCGGCTGTGACCGACGGCGCAAAACCACGAGAGCACAGGACCATTGCCATGTCGCTGGCATGGCATTCGCTTACTGAGCGCAGCGGAAAGCCGATCCACGCCCAGGATCGTCAGTGTTAGCGAATCGCAATGGCCGACTAGGGTTCCGGCTCGCCGTAGGGCGAGTGGCTGGTCCGAGAGTCGGCGACCTCATGCAGCGGCCGGAAGTCGCGGGGTTACACGGCGGGACAAAAGCCCGGGAGAACGCGCAGCACGGCTGCCGGCTTTCCAGCTTTCGTCCATAACCCGAGGTATCCATGTCCATTCGCTCCCTGCTCACCGTCCTGCTCTGCGCCTGCCTGCTCGGCGCTCCGACAGCCCAGGCCGCCCCCAAAACCTTCAAGTTGTGCTGGTCGATATTCGCCGGCTGGATGCCCTGGGGCTACGCCGCCGAGCAAGGCATCGTGAAGAAGTGGGCAGACAAGTATGGAATTGACATTCAGGTGCAGGAAGTGCCGGATTACGTCGCTTCCATCGAGCGCTACAGCGCGGGTCAGTTCGACGCCTGCACCATCACCAACATGGACGCCCTGACCATCCCCGCCGCTGCCGGCACGGACAGCACCGCGCTGATCATCGGCGACTTCTCCAATGGAGCCGACGGTTTGCTGCTGCGCGGCAACGGCAAAAGCATCCGCGACCTCAAGGGCAAGACCGTGCTGCTGGTAGAGAACTCGGTGTCCCATTACCTGCTCAGCCGCGCACTGGAATGGGCACTGCTGGAGGAAAGCGACGTGACCATCCAGCATGTCTCCGACACCGAGATCGCCGACGCCTTTCTCTCCGGCCAGGGCGATGCGGTGATCACCTGGAACCCGATCCTCTCGCAAATCCAGCGCAAGGCGCAGGTCAGCATGGTGTTCAACTCCAACCGCATCCCCGGCGAGATACTCGACCTCACCGTGGTCAACAGCCAGACCCTGGCCCAGCACCCCGAGTTCGGCCGGGCGCTGACCGGTGCCTGGTTCGAGACCCAGCGCCTGCTTGGCCTGCCGACAGCTGCCGGGCGCGCAGCCCGAGCCCGCATGGCCGCCGCTGCGGACACCAGCCCCGAGGACTTCGAGGAACAGCTGGTCACCCTGCGCTCGTTCTATTCGCCACGCTCGGCCCTCAACTTCGCCCGCACCGGCAAGCTGCCGGACACGATGCGACGCGTCGCCCACTTTGCCGATGCTCATGGCCTGCTGGGCAAGCGTGGCCAGGGCCTGACCAACCTGGGTATCGAGTTCAGCGGTGAAAAGACCATTGGCAGCCCGCAGCGCATCCTGCTGCGCTTCAACCACGCCTACATGCAGCTGGCCGCCGACGGCGCCCTGTAGCGCCCCAGCAGGCAGCACGCCACCCACACCACGCACCAGCACGGCGCACGGCGCCAGCGACGAACCGCAGCGCAGCGCCAAGCGCTGCACCTTGCGGCGCATGGCACGATGTTCGCTAAGAATCTCTGGTGCAGGAACACCCCGGCTCACCGGGATCGCGGCACCACAATTTGCCAATAGCCGGCTAGGGTTCCGGCTCGCCACGCGCGAGCGACTGGTCCGAGAGCTAGCGACCTCCAGCGAGGTTACACGGCGGGACAAAAGCCCGGGAGAACGCGCCCCATCCGTGGGGAACCGCCGCGAACTCCTGTCCGCCCCTGTCAAACTGGAGGTTCACCATGGGTACGCCCCACTCGCAACAGCGGCAGCCAGCCGCCTACCAGAACGGCCAGACGCCCGTGCGCCTGGCCTCTTGCGCCCTCTTCGCACGCTAGCCGCGCACGCATCCGCCCAAGGCCCGACGAGGACTCCCCATGCGCCTGATCAACCGCCACCCGGATCGCAGCGGCCGCCTGCTGCTGATCCTGCTGCCCTTCGCGCTGCTGCTGTTCGTCTACTTCAGCGCCTCGACCAGCCGCCTGGCCGAGAACCCCAATGACAAGCTGCTGCCCAGCGCCAGTCAGATGGTCGATGCCATCGACCGCCTGGCCTTCAGCGAAGACAAACGCAGCGGCCAGTACCTGTTCTGGCAGGACACCGCTTCCAGCCTGCAGCGCCTGGCCCTCGGCATCGGCATCGCCGCGCTGTTGGGCCTGGTGCTGGGTATCGCCGCCGGCAGCGTGCCGCTGTTCGGCGCGCCCTTGTCACCGCTGCTCACGGTGCTGTCGATGATTCCGCCGCTGGCCATCCTGCCGATCCTGTTCATCGTCTTCGGCCTCGGCGAGCTGTCCAAGGTCATGCTAATCGTCATCGGCATCACCCCCTGCATCGCCCGCGACATCGAGCAACGCGCGCGCGAGATTCCCGGCGAACTGCTGATCAAAGCGCAGACCCTGGGCGCCAATTCCTGGACGCTGATCCTGCGCCTGGTGCTGCCGCAACTGATGCCGCGCCTGCTGATCTCGCTGCGCCTGATGCTTGGCTCGGCCTGGCTGTTCCTGATCGCCGCCGAGGCCATCGCCTCGACCGACGGCCTCGGTTACCGAATCTTTCTGGTACGTCGTTACATGGCCATGGACGTGATCCTGCCCTACGTCCTGTGGATCACCCTGCTGGCCTGGCTGATGGATCTGGGCCTGCGCCAGGTGCTACGCCTGTGCTTCCCCTGGCATGAAGGAGGCAAGGCATGACCCTGTTCAGCCAACACGTCGTCCCGCTGAGTGAACCTGCCATGACTGACTCAAGCGCCGCCGCACGCGGCACCTCGAATGCCGCCTTTATCGAGGCGCGCAACCTGTGGCAGGAATACGGCGATCTGGTCGTGCTCGAAGGCCTCAACCTCAAGGTCAACGAAGGTGAGTTCTGCACCCTGGTCGGCGCCTCCGGCTGCGGCAAATCCACCTTCCTGCGCATGCTGCTCGGCCAGGAACGCCCGAGCCGTGGCGAGCTGCTGCTGAGCGGCCAAGTGCTGCCCAACGAGCCCGACCCGAGCCGTGGCGTGGTGTTTCAGCGCTACTCGGTGTTCCCCCACCTGAGCGTGCTGGACAACGTCGCCCTGGGCCTGGAGCTGCCGAAATCCAAGCTGCTGGGCCGGCTGTTCGGCGCGGCCAAGCGCGAAGCGCGCGAGCGCGCTGCCGAAATCCTCAGCAAGGTCGGCCTCGGCCATGCCCTGAACAAATACCCCAGCGCACTTTCCGGCGGCATGCAGCAACGCCTGGCCATCGCCCAGGCGCTGGTGATGCAACCGCGCATGCTGCTGCTCGACGAGCCCTTCGGCGCCCTCGACCCCGGCATCCGCAAGGACATGCACGCGCTGCTGCTGGAGCTGTGGCAGGAAACCCGCCTGACGGTGTTCATGGTCACCCATGACCTGTCCGAAGGTTTCAGCCTTGGCACCCGCCTGCTGGTATTCGACAAGGTACGCATTGATCCGCAGGCGCCCAACGCCTATGGCGCGCGGATCACCTACGACATTCCGCTCAACGCCGCACGCCGCGCGCAGGCGCAATTGCCCAGCGAAGTGGCCGAGCGTATTGCCGCACGCTGATCGTCCGCCCCGAAGACGTTGCCGATCAACTCAACACCGTAGCCCGGATGAAATCCGGGGGAATAACCGGCACATTGTCCCCGGATTGCATCCGGGCTACGGACCAGAGATGTAGCGTATTTCGGCGCATCACTTCTGCAGCCACAGCCTCGCGGCTACGACTGCATGGATGCAGGAGGTAGAGCGAAGCAGGATGCCCGAGCCGAAAGCCCCTCCCACGAATCGTGGCGGACCCCGCCCCGTGGGAGGCGCTTCAGCGGCGAGCTTTTCAGCGGTGAATCAGGCGGTCAGCATCTGGCTAACTCAACACCTCGAGATACCGCGACAGCGTTTCGCCCTCCGCAGCGAACCAGCGTTGCGCCTGGTCGTTGCACGGCGTGGCGAGCTCTGCCCGCCAATTCGGCTCCAGCGTATCGATGATGAAAGTACGCACCACCTCACGCCCGTCGGCACGCTGCAGGTGCTGACGCACGTGCCCCGCCTCCAGCATCTCGAAGCCGTCCAGGGAAACGCCCTGCCCTACCCGCGCAGGCAGCGTGGACAGCGTCACCTGATAACGCCCCTGCTGATCGGCGTAGGCCAGCGAGGTCTCGCAACCGAACAATGCCGCCAGGGCAGCACCATCGCCGCGCGCACGCTGCGCCTGCTCGCGCAGTTGCAAGGCTGATTCACTCGGCTCGACCGCCCGCCCCTGCACCCAGCCGAGCTGTTCGCCACAGAGAATCAGGCCGCCGCCGCAATGCAGCACCTGGCCGCTTTGCGCGTCGCATTCCTCCAGCAGACGCAGGCCGATCAATGGTCCGCTGCTGGCCTGCAGACGCCAGTCCTCGATATAGGCGCCCGTGGTGCCGAACTCGATCATGCAGTTGCCGATGCGCTGCAACTGCGCCGGCTCCGGCCAGCGGTTGTGCAGCTGCAGAGACACACCACCGCGCCAGCTCAGGTAGCCATTCTCCCAGACGCTGTCGGCCAGCCAGCCTTCGTGATTGGCCAGCACGCGCAGCTCGGCGGCGTCGTAGTCGTGCCAGGCACGCGGCGGCAGCGCCGGTGCGTCCGGCAGGCGCAGGTCGATGGTGAAGCTGCGGCTCTGCAGCCAGTGCACCTGAGTGCGCTCGTCGCTGCGGCCATCGGCGAAGCTGATGGTTCGGCGGCGAAAGTGCCCAAGCATCCAGTCCGGCACACCACCCTCGGCACGCTGTGGGTAACGTGCTGCCAGTTGCAGCAGGTTCATGCCGTCACCTCCCGGCTGGCTGCGCCGAAGCTGGACAGGCCTGCCGTGCCATCGGGCAACTGCAGCGAACCATCCTCCAGGCGCTGGCGCAGGTAGCGAAAGGTCTGCGCCGTCTGCGCGAACAGGTGGTCGCCGCAACTCACCGGCGTGTACACCCGCTCACTACGCGGCGGCAGACCGGCAATCGGGGCGATACGCGTCGGGTAGTCACAGGCGCAGAACAATGGGAAGGCGAAACGCTCCTCGCTGACCTTGCGCACGCGATGCGAGGTGGCGACGAAATGGCCGTTGCTGAGCACCTCGAGCATGTCGCCGATATTGATCACGAAGGCGTCCTCGACTAGCGGAACATCGATCCACTGCCCGTCGCCGTTGAGCACCTGCAATCCTTCGGCAGTCGGTAGCAGGATGGTGAAGCACTCATAGTCGGTGTGCGCGCCGATGCCCGGGCGATCAGCCACCGGGTCGGGGTCGAGCGGGTAATGGATCATGCGCAACTGGCTGGTGGGATGCCGGGTGATGCCAGCGAAGCTGTCCTCGGCCAGCCCCAGGGCCAGGGCGAAACCGCGGAACAGCGTGTCGCCCAGCGCCAGCGCGGCGCGGTAGTAGGCGCTGACCGCGCGCTTGAAATCCGCCGAGTCCGGCCACTGCGTCGGCCCCAGCAGCGGGTAGACCTGGGCCGCCTCGGTGTAGTCGTAATTGACGTCGTAGGCTTCCTTCAGATCCTGGCTACCGCCGGCGAACTGCTCCTCGCCTTCCGGCACGTAGCCGCTGTGGTTGCTCGACTGGCCGATATAAAAACGCATCTTCTCCTCCAGCGGACGGGCGAAGAAACTGCGTGCCTGGTCGATCAGCCCGGCGCGCAGCTCGCGGGCAATACCGTGCCCGCTGATCTGCAGGAAGCCGACCTCGCGGGCAGCGCGGCCCAGCTCATCGGCAACGCGCTGGCGCTGAGCCAGGTCGTCGGCGTACAGGCCGGCAACGTCGACCAGAGGGATGGAGGTGAAATGGGTATGCGCCATGGCAATCTCCCTTGAACAAGTGAGTTACCTGGTCGTCCAGACGAGCAGCGGGCCGGGTCGTCCCGAGGGCGATCGCCTGCTCGCCCCTGCACAGGAGTCGATAGCGATTTCCATGCCATCACCATGGCGACAGCAACCGGCACTGCCAGCAACAAATCGCCCCGCAACGGTGCAAATCGCACCGCGCCAGCCCCATCAGGCAGCACGCAATCTGCCAGCTGCGCCGGCAGAGCGCCAAATCACGGGCCTGGGCGAGCTGGCACGCTATTCGCTAAAGCCTGAGTGTGCAGGTTTTCACCGGGGTTTCCCGGAATCGCGGCACCACAATTTGCGAAATGGATGACTAGGGTTCCGATCCGCGCAAGCGGGTGACTGGTCCGAGAGTCATCGACCTCCAGTGAGGTTACACGGCGGGATAAAAGCCCGGGAGAACGCGCCTTTCGAACGCATCGAAACGTGCCGCGACTCCTGCCCGTACTCATCAAGACTGGAGGTTCCAAATGCGCAAGTACCGTCTGCTCTCCTTCGCCGCTGCCGGTCTGGCCGCGGTGCTCAGCTTCAGCGCTCACGCCGAGAAGAAAGACAACTTCAGCGTCTGCTGGACGCTCTACGCTGGCTGGATGCCTTGGGGCCATGTCAGCACCTCCGGCATCATCGACAAATGGGCGAAGAAGTACGGCATCAACATCGATGTGGTGCAGCTCAACGACTACGTCGAGTCGATCAACCAGTACAGCGTCGGCCAGTTCGACGGCTGCACCATGACCAACATGGACGCCCTGACCATCCCCGCCGCCGGTGGCGTAGACAGCACCGCGCTGATCGTCGGCGACTACTCCAACGGCAACGATGGCCTGCTGATCAAGGGTGAAGGCAAGACCCTGGCCGATATCAAGGGCATGCAGGTGAACCTGGTGGAGCTGTCGGTTTCCCACTACTTCCTCGCCCGCGCTCTGGAAACCGCTGGCCTGAGCGAGCGCGACGTGACGGTGGTGAACACCTCCGATGCCGACATCATCGCCGCCTACTCCACCCCGAGCGTGCAGGCTGCCGCCACCTGGAACCCGATGCTCGCCGAGATCAAAGCCCAGCCCGGCAGCACCGAAGTGTTCGACTCGTCGAAGATTCCCGGCGAGATCCTCGACATGATGGTGGTCAACACCCAGACCCTGAAGGACAACCCGGACTTCGGCAAGGCCCTGGTCGGCGCCTGGTTCGAGATTCTCGAACTGATGCAGTCCGGCACGCCGGAAGCCACCGAAGCCCTGACCGACATGGCCAAGGCCTCCGGCACCGACCTGGCCGGTTTCCAGGCCCAGCTGGCGACCACCAAGCTGTTCTACACGCCGCAGGAAACCCTGGACTTCGTCACCAGCCCGGCCCTGCCGGAGACCATGACCAAGGTTGCCAACTTCAGCTTCGAACACGGCATCCTTGGTGAAGGCGCGCGCATCGCCGACGCCATCGGCATGACCTTCGCCGACGACGTGACTACCGGCGACAGCGCCAACATCAAGCTGCGTTTCGACCCGAGCTACATACAGATGGCCGTCGACGGCAAGCTCTGACGGGCAGCGCTAAAAGCCCGCCCTGAACCCCATCGCAACGATGATCAGGCGCCACTGCCGGCGCCTGACGACCAGGCTTTGATTCCGAGGTACCCATGACAACTGCCCCCACCCTGCGCGCCACCCTCTATGAGGAAACCCTTCCCGGCGGCGGCCACACCTCCTTCGTCCTCAAGCGCGGTCAACTGCTGCGCATGACCGATCTCGAAGGCGGCGCCAACGTCAGCCTGCTGCTGTTCAACGCCCTTGAGAAAAGCGAACGGCTGAACCTGCCGGACACCCTCAAGGGCCAGCACACCGCCAAGCTCACCACCGGCCACTGCCTGTACTCGGACATGGGCAAGGTACTCGCCGCCGTCACCGCCGACACCTGCGGCTGGCACGACAGCTTCGGCGGCGTGCTCAATGCCGAGGAAACGCTGGAGAAATATGGCCAGGGCCGCTACCAGGAACTGCGCAATGGCTTCTTCCGCAACGGCATGGACAACCTGCTGGTGGAAATGGGCAAGTGGGATCTGAACCTGCAAGACCTGTTGATGAACCTCAACCTGTTCAGCCGCGTGGATGTCGACGCCGAAGGCGCCTTCCACTTCCAGCCGAATAACAGCAAGGCCGGCGACTACATCGAGCTATACGCGCCGATGGACTGCCTGGTTGTGCTCACCGCCCTGCAGCACCCGATGGACCCCAACCCGCAGTACGCGCCCAAGCCCGTGCAGCTGAGCTGGAGCAAGGTCGCCAGCGACGGCATCAGCGTGCTCTGCCGCACCTCGCGCCCGGAGAACGGCCGCGCCTTCCACAACACCGAACGCCAGTACCTCTGAGGATGCCGACATGAGCCTGACCGCAAGCAACCTGCATCCCGAAACCGCCAGCTTCCGCCACACCATCCCGGCGGGCGAACCCTACCTGTTCGAGGTCAAGGCCGGGCAGACCCTGCGCCTGCATGATCTGGAAGGCAACCAGGCCATCGACACCCTGTTCTTCGCCGCCCGTAATCCGCGCGAGCGCTTCGACCCGCAACGCACCCTGCGCAAGCAGAACAAGGTCTACCTGAGCACCGGCACGGTGCTCTATTCCAACCTCGGCAAGCCGCTGTTGACCATAGTCGCCGACACCTGCGGCCGCCACGACACCCTCGGCGGCGCCTGCGCCCAGGAGAGCAACACCGTGCGCTACGCCCTGGACAAGCGCTACATGCACAGCTGCCGCGACAACTTCCTGCGCGCCAGCCTGCACGACGGTCGCCTGAGCAAGCGCGACATCGGCGCCAACATCAACTTCTTCATGAACGTTCCCGTAACGCCGGAGGGCGGCCTGACCTTCGAGGACGGCATCTCCGCCCCCGGCAAGTACGTGGAGCTGAAAGCCGAGACCGACGTGATCGTACTGATCTCCAACTGCCCGCAGCTGAACAACCCCTGCAACGGCTGGAACCCGACGCCCGCCGAAGTGCTGGTGTGGGATTGATGATTTTCCTGTGGGAAGGGCCGAGCGGCGTTTCGCTTCAGCCGCGACAGCCATTCAAGAGCTCGCGGCTAAAGCCCCTCCTACAGCAGTAGCCCGGATCGCATCCGGGCTGTGGGGCCGCAAGATCTGTAGGAGCGGCTTCAGCCGCGGTAACCCGCAGGGTGGATGTCGCTTTCTACATCCACCGGCTGCGCCGGTTCACGGCTGAAGCGGAACGCCGCCCGAGCGCTCCGACACAGGCATCACGCATCACCGGATTTCACCACGGACGACCGTGGCACATGACAAATGACGGCGGGACGGCCCGCCACCTTATACGAGGCAGAAGCAAAGCGTCGCGAGCGAACATCAGGCAAGGCGGCAGCCAGTGAGAAAGCGGAGTTTGCTGGAGCAAATGAGCATTTCGAACTGCCTGCCAACGCCGCATGGTGGAGCGCAGCAGCTTTGAACTGTCTCGGGAGCGGATATGTTCGAGAAACTTCTAATCGCCAACCGTGGCGCCATCGCCTGCCGCATCCTGCGCACCCTGCGTGAGCTGAACGTCGGTGGCGTGGCCGTGTACTCCGAAGCCGACGCCGCCAGCCTGCATATCCAGCAGGCCGATCAAGCCTTCTCCCTCGGCGACGGCCCGGCCGCGCAGACCTACCTGGTGGTCGACAAGATTCTCGCCGCTGCCAAAGCCAGCGGCGCCAAGGCCATTCACCCCGGTTATGGTTTTCTCTCCGAAAACGCGGCCTTCGCCGAAGCCTGCGAAGCGGCCGGCATCGCCTTCGTCGGCCCAACACCAGAACAGCTGCGCGTCTTCGGCCTCAAGCACACGGCCCGCGCCCTGGCCAAACAGCATGGCGTGCCGATGCTCGAAGGCACCGAGCTGCTGGAAAACCTCGACGCCGCGCTCAAGGCCGGTGAACAGGTCGGCTACCCGGTGATGCTGAAAAGCACCGCCGGCGGTGGTGGCATCGGCATGCGCGTGTGCCGCTCGGCAGCAGAACTCTCCGAGGCCTTCGAGGCGGTCAAGCGTCTGGGGCAGAACAACTTCAGCGACTCAGGCGTATTTATCGAGAAATACATCCAGCGCGCCCGCCACCTGGAAGTGCAGGTGTTCGGCGACGGCCAGGGCGAGGTGCTCGCCCTCGGCGTGCGCGACTGCTCGGTGCAGCGGCGCAACCAGAAGGTGCTGGAGGAAACCCCGGCACCCAACCTGCCCGCCGGCATGGCCGATGAACTGTGCGCCGCCGCGATCAAGCTGGCCAAGGCGGTGAATTACCGCAGCGCCGGCACCGTCGAATTCGTCTACGACAGCGAGGCCGAGCGCTTCTACTTCCTGGAAGTGAACACCCGCCTGCAGGTCGAGCACGGCGTCACCGAACAGGTGTGGGGCGTCGACCTGGTGCGCTGGATGATCGAGCTGGCGGCTGGCGACCTGGCGCCGCTCGGCGAATTGGCCGCACGCCTGCAGCCCAGTGGCCACGCCATCCAGGCCCGCCTTTACGCCGAAGACCCGGGCCGCGACTTCCAGCCCAGCCCCGGCCTGCTCACCGCCGTGCAGTTTCCCGAAGCCGACGGCAAGGCCCTGCGCATCGACACCTGGGTCGAGGCCGGTTGCGAGATTCCGCCCTACTTCGACCCGATGATCGCCAAGCTGATCACCTGGGCGCCGACCCGCGAACAGGCCAGCGCCGCACTGGATCAGGCGCTGGCAGGCACCCTGCTGTACGGCGTGGAATGCAACCGCGACTACCTACGCCAGATCCTCACTGACGCGCCGTTCGCCAGCGGCTCACCGTGGACGCGCTGCCTGGAGAATCTGGTTTACCAGGCCAGCACCTTCGAGGTGCTCAGCGCCGGCACCCAGACCAGTGTGCAGGACTTCCCCGGCCGCCTCGGCTACTGGGCAGTAGGCGTACCGCCATCCGGGCCGATGGATGACCGCGCGCTGCGCCTGGGCAATCGCCTGCTGGGTAACGCAGAAGGCGCCGCCGGCCTGGAAATCACCATGAGCGGCCCGAGCCTGCGCTTCAACTGCGATGCCATGCTGGCCGTCACCGGCGCCGAGATACCGCTAAGCGTCGATGGCGTGCAGCAACCAATGAACACCGCGCTGCTGGTCAAGGCCGGCAGCACCCTGGCCCTCGGCACCATCGCGGGTGCTGGCGCGCGCAGCTACCTGAGCATCCGTGGCGGCATCCAGGTGCCGGACTACCTGGGCAGCAAGAGCACCTTCACCCTCGGCCAGTTCGGCGGCCATGGCGGCCGCGCCCTGCGTGCCGGTGACGTGCTGCACCTGCTGCCGCTCGATAGCCGTGAGGCCGGCGCACAACTGCCCGCCGAACTCTGCCCGGCCCTGCCGGCGGTGCGCGAACTGCGGGTGATCTACGGCCCGCACGGCGCGCCGGAATACTTCACGCCCGCCTATGTCGACAACTTCCTCGCCACCGACTGGGAAGTGCACTTCAACTCCAGCCGCACCGGCGTGCGCCTGATCGGTCCAAAACCGGAATGGGTGCGCGACAGTGGCGGCGAAGCCGGCCTGCACCCGTCCAACATCCACGACAACCCCTACGCCATCGGCGCGGTGGATTTTACCGGCGACATGCCGGTGATCCTCGGACCGGACGGCCCCAGCCTGGGCGGTTTCGTCTGCCTGGTAACCATCATCGAGGCCGACCTGTGGCAGCTCGGCCAACTCAAGGCCGGCGACAAGGTACGCTTCGTGCCAGTGGATATCGCTTCGGCACGAGAGCTAGCCAAAGCCAGTGCCAACGAATGCAACACTCTCCGTGGGAACGGCCGGGCGGCGCTCCGCTTCAGCCGCGATGCAGGCGGCAGCGTAATCGCGGATAAATCCGCTCCTACAGGTGCGACCGTAGCCCGGATGCAATCCGGGGATATCGCAGCACCTGAACCCCGGATTGCATCCGGGCTGCAAAGTCCTATCGTCCTCGACCTCGGCGAAGGTGACACCCGCCTGGTCGCGCGCCTGTCCGGCGACACCCATCTGCTGCTGGAAATTGGCCAGCCCGAGCTCGATCTGGTGCTGCGTTTCCGCGGCCACGCGCTGATGCAGGCATTGCAAGCCAAGCAGCTCGACGGCGTGATCGACCTCACCCCCGGCATCCGTTCGCTGCAGCTGCACTACCAACCGGAAACCCTGGCGCTGCAGACGCTGCTCGACATCGTCGCCGGCGAGTGGGACGCCGTCTGCGCCGCGCAAGACCTGCGCGTGCCGTCGCGTATCGTCCACCTGCCGCTGTCCTGGGACGACCCGGCCTGCCAGCTGGCCATCGACAAGTACATGACCACCGTGCGCAAGGACGCGCCCTGGTGCCCGAGCAACCTGGAATTCATCCGCCGCATCAACGACCTACCAAATCTGGACGAGGTCTACCGCACGGTGTTCGACGCCAGCTACCTGGTCATGGGCCTGGGCGACGTCTACCTCGGTGCGCCGGTGGCTACCCCGCTCGATCCGCGCCACCGCCTGGTCACCACCAAGTACAACCCGGCGCGCACCTGGACGGCGGAAAACTCCGTCGGCATCGGCGGCGCCTACATGTGCGTGTACGGCATGGAAGGCCCCGGCGGCTACCAGTTCGTCGGCCGCACCCTGCAGATGTGGAACCGCTACCGCGCGGTCGAGGCCTTCGACGGCAAGCCGTGGCTGCTGCGCTTCTTCGACCAGATCCGCTTCTACCCGGTCTCGGCCGACGAGCTGCTGCGCATCCGCCGCGACTTCCCGCTGGGCCGCTACCCGCTGCACATCGAACAGAGCGAACTGGCGCTGGCCGACTATCAGCAGTTTCTCGATGACGAAGCCGAGGGCATCGCCGCCTTCCGCCAGCAGCAGCGCGCCGCCTTCGACGCCGAACGTCAGCGCTGGATCGACAACGGCCAGGCCCACTTCGAGGTCGAAGAGGCCGCGCCCGAACAGGACGAGGATGCGCCACTGGCCGCCGGCCAACACGCCATCGAAAGCCATGTAGCGGGCAACCTCTGGCAGGTGCAGGTCGAGGCCGGCACCCAGGTGCAGGCCGGCGACGTGCTGGTGATCCTCGAGTCGATGAAGATGGAGATCCCACTGACCGCGCCAATGGCCGGTACCGTGCGCGAAGTGCGCGTGCAACCGGGTTCGCCGGTGCGTGCCGGGCAGCGCGTGGTGGTGCTTGAAGAAGCCTGAAAAGCTCGCCGCTAAAGCGCCTCCCACAGGACCTGACCAGTCCTTGCGGGAGGCGTTCTCCCCACGACCAGCAGCGCCCCACAGGAGCGGCTGGTCGGCATTCCCTTACAGCCTCGATACACCAGCGCCCCCAAGACCACTAACACCTTGTAGGAGCGGCTTCAGCCGCGATCTCGCCAAAGCCCCAAGCGCCCGCTGTGGGAGGGGCTTTAGCCGCGACTGCTTCGACAAGCTCGCCGCTAAAGCGCCTCCCACAGGACCTGACCAGTCCTTGCGGGAGGCGCTCTCCCCACGACCAGCAGCGCTCCATAGGAGCGGCTGGTCGGCATTCCCTTACAGCCGCGATATACCAGCGCCCCCAAGACCACCCACACCTTGTAGGAGCGGCTTCAGCCGCGATCTCACCAAAGCCCCAAGCGCCCCCTGTGGGAGGGGCTTCAGCCGCGACAACCTCATGCCCCACCGCAATACCGGCAACTCCAATCGCGGATAAATCCGCTCCTACATAGCCCCGTAGCCCGGATGCAATCCGGGAACCCTCCCCCCAGACATTCGCAACCGATAAACAGCGCCGATTGTGATCACAACTGGCGCTATCCCCTTCCGGCAAGCTAGCATCACGCCATCCACCCGCTCCCGGATTCTCCCATGCCCTTGCGCCCCAAAAGGCACACGCAAACCTCGTTGGTGTTACTGCTCCTGTTCCTGCTCGGTAGCGGCTTTCTCACCACCTCGCTGCTGAGCTACTACGCCTCGCGCGACTCGATCCGCGACAGCATCATCAACACCGAACTGCCGCTGACCTCCGACACCGTCTATTCGGAAATCCAGAAAGACCTGGTACGCCCCACGCTCATCTCTTCGATGATGGCCCGCGACACCTTCCTGCGTGACTGGGTGCTGGCCGGCGAGCAGGACACCGAGCAGATGACCCGCTACCTACGCGAAGTGCAGGAGCATTACGGCGCCTTCACCAGCTTCTTCGTCTCCGACAAGAGCAGCGTCTACTACCAGTCCAAGGGCGTGCTGAAGAAGGTCAAACCGAACGAGCCACGCGACGTTTGGTACTACCGCGTGCGCATGCTGCCGGAGCCCTATGAAATCAATGTCGACGTCGACATGGCCAACGCCGACCGCCTGACCATCTTCATCAACTACAAGGTGCTCGACTACGAGGGCAACTTCATCGGCGCTGCCGGCGTCGGCCTGGCCGTCGATGCGGTGGTCAAGCTGATCGATGAATACCAGCAGCGCTACTCGCGCAGCGTCTACTTCGTCGACACCACCGGGCGCATCACCCTCACCGGCGCCCAGGGCGGGCCGCTGGGCGCCAAGGTCGGCGACAAACTGGTCGACATCCCCGGTCTGGAAAACCTGATGGAGAAACTGCCAACGCCGCAGAGTGGCCAGTTCGAGTATCAGGAACAGGGCCACGAACACTTCCTCAACGTGCGCTACATCCCCGAACTGGAGTGGTACCTGTTCGTCGACAAGCACGACAAGGCCCTGGCCGGCATCCGCCAAGGGCTCTACATCAACCTGCTGCTGTGCCTGCTGGTCACCAGCATCGTCCTTGTCCTGGTCAACCTGGCGATTCGTCGATACCAGCAGCGCATCGAGGCCCTGGCCACCACCGACAGCCTCACCGAGCTGCCCAACCGCCGTGGCTTTGACATCCTCGCCGAACAGGCCCTGCAGGAAGCGCAGCGCGACACCAGCCCGCTGTGCGCCGTACTGCTGGATCTGGACAACTTCAAGTCGATCAACGACCAGTACGGTCATCTGGCCGGCGACGAAGTGCTGCAACGCTTCGCTCAGCAACTGCGCGAGCGGCTGCGTCAGTCCGACATTCTCTGCCGCTGGGGTGGCGAAGAATTCATCCTGCTGCTGAAAAACACCGACCGCCAGGCCGCCCATGACCTGGCCGAAAAACTGCGCCAGCAATGCGCCGAACAGCGCTATCAGGTCGAAGGCCAGACCTTGCAGGTCACCGTCAGCCTCGGCCTCAGCCAGTGGCAAGCCGGCGAAAGCCTGCACGCCCTGCTCGGCCGCACCGACCGCGCGTTGTACCGCGCCAAGCAGGCCGGGCGCGACCGCGTCTGCGTCGATAACTGATGGACACCCAACGCTGCCCGCTATGCGGCAAGGCCAACCAGTGCAGTGTCGCCGCCGGCCGCGACGAACCCTGCTGGTGTTTCGAGGCACAGATCGACCCGGCCGCGCTGCAGCGTCTGACACCCGAGCAACGTGACCAGGCCTGCCTGTGCCCCGCCTGCGCCGGCGTGCAGGATGCAGTCGAGCGCGGCGAGCAGCACTGAGCCATGCGCCTGGATCGCTTCCTCAGTAACCTCCCCCGCTTCAGCCGCCAGGACAGCCGACTGCTGATCAGTGCCGGACGCCTGCGTGTGGACGGTGCGGTGGTGCACGACCCGCGCTTCGACGTACGCGACTTCCAGCGCGTCGAGCTGGATGACGAACTGCTGCAGGCCGGGCGCAGTGCGCGCTACTGGATGCTGCACAAACCGGTCGGCGTGGTCAGCGCCACCGAGCACGACGAACACCGCACCGTACTCGACCTGCTCGACGAGCCGGACAAACACGAGCTGCACCTGGCCGGCCGCCTCGACCTGAACACCAGCGGCCTGCTGCTGATCACCAACGACGGGCGCTGGTCGCGGCGTATCACCCAGCCGCAGCAACGCAAGCCCAAGGTCTACCACGTCACTACCGACCAGCCGATCACCACCGAGTACGCCGAGGTCTTCGCACGCGGCCTGTACTTCGCCTTCGAAGACCTCACCACCCTGCCCGCCCAGCTCGACGTGCTGAGCAGCTACGAAGCCCGCCTGACCCTGTTCGAAGGCCGCTACCACCAGGTCAAGCGCATGTTCGGCCACTTCCGCAACCGCGTCGTCGCCCTGCACCGCGAAAGCATGGGCGATATCGTTCTCGATCCGCAGCTCGCCCCGGGCCAATACCGCGCCCTGACGGATGCGGAAATCGCCAGCGTTTGATCGTCATCCTGCGCCGGAATCTGACTACCCGACCAACGGTCAGCTCAATCGTCCATAAAGATGTGACTCGGCCTTGCATGGCTGCAAGGGAGCTGCTTGAATCGAATCACAAGTCTTTGCGTGACTGATCGGTCACAGCTAGACGGATGAAAATGTTTTTCGGTTGCTGGTGCTCTGCACCGACTGGATTCCTGCCTGGTAACACCGCCCTCTCCCGGCCCTCGAAAAGGCCTGGAGCGCTCGCCTGTTTCGATCCTAACTGATTGAAATTCCTAGACTTATAAGAATCTCCAGCCTGACATCAAGCTGTCACGCTCAGGCGCTTTTCTAACTGCTCAAAACAACGCGAACGGTTGCCCGCTCGTCTTGACACACTTGCGCCAGGAGGAAACGACATGAGGCCAGAAACCGCAGTCGTCGAGATCAACAGGAAGCACAAGGTACACACGGAGTTCTACGGCAACCCGGCAGCAAGCAAGACCATCATCCTGGTCAATGGCTCTCTGGCGACCACGGCCTCGTTCGCGCAAACGGTCAAGTACCTGCAACCACAGTACAACGTGGTGGCCTTCGACCTGCCCTACGCCGGCCAGTCGAAACCGCACAACAGCGATTTCACGCCCATCACCAAGGAAGATGAAGCGGCGATCCTGCTGAAGCTGATCGACCACTACGGCGCCAACTACCTGATGTCCTTCTCCTGGGGTGGCGTCGCTTCCATGCTCGCCATGGCCCAACGCCCGGCGACGCTGGAGAAGGCAGCCATCTGCTCCTTCTCACCGATCCTCAACGTGCCGATGCTCGACTACCTGCACAAAGGCTTGCGCTTCCTCGGCTCGATAGACCGCGACAACGTCGCCCTGCTGGTCAACAGCACCATCGGCAAGCACCTGCCGTCGCTGTTCAAGCGCTTCAACCACAAGCACATCAGCACCCTGGACGAGCACGAGTACCGGCAGATGTACACGCACATCAAGCAAGTGCTGAACATGGAAGCGAACTGCAGCAAGGAATGCCTGCAGGCCATCGACATTCCGCTGGTATTCGTCAACGGCGACCGTGACGAATACACCTCAGTGGAAGACGCCTGCCTGTTCGCCCAGCACATCGACCACGCCCAGTTCGCCGTGATCGACGACGCCGGCCACTTCCTCGACATGGAACACAAGGCCGCCTGGCTGCAGACCCAACGCGTGCTGCTGGACTTCTTCAACGCCCCCAGCCGGCGCCTGCAACTGCCGGTCAAAGGCGACCTGCGCGACCTCCAGGCGATAGCGGTATGACGGGCACCGAGCGCAAAGCGGATACGCTTTGCGCTTCATTTCCGCCGCCGCTTCCGGTATAAAGGCACCCGCTGCGGGTGTCGTATAATGGTAATACCCTAGCTTCCCAAGCTAGAGCCGTGGGTTCGATTCCCATCACCCGCTCCAAAATCGCAGCTTTAAGGCCCTGTTTTTACAGGGCTTTTTCGTTTCCGGGTTTCGGAAGTGTCGATAAAGTGTCGAAGATGGGATTCAGCCGAACCGCGTCCTGCAGGTGATCGGGCGACAAGTGTGCATAGCGCATGGTCATCGTCACCGAGGAGTGTCCCAGGACCTTCTGCAGCGTGAGGATGTTGCCACCGGCCATAACGAAGTGACTGGCGAACGTGTGCCGCAGAACATGCGTGGCTTGTCCGGCCGGCAGCGTGATCGACGTCGATTGCAGCACTCGACTGAAATGCCGGATGCAGTTCGGGAAGGCTCCGTATTCCTTGAAGTAGTCCAACAGCATTCGCTCCAGGGCCGGCGCGATCGGCACGGTTCGGGTGCGTCTCGACTTGGTATTGGCGAAGGTCACCGCGCCATTCTTCACCCTGGATGGCACCAGCCCCTGAGCCTCTCCCCAACGTGCCCCGGTGGCCAAGCAGACGCGAGCGATCAGCGCCATATGCGTGCAGTTCGGGTAGTTGTCGAAGGCGTGCAACAGCTCGGTTATCTGTTCCTGGGTGAGATACGACAGCGGGCGTTCCTGCAGGCGTAACGGACGCACCTTGGCCAACGGGTTCGGGTAGTCGATATCGCCCAGGCGATGCAGCTCGTTGAATACCGACTTCACGTAGCCCAGGCGATTGTTCAGCGTCTTGCCGTTGATGCCTTCAGCCAGCAGCTTGCCCCGCAGAGTGCAGAACTGGTCAGCGGTGAACTTGACCGCTATCGGGTCGCCCAGGTCGCGGGCGATGTTCCGCAGCACATGCTTCAAGCGCTTGCAGTCTGCCAGGGTGTGGCCGTGCAGATCGTAGTAGCGGGTGAACACCTCAGAGAGCTTGCGGCGATCCTTTGGCTTGGGCGCCCAGTCGGGTGTTTCCATCACCTTGGCCCTGCAGGCGACCTCAAACCGTTGCGCCTCACCCTTGGTCTTGAACGTCTTACGGAAGCGACGGCCCTTGATGGGTTCTACATCAACCTTCCAGCGGCCATCCGGTAGCTGATCAATTGCCATGATGTCGGCCCCGGCCAAGAGCATTAACGTCAGCGTGTTTGTCTTGTTTGTGTATTTGGCAAACAAACATCACACAGCCCTACCCCACCTGACATGCCGTTCCTCCAGGATGTTCTTGAGGTGCTTGTACAGCCCATCCTCATCCATGCCCTTGGCGGCGTAGTGGTCACGAATCACCGGCCAGCATTCCCAATCCTTGAGCCGGTAAAAACCCTTTCTAGCGCCCACTCGCTCCCGTGCCAGCAGGCTGACGAAGTTTCCCAGGAACAGTTCCACGTTCTTGCCGGAGAAGCCCCGAGACGTTTTGTAGTTGCGCTTGTACTCAGTGTCATCGAGCAGCGAATCGACCGGCAGGTCGACGCGGGCATCTTCACGCAGCAGGGTCCAGATCGGTTCGTAGTAACCAGGGCGAGCCAGCAACTTGAATTGCTGCATGCCGTAGCGCCAGAGGCCATCCAAGTGAGGCGTGAAGGCGGCGTAGCTGTTCGTATCGATGGCGTTGCCGGTGTGCAGATCGACCGAGCCGCTGGCGAATTGCTGGATAACCGAATGGTGGTAACGCAGTTCGATACGCCAGACAGCCTGGTCCCGGTTGTAGTTGTCCGGATCGCCTTCGTCGAAGCTGTCACGACGCCGCCAGACGCCTTCCCAGTAGTCGAGCTTGTCGGTGGCCTTGGCCTGTTCGGTCTTGTTGTAGATCGCCAATTGCACACCACCGGCTGAGCCGAACATGTAGGTCTCGCCGCGGCCGTAGACGCTGCTTTTCGTGTCCCAGGTAATCTCCTTGATGCCGGAGATATCGCGGGCGGATCGTGCGCGGCAGTGCATGCGGGCGACCAGATCAGCGGGCGGTTGCCAGCCTTGAACATCCAGGGCGAGATGGACCGCGCATTGGTTGCGTTCAATGTTGGTAAGGATCTGCTCGGCATAGAAGTCCATGCGGGCCTGGAGGCGCTCGGGCGACAGGCTGTCGATGGCATGGGGTGACACTTCGATTTTCAGGTGTGGGCCGATGTTCTCGACTTTGGCGTTGTAGTTCTTGAGCAGCAGCACGAAGCCTAGGTCGGCGTTCTGCAGCTTGTACTGATAGCCAGAATCCTTGCTCACACGGCCTGCATGCCAGCGCTCTCCCGCGAAGTCGACGATGGTGCCGGGCTTATCGAACAGGCACAGCAGCTCCGGTCGGAGCAGACCACGGTAGAGCTGGCGGACGGTATCCACGCCGCAGTGCAGCAAGCGGACTTTCGACAGGTCGACAATGCGGGCGTTGCCCGGGTCTACGAACAGCCGACCGGTCGCGTCTTCACGTGCCAGCATGTCGAGTCTCAGGAAATCTTTTGGCTTTTTCACTCAGTCACCTATTGCTGATTACTGCGGAAGTTTTCGTCTTACTTTCTGACGTGTTACAGGGGCGTCAGGCGGCGCGCGGCGCCCGCCGGGGGCCCCGCCCGCAAGCGGGTTCCCTCCCCGTGCGCGCCGTGCGCACCGCCGCTGTCGCGCGCACGCGCGCCTCGTGCCTCGGCGTGCGTACGTGCGCTAGCGGCTTCGCACGCTTCTCTCTCCCTCCAGGGCTCGGGGTACTCACTGCGGTCTTGCTGGTCGAACAAGCACGGTTGTTCCTGGATGTAGGAAGGCACCTGGGGACGTTCAAAGGGCGGGAGGCTGGCGTACCAGAGGAAGGCGCTCAGCAGCGCCAGGAATACAAGGTGCAGGCAGTCAGCGAAGTGCAGCGGGCGGGACTTGATCAACACCAAGGGCTTTGCCCTTGTCATCCCACTCTTGCCGCCGAGGGCTCGGGAGCGCGGGGCGGTGAAGCTGCCCCACTCTCCCGTGGTCAGGCTCGTTCTCATGGCGTGGGGTCAAGGGTGCGCTGCGCCCGTGCTTCCGTTCGCCGGAACGGTGGAGCTGTTCCGACGAGCCGGGAGCGCGGCCCCTGACCCGGCAGCATCGGGGGAATGGGTCAGGGTCATGCGGTCCAGTACGTTGCCGGAACCCTGCCGGTCGCGGTGCCGCATCGCCCTGATAGAGCAAATGTCATCGAAGTAGAACTCGTTGGGGTTGCGCGTGCTGGAGCTGAGTTCGACGCCCAGGAAGCACGGCGCACCTTGCATATCCGGCGTCGGGATCAGCACGCCGACAATCTGGATGCATTGCCAGAAGGATTCCGGCTCAGCGTCCCAGGCGGTTTCAACCAGCACGGTCTTGCCGACATAGCTCAGGGCAGTAGCAGCATCGAGCTGGATACGTGGCTTACGCATGGCTGCACTCCCCTTCCTTGGCTTGGTCCTGGAACAGGTGCGGCAGCGGTAGGCGATCCAGCACCTTGCCGGTTGCGTGACGATCACGCACGACGCGGAGGGTGTTGATGTTGTCGAAGTAGACCTCTAGCGGCAGGTCTTCGCTGCCATCGAACGGCATGACGAGGAAGTAGCCGTCTTCAAACACACCCGGCACCGGCAGCACCACGCCTACGATGTGGTAGCAGCGCCAGAGCATGTCGTTGTCGCCGCCCCAGCGCAGTTCGACGAGCACGGTCTGGCCTATGAAGCCGATAGCGGTGATGGGATCGAACACCAGGGCGGGCTTAGACATGGGCGTAGTCCCCCGCTTTGAACACGGTCTTACCCTTCTCCAGATCAGCACGCAGGCGGGCAAGGTTGACCATGCGGAAGTCGGCCAGCTTCATGCTGGGAATGGTCTGGCTGTCTACCCAGTTGATGACCTCTTCGACCGTCACGCCACTTAGCTCGGCGAAGGTCTTCACGCTGCACAGGTCGAGGCTTTCGTTAGTGGCGGTCATTGGGTGCCCTCCTTGGCGGCTTTGTCCTGGGCGTAGCTCGCTTCCAGGCGAATGACGACTTCCGAGTTCATCGAACGGCGCGAGGCGAAGGCGGACTGTTCGATCTTGGCGCGCAGCTCGGGCGGTACGCGCAGCTTGAATTGCGGGTCTGTTCGGCTCACAGCGTCCACTCCTGTTCCAGTAGTTGCTGGGTCAACAAGGCCACGTTGACCAGGGTGCGTTTACCCACCTTCTTGGAAGGCAGGTAGTTACGTTCCACCCAGGTGCGCACCACGATGGGTTCGTCGCCCATGCCGATCCACTCGGCGAACTTCTGCCACGGCATCAAGGGCGGTGCACCGTGCAGCTTTTGCGGGTCGAGACCTTCCGTATCCATAAGCTTTAATCCACTATGTTCGGCAATGTTCAGCATTCCGAGGGAGCAAATATAACCCTCGGAGCAAATATAGCCCCCACCGTGAGTGAGAGCAACATTTGCCCCCCCAATTAAGAGAAAATCAATATCTATATGGAAAGCTCAGGCGATAGGGCTCGTCTATTGATCAAGATGTATGGCCCCAAGAGGATCAGCACCGAAAGCGGTACTGACCACAACCGTTGGAAAAGCCTTAGCAAAGGCGCAGTGCGAATCAGCACTGAAGAGATCGACGTACTGGTGAAGATCTACCCCCAATACGCCCTATGGCTGGCTAGCGGCCAGATTGCACCTGCAGCTGGCCAAACCAGCCCGACCTACGACGAAGCCAACCGAAACTTGAGCCAACCCAACGCGGGATAGCAATCACCCAGGAAGCAGCTAGACGCTGGTATGCCCGAGCACATGGAGCCAAGTGCGATTGAATCGATTCGGATGGTAACGCTTGGTTAAGGGGCGGGTTTTAGCCCGTCCCAGTGAGCGAAGCGAACGGTTTGAAGCAGTTGTTAGCCGCTTGGAGAGTTGCATAGGTTTAACCATTGGGCTCTGCATCAAGGCGACCATGACTGTGATAATTAAGAAAGTCTCGCATTGCAGGGGTAATATTCTCTTGAGAGGCAATTCGCCAAAATTTCCTTTCGCCGAGTATTGGGACAAAGCGCTTAATTAATTCTTGGGCTGTGTTGTGATGACCTTCACGCAGCCAGTGCCGGAATATTTTATCTAGCTCCTTTCTAGGTAGCTGTGATGCCTGTACGAGAACCAAAGCGAATCGAAAATTTATAGGCCATAGTTGCTTAATGAATTCGATGCGTTCCTCTACATCAAGAGATAGAAGCCATTTTTTCAAATCCGACTCAACCTGCGCCATTCCAGGCCGGGTAGCAAATTGTTCAGGTGTGAATGCTGGTATGTTCATGTGGCTAACGATTTAGCCAGTCCCAGCGAACGAAGTGAGCGATTTGAGCGCATGGTTAGAGAATACCCATTTCTTCAGGCCATGCCTCATCACCTAATGACTTGGCAGATTTAACTAGGCACTGCTTTTCAGCCTCGGATGCTGAACCAAGCTCGGCAGCAATTGCTTCCAAAAGCGCCACGTCATCATCGCTGTCCGAGTTACTTCGAGCATTGATGTGTTTGCATGCAAGGATCAGCGTACGAGCGAGGACTTCCATAGTGTTCTCTAACGTTTGGTTAAGGGGCCGGCTTTAGCCGGTCCCGAGTGAGCGAAGCGAACGGCTTGAACCATTTGTTAGGCTGTTAGTAATTTGCTTCGATGATTTTAATCTGCCAATCATCCCAATTTTTAACTCCAAGTGCATCGACAGTAGAGTTAGGATGTTTTTTTAGCCACCAAGACGCTACGGCTTCATACTCTTGTGCGTTTAACTCAAATGGTTCCCAGCTCCCCATTCTTGAGTCTTGGTCGCAAGGATCAGAACCTTTCTTGAAAAATTCATTTAGAAAGCCACAAGGAGGAAAGAAGGGTGAGCACTCAATGACGCCGAAAATACCATAAAGAACTTTGGTGTTTTCGGTCAGTACCTTTTTGGCACGTTCGGTTCTCATAACTGCGGTAGCCTAACGCCTTGCTTACCGGCCCAACGGAGCAGAGCAAGCTTGTGGTAAAGTTTGCGCAGCAAACCACAAGCTTGCGACGCGTAGTTGGGTCCGAGTACAGCAACTTGTTATGCGAGTACTGCAGGAACGCATTTTTTTATAGCCTCTATAGCAAATTGCCCGAGGGTTAGATTATCTGACAAGGACTCCAGACTAAGCTTATGAGCCTCTCCGCGGCCCTCCCAGGCCGAACCTCTACGCTTTATATTCGGAGAAAACACAATTAATCCATCATGCTCGCGAACATTACAAAGAGCCATTTTTTGGAAAAGCTTCTGCTCGTTACTTATCTTTGTGTGTGCAAGCATAGTGGAAACCCATTGGCTCCAGCGGTCATCAGAAGTTCTATATTCCTGCGCTTCTTCGATTGTCATGGTTCTGCTCGATTCAAGCGCTCGCCTAATCTTCTCTCCCAACAGACTTGCATCTACATCTAGGGGAAGAAAACAGTGAAAGGAGTCTGGATCAGAGAACATCATTCTATAGCCAGACAACGATTCAATTATGAACATTCCTTTGATGGCTCGAATCGAGGCATTTTTACTTCCGTCTATCACAATCAATCACCACTGGAATATTTCACAATCGCATAACGATTAAGCTAAGGGGCGGGCTTTCGCCCGTCCCAGCGAACGGAGTGAGCGATTTGAGCGCATTGTTATGTGCCTACTCATCGTATTCAATGAAATCCCAAGGAATCTCTTTTTTGAAAATTTGAATAGACTCTTCCATTAGCTCAAGCGAAATTGATTCTTTGAACACAGTTATGGTTCGAGTTCTGTCCGTATCATCTCTGAAAATCTCAACGATTAATTCGTTATCTCGGTAGATTTCAACGCCGATCCCGTCTCGAGGATTCACATCGCTTGCGACTACAACTCTATCTTTAGGCAACGACATAAGCCTTCCTTTGGCACATAACGTTTGGTTAAGGGGCCGGCTTTAGCCGGTCCCGAGTGAGCGAAGCGAGCGGCTTGAACCATTTGTTAGGTATTCACCTCATTTCTTCTACCGGCTGCAAGCCAATGAATAAATAGAAAGGCCTGAATTGCCACTGCAATGAAAGCTCCTGGTAAATATGCAGATTCGGAACCGAAAACATGGACGAAGGCCATGCCAGTTATCCAACCAATAGGTAGGAAAGGAATAGATAAAATTATGCCGAGCATCATGATGCCGCCACCTAATAGGTTGGTGATGGGGAATATAGATGCATAAGCTAGTGCAATGGCTAGCTGTACTGTGAGAGGGCGCCACGTTTCCATGTGATACCTAACGTTTGGTTAAGGGGCGGGCTTTAGCCCGTCCCAGTGAGCGCAGCGAACGATTTGAACCACTAGTTAGGCTGCTATCTGGTGTAAGTGACAAATGGCGTATTAGCTCTGTAGCCAGATGTTCTCTAAGACCCTAGTATATTCAGTCAGGTCGTCGGAGTAGTGCTTCCGTCCGAGATCTTTGAGGATACCGGCACCGACCAACTCAGCTACTACTCGATCGGTAACGTCCACATAGGACGCAACATCAGACGAGCTTCCGCCGGGAAATGGCCATTCTCCGTAAGTGTCTGACACAAATGCCATCTGATCACCTGCACATTCCAGCATGTACCAAGTGCTCATCGCTGCTGCTGCAGCATTACCTGCAAGCTCTAATTTCGTGGACGCCGATATATGCGCGAAGGTGAGCACCTCGCACCGAGTAAAATTTACGAGTTCGTATCCGACGGCCATTATCATTTCACCTAACAGTGATTAGATAGTCTTCTTCACTAACACATTAGTAGAGCCGGCGGTATAACTACGGCACCGCAGGGTGCAACCATCCATAGCAAACACTTACAAATCAATAACTTACACAGAAGGCTATACGACTGAGCGTATTCGCTTGACTTCCACATTTTGCGCTTTCATTACTACTGGGCAGATATACACAAAAGCACTGCGACGGTGCAAGGACAGCGAGGAAGCGTGTCGAAAAAGTGTCGAAATCACTGCAAGGGATAGCGGAAAAATGCTGTAGCCGCAGGACTGCAAGGCCAGAAAAGCCGGGCATTGCGGATCACTGCACGTGGCTGGAAAGGGTTCGATTACCCCAACACTGAACTAACCCAAACCACTCACCCATCCTCCGGAACTTCTGCCCCCCAACGCCACCAGAACCCTATACGTCTTTTTCTGGAGGCCCCTGGCGATGGAGCAGTGGAATATCTGGCTGAACCGCGATATCTGGCTCAACGTGGCGATTGTCCTGGTCGCTACAGCGCTGATCTACAGCGTACTGCGCACCTTGGTGAACACCCTGCACAAGCGGCTGAAGGCCGGGTCGAAGGATCGGGAGAGCAGTTGGGCGCATTTCATCGCCATGGTCATCGGCCGTACCAACCGTCTGTTGTTGTTGGCGTTTTCCCTGTTGCTGGCGTTGCGTCTGGCGGACTTGCCGCTCGCCTGGCAAAGCGCGCTGAGCCATACCTGGTTCGTCGCTCTGGCCCTGCAGGTCGCGCTGTGGGTCGATACCGGCGTGCGGCTGTGGTCGCGCAGCCTGGTGATGGGCAAGAGCGGCGGTCACTACAACCCGGTGATGACAACCATCATGAGCATCATGATCCTGATCGTGGTGTGGTCGGTGATGCTGCTGTCTATCCTGGCCAATCTGGGTGTGGATATCACCGCGCTGGTGGCCAGCCTCGGGGTTGGCGGTATCGCCGTGGCGCTGGCGGTGCAGACGGTGCTCAGCGATGTGTTCGCCTCGCTATCGATTGGCGTCGACAAGCCCTTCGAGATCGGCGACTTCGTGGTGTTCGGCGAGGTGGCCGGCACCATCGAGCATATCGGCCTGAAGACCACGCGCATCCGCAGCCTCAGTGGCGAGCAGGTGGTGTGCGCCAACGCCGATCTGCTGCGGCAGATCGTGCACAACTACAAGCGCATGGACACCCGCCGTATCGTCTTCAAGTTCGGCATCAACTACGACACCCCGAGCGACAAGGTGCGTCAGGTGGCCGACAAGGTCGGCGAGATTATCCGCGCCACACCCAAGACCCGCTTCGACCGCGCGCATTTTCTTGGCTTCGATGAAAGCCAGCTGACCTTCGAGGTGGTGTATATCGTGCTGAGCTCGGACTACAACCAGTACATGGACGTCCAGCAGGAGATCAATCTGCAACTGCTCGATGCCCTGCGCGAGCTGGACGTGCGCTTCGCCCTGCCTCGCCGCGACCTGCGCCTGGTGGGCGAGAAGATGCCGGTACTCAAGGTCGCCGGCCTGCCGCAGCAAACCGAGCGCGCCGATACCGCCAGCGATGGGCGCCTGCCACGCTTCAGTTAGCCACGCCTGCAAGGCAGGCCATTGCTGCAGCCCCCATCGTCCCTGGCCCGTCCCTTGAGGTGCGACCAACGCGTGCGCGACGCCTGGCGATCAGCAGTATTGGTGGCAAGCACATTCGTAAAATATCCACAACAGTCATCCAGAAAATTCACCTGGGCGCGCAATCTGGCTGTAATCACCGCATCAAGGGCTTGTCGTTTATCGCTTTTGCACAAAAAAAAGCCCTTCATCTGTTTGACATATTTTACGTTTTTGGCAGACTGCTCGCCCGTTGCGGCAGGTGGCCGTGAACCCGCTATGGCGATTGCCTGCGGGGTACCGATCGCCATTCGTGACGCGCCATGAAAACAACAATTCTGTCTGTCCAGGCGGCCTAGCGGGCACTGCCCACGCCGGACGACGGGCGAGCCACTGGTGTTCATCCCATGCTGATCTGGTTTGTTGCGATCTACCTGCTGTTCACCGTCGGTGTCGGCTTCTATGCATCCACCCGCGTCAAAAACTCCAAGGATTTCGCTGCCGGCGGCAGGAGCATGTCCTTCCCGCTGGTGGCGGCCATGGTGTTTGCCACCTGGTTCGGTTCGGAAGCCGTGCTGGGCATCCCGGCCACCTTCATCGAGGAAGGCTTCGCCGGCATCATCGAGGACCCGTTCGGCTCCTTTGGCTGCCTGATGCTGGTTGGCCTGGTCTTCGCCAGGCCGCTGTACCGCATGAACCTGCTGACCATCGGCGACTTCTTCCGCAAGCGTTACGGCCCACACGTGGAGATCTTCACCAGCCTGGTGATCATCGGCTCCTACCTGGGCTGGGTCGCGGCGCAGCTGACCGCGCTGGGCGTGGTGTTCAACGTGCTCTCCGACGGCTCGATCAGCACCACCCAGGGCATGCTGATCGGCACCGCCATCGTGCTGCTCTACACCCTGTTCGGCGGCATGTGGTCGGTGGCGCTGACCGACTTCATGCAGATGATCATCATCGTCGCCGGCCTGTGCTACCTGACCTGGCTGATCGGCGATATGGCCGGCGGCGCCGATGTGGTGATCAGCCATGCCGCTGCCGAAGGCAAGTTCACCTTCATGCATGCCTTCGAGCCACGCGACATCGTCGCCTTCATCGCTGCGGCGGTGACGCTGATGCTCGGTTCCATCCCGCAACAGGACGTGTACGCCCGGGTGATGTCGGCCAAGACCGAGAACATCGCCGCACGCGCCTCGATGGCCGGCGCGGTGTTCTACCTGTCGTTCTGCATGCTGCCGATCTTCCTCACCTACGCCGCCTCGCTGATCGATCCGGCGATGGTCCAGCAGTGGCTGGCGGAGGACGCGCAGATGATCCTGCCGCACCTGATCATGGAGCGCACGCCGCTGTTCGCCCAGGTGATGTTCTTCGGCGCGCTGCTCTCGGCGATCATGTCCACCGCCTCGGGCACGCTGCTGGCACCGTCGGTGACCTTCACCGAGAACATCCTGAAGAACTTCGTGCCGGTGATGAGCGACCGCCAGTTCCTGCTGGCCATGCGCGTCAGCGTGGTGGCCATGACCATCGCCACCTCGATCTTCGCCCTGAACTCCACGGCTAGCATCTACGAGATGGTCGGCAATGCCTACAAGGTGACCCTGGTGGCCGCGGTGGTGCCGCTGTTCGCCGGCCTGTTCTGGAAGCGTGCGACCACCCAGGGCGCGCTGCTGGCCATCTGTTTCGGTCTGACGAGTTGGGCAGCCCTGGAGCTGACCTACCAGGAAACCGACTTCTGGCCGCCGCAACTGGCGGGTCTGCTGCTGAGCCTGGCGGGCATGCTGATCGGTTCGCTGCTGCCGCAGTTCAGCCGCCATCGTGGCGAAAGCGTGCAGGCCATCACCGCCGCGGCCAAGGCGTGAGCGCCGGCGCCCTCCTGCCTGCAGGAGGGCGCTTTGCCACTATATAAGTCGTTGAAAAACCTTGATTTTCCATCTTCACATCGACGGCTGTGGCGGCTACTCTGCCGCCCCATGATTCGACGCCTACTCCCTCTGTTGTGCGGTTTCACCGCCCTTTCCCTGCACGCTGCACCCGCGACCTTTGCCGAGGCCAAGCGCCTGGCCTGGCCGCTGTATGAGCAGCAATCCACCGAGTTCTATTGCGGCTGCAAGTACAGCGGTAATCGCGTCGACCTGCGCTCATGTGGCTACACGCCGCGCAAGAACGCCAATCGCGCCCAGCGCATCGAGTGGGAACATATCGTCCCGGCCTGGGTGATCGGCCATCAGCGCCAGTGCTGGCAGAAAGGCGGACGCAAGAATTGCACGGCCCACGATACGCAGTTCCGCAAGGCCGAGGCCGACCTGCACAACCTGGTGCCGAGCATCGGCGAGGTAAACGGCGACCGCAGCAACTACAGCTTTGCCTGGCTACCGCAGAAGCCGCATCAATATGGTCGTTGCGAGACGGTGGTGGACTTCAAGGCGCGCAAGGTCATGCCGCGCCCGGCCATCCGCGGGATGATCGCCCGCACCTATTTCTATATGGCCGACCGCTACAAGCTGCGCCTGTCGAAACAGGATCGGCAGCTCTACGAAGCCTGGAGCAAGGCCTACCCGCCCAAGGCCTGGGAGCAGCAACGCAACCAGCAGGTGGCGTGCGTGATGGGCTGGGGCAACCCCTATGTGGGCAAGGTGGAGATGAGCCGCTGTGCGCGCAAACGCGCGTAGGGTCGCGGCTAAAGCCCCTCCCACAGATGCGGGAGACTTGTGGGAGGGGCTTTAGCCGCGGCAGCTTTGGCATACTCCAAACAGTCCCCGGACTGCATCCGGGCTACGCCAGGCGCTGTAACTCGCGCCGCACCATGTTGGCGAACTCCGCTGGGCTGAGCTGATACAGCTCCTGCGCCACCCAGGGCAACCAGCGCCCTTGCAGCTCTTCCTTGCGCGCCAACAGGCGCTGGGCCTCGGCTTCGGCGCGCGCCTGGTGCTCGCGGTGGTAGTCGGCGCGGCTCGGTTTTTCTGTACTCACGGTGTCGCCCTTTTCCTCATGCGCGGCAGAGCAGGCATAATCGCCGCCTGTTCGCCCATTTCGACCGTCATCAATGCGCATCCACGTCAGCTTCATCGACCGCGTCGGCATCACCCAGGAAGTCCTGGCGCTGCTTGGCGGGCGCAATCTGAACCTCGATGCGGTGGAGATGGTACCGCCAAACGTCTACATCGACGCACCGACCTTGAGCGCTGCGGTGCTCGAGGAACTGCGCGGTGCGCTGCTGCAGGTGCACGGCGTGCAGAGCGTGGAGGTGGTGGACATCCTCCCCGGCCAGCGCCGCCGGCTGCAGCTCGACGCCTTGCTCGCGGCCATGCCCGACCCGGTGTTGGCAGTGGATGACCGCGCCACCGTACTGCTGGCCAATCCGGCACTGATCGATTTGTATGGGCGCGCTCCCGAGGGCATGAACATCGCTGCGCTGTTCGCCGATGATGCACTGCAACACTCGCTGCTCGCCGCCGGGTTCCACCAGCCCCTGCGCGAGGTGCATTTCGCCGGCCAGCCGCTGCTGCTCGACGCCCAGCCGATCACTGAGGACGGTCGCCTCACCGGCGGCCTGCTCACTCTCTATGCGCCGAGCCGCATGGGTCAGCGCCTGGCTGCCCTGCATCACGACCATGCCGAGGGCTTCGACTCGCTGCTCGGCGAGTCGGCGCCGATTCGTGCGCTCAAGGCCCGCGCCCTGCGTGTGGCGTCGCTCGATGCGCCGCTGTTGATCCACGGTGAAACCGGCACCGGCAAGGAGCTGGTGGCGCGCGCCTGCCATACCGCCAGCGTGCGCCGCACCGCACCTTTTCTGGCGCTGAACTGCGCTGCTCTGCCGGAGAACCTGGCCGAGAGCGAGTTGTTCGGCTACGCCCCCGGCGCCTTTACCGGCGCCCAACGCGGCGGCAAGCCGGGGCTGCTGGAGCTGGCTAACCAGGGCACAGTGTTTCTCGACGAGATTGGTGAAATGTCGCCCTACCTGCAGGCCAAGCTGCTGCGTTTTCTGAGTGACGGCAGCTTCCGCCGCGTCGGCGGCGATCGCGAGGTGAAGGTGGACGTGCGCATCCTCAGCGCCACCCACCGCGATCTGGAGAAGATGGTCGCCGAAGGCAGCTTCCGCGAGGATCTGTTCTACCGCCTCAACGTGCTCAACCTGGAAGTGCCGCCGCTACGCGAGCGTGGCCAGGACATCCTACTGCTGGCCCAGCACTTCATGGCCCAGGCCTGCGCGCAGATCCAGCGCCTGCCCTGCCGCCTGGCGCCCGCTACCTTCCCGGCGCTGCTGGTCGGACGCTGGCCGGGCAACGTGCGCCAACTGCAGAACGTGATCTTCCGCGCCGCCGCCATCTGCGACAGCAACTGGGTGGAAATGGACGACCTGGATATTGCCGGCACCGAGGTAGCGCCGAGGGTCGAAGGTGAAGTGGCCAGCCTGGAACAGGCCATGGACGAGTACGAGAAGGCGCTGCTGGAAAAGCTCTACGACAGCCATCCATCCAGCCGCCAGCTCGCCGTGCGCCTGGGCACATCGCACACCGCCATCGCCAAGCGGCTGCGCAAGTACGGCATACCGGGCAAGCACTGACGCACTCGCCCTGCAGGGTGGGTTAGCCGGCGCAGCACCACCGCGCTGCCAGCTCACTCGCCGATCAGCACCGCTGCCCCACCCTAGGCGTCCTGGCGATGGCTTAGATCGGCGTGCTGCTGGTCGGCACCTTGATCACCCCGCAAGCCACACGCGCACCGCCGCCGCCCAGCGGCTTCGGATGGTCGGCATGGTTGTCCGAACCGGCGTGAATCATCAGCGCACGGTTATGCAGCTCCTCCAGATTCTTGAGTCGCGGCGCCAGCACCGGCTGGCTGGCAGTGCCGTCCGCCCCGACATACAGGGCAGGCAAATCGCCAAGGTGCGCGTCATCCTCCCAGGGGAAGCCATGGCGCCCGGCATCCTTCGGATCCCAATGCCCACCTGCGGCGCCAGCCGGTGTCAGCTTGCCATCGACCTCCATGGCGTTGCAGTTGGCCTTGGCGTGCACATGAAAGCCGTGAATGCCAGGCTCCAGGCCTTTCAGATCCGGGGTGAAGACCAGCCCGTAGGCGGACTCGCTGATGGTCACGGTGCCCACCGCCGCGCCCGGGCCCTTCTCGGTCGCTTGTTCCATAGTCACGTTGATGGTCTCGCTGGCCTGCACCGAGGCGGCGCCAAGCAGGGCGAAAGCCAGAGGAATCAGAGGTTTCATGCTGGGTCGAGCTCCTTGTCGATGAACTGTCTGCATGCCGACCCACCGAGGTGATCAGCAGTTCTAGACAATCAATGTATCGATTTCATTCCACCGTAACGATTAAGCAACAGACGGGTGAAACCCGCATTACGCCTAGCGCGACGCTGACTTTTCCATTTGCGACACGACATTCCGTATCGATAACGTTCCACAACCTTCTCAGGCACCGATCAAAAACCACCGAATAACAACATAAGCCATTGATTTTATTGGATTTTATAATCATGGCATTGGCATTGCTTACACACTACCACCTGCCCGCCACCTAGAAGCGGACACCTTTACCCCTTGAGGAGTTGACATGAGCGAGTTGCGTTTCACCGCCGATCACGAATGGCTGCGTCTGGACAACGATGGTCTGGTGACCGTCGGCATCACCCATTACGCCCAGGACGCGCTCGGCGACGTGGTGTACGTGCAACTGCCGGACGCCAAGTCCTATGCCCAGGGCGAGGAAGTAGCGGTGCTGGAATCGGTCAAGGCCGCCAGCAACATCGTCATGCCGCTGGACGGCGAGATCGTCGAAATCAATGGCGAGCTGGAAGGCGCCCCGGAGCTGGTCAACGAGTCGCCGCTGGACAAGGCCTGGTTCTTCCGCATGCGCCTGGCCGACAACGCCGTGCTGGCCGACCTGCTGGACAAGGCCGGCTATGATCGTCTGTTGAACGCCAACGCCGACGCCTGAGTGACCGCCATGACCAAGCTCGATACCCAGAACGAATTCATCGCTCGCCACATCGGCCCGCGCGATGCCGACACCGCAGCCATGCTGCAGCTGCTCGGCTATGACTCGGTCGATGCCCTGACCGACAGCGTGATCCCCGAGAGCATCAAGGGCACCAGCATCCTCGGCGCGCAGCCGGGCCTGTCGGAAGCCGACGCCCTGGCGCGCATCAAGGCCATCGCCGCGCAGAACCAGCAGTTCAAGAACTTCATCGGCCAGGGCTACTACGGCACCCACACGCCGAGCCCGATCCTGCGCAACCTACTGGAAAACCCGGCCTGGTACACCGCCTACACCCCGTACCAGCCGGAAATTTCCCAGGGCCGCCTGGAAGCGCTGCTGAACTTCCAGACCCTGATCAGCGACCTCACCGGCATGCAGATCGCCAACGCATCGCTGCTCGATGAGGCCACCGCCGCTGCCGAGGCCATGACCTTCTGCAAGCGTCTGTCGAAGAACAAGGCCAGCAACACCTTCTTCGCCTCCCAGCACTGCCACCCGCAGACCCTTGACGTGCTGCGCACCCGTGCCGAACCGCTGGGTATCGAAGTGCACGTGGGCGACGAAGCCACTATTACCGACGCCAGCGCCTACTTTGGCGCGCTGCTGCAATACCCGGCCAGCAACGGTGACATCTTCGACTACCGCGCCTTGGTCGAGCGTTTCCACGCGGCCAATGCTCTGGTCGCCGTCGCCGCTGACCTGCTGGCCCTGACCCTGCTCACCCCGCCGGGCGAGTTCGGCGCCGACGTCGCCCTGGGCAGCGCCCAGCGCTTCGGTGTGCCGCTGGGCTTCGGTGGCCCGCACGCTGCCTACTTCGCCACCCGCGACGCGTTCAAGCGCGACATGCCGGGCCGCCTGGTCGGCATGTCGGTCGACCGCTTCGGCAAGCCGGCCCTGCGCCTGGCCATGCAGACCCGCGAGCAGCACATCCGTCGCGAGAAGGCCACCAGTAACATCTGTACCGCCCAGGTGCTGCTGGCCAACATCGCCAGCATGTACGCCGTGTACCACGGCCCCAAAGGCCTGAGCGAAATCGCTCAGCGCGTACACAGCTTCACCGCCATTCTCGCCCTGGGTCTGACCAAGCTGGGCCACAGCGTCGAACAGCAGCACTTCTTCGACACCCTGAGCATCAAGACCGGCGCCAAGACCGCCGAGCTGCATGCCAAGGCTCGTGCTACCGGCATCAACCTGCGCGAGATCGATGCCGAGCGTCTCGGCCTGTCGCTGGACGAAACCACCGACCAGGCTGCCGTCGAGGCCTTGCTGGCACTGTTCGCCGGTGAGCAGGCTGCCCCTGCCGTCAGCGACCTGGCTGCGCAGATCGCCAGCCGCCTGCCGCAGAACCTGCTGCGCCAATCGGCGATCCTCACGCACGAAGTGTTCAACCGCTACCACAGCGAAACCGAGCTGATGCGCTACCTGCGCAAACTGGCCGACAAGGACCTGGCCCTGGACCGCAGCATGATCCCGCTGGGCTCCTGCACCATGAAGCTCAACGCCGCCAGCGAGATGATCCCGGTGACCTGGCCGGAATTCGGCAACCTGCACCCGTTCGCGCCCGCCGAGCAGGCCGCCGGTTACACCCAGCTGACCGCCGAACTGGAAGCCATGCTCTGCGCCGCCACCGGCTACGACGCCGTGTCGCTGCAGCCCAACGCCGGCTCCCAGGGCGAATACGCCGGTCTGCTGGCCATCCGCGCTTACCACATGAGCCGTGGCGACGATCAGCGCGACATCTGCCTGATCCCGCAATCGGCCCATGGCACCAACCCGGCGACCGCCTCCATGGCCGGCATGCGCGTGGTGGTAACCGCCTGTGACAGCCGTGGCAACGTCGACATCGCCGACCTCAAAGCCAAGGCCGAAGAGCACAAGGATCGCCTCGCCGCGATCATGATCACCTACCCGTCCACCCACGGTGTGTTCGAGGAAGGCATTCGCGAAATCTGCGAGATCATCCATGCCAACGGCGGCCAGGTGTATATCGACGGCGCCAACATGAACGCCATGGTCGGCCTCTGCGCCCCCGGTCAGTTCGGCGGCGACGTCTCGCACCTGAACCTGCACAAGACCTTCTGCATCCCGCACGGCGGCGGCGGCCCGGGCGTCGGCCCGATTGGCGTCAAGTCGCACCTGGCGCCGTTCCTGCCCGGCCACGCCAACATGGCGCGCAAGGAAGGTGCAGTCAGTGCCGCACCGTTCGGCAGCGCCAGCATCCTGCCGATCACCTGGATGTACATCACCATGATGGGTGGCGAGGGCCTCAAGCGCGCCTCGCAGATGGCCATCCTCAACGCCAACTACATCGCCCGTCGTCTGGAAGAGCACTACCCGGTGCTCTACTCCGGCGAAGGCGGCCTGGTGGCGCACGAGTGCATCCTCGACATACGTCCGCTGAAAGACAGCAGCGGCATCAGCGTCGACGACGTGGCCAAGCGCCTGATCGACTTCGGCTTCCACGCCCCGACCATGTCCTTCCCGGTGGCCGGCACCCTGATGATCGAGCCGACCGAGAGCGAGTCCAAGGAAGAACTGGATCGCTTCTGCGACGCCATGATCGCTATCCGCGAGGAAATTCGCGCAGTCGAGCAAGGCCGTCTGGATAAAGACGACAACCCGCTGAAGAACGCGCCGCACACTGCCCTGGAGCTGGTTGGCGAGTGGAACCACGCCTACAGCCGCGAGCAGGCCGTGTACCCGGTCGCCAGCCTGATCGAGGCCAAGTACTGGCCGCCGGTGGGCCGCGTGGACAACGTCTACGGCGACCGCAACCTGGTCTGCGCCTGCCCGTCCATCGAGGCGTATCAGGACGCGTGATGAGCGTGTCTCCCCTCTCCCGCTTGTGGGGCGAAAGCGGAAATAGTGAAGCACTGCTTCGCCCGCTGAAGCGCCCTGAGCTCTGCGAAGGGCTGGGGCGCGGAGCGGGGGTCGGGGAGAGGGTAAAACGGCTGCATCCGCCGCCCCCTCTCCCTAACCCTCTCCCCGAGGGGAGAGGGGACTGTTCAGCGTCCAGCCGTAGCCCGGATGCAATCCGGGGATGCCATGAAAAGCTCCCGGATTGCATCCGGGCTACCTCAACTCGCGAAACGCCTGGTGCCATCGGCGCCGGGCCTTTTCAAGGATTTCCCGATGACCACTGAAACCCTCGCCAAAACGCCACTGCACGCCCTGCACCTCGAACTCGGCGCGCGCATGGTGCCGTTCGCCGGCTATGACATGCCCGTGCAGTACCCGCTGGGCGTGATGAAGGAACACCTGCACACCCGCGACGCCGCCGGCCTGTTCGACGTCTCGCACATGGGCCAGATCCTGCTGCGTGGCGAGCACGCGGCGCGCGCCCTGGAAACCCTGGTACCGGTGGACATCATTGATCTGCCGGTGGGCACGCAGCGCTACGCCATGTTCACCGACGCCCAGGGCGGCATCCTCGACGACCTGATGGTCGCCAACCTGGGTGACGACACCCTGTACCTGGTAGTCAACGCCGCCTGCAAGCATCAGGATCTGGCGCACCTGAACAAGCACATCGGCGCACAGTGCCAGATCGAATGCCTGTTCGAAGAGCGCGCCCTGCTCGCCCTGCAAGGCCCGAAGGCGGCCGACATACTCGCGCGCCTGGCGCCAGAAGTGAGCAAGATGACCTTCATGCAGGTCGCTCGCGTGCGCCTGCTGGGCAGCGAATGCATCGTCAGCCGCAGCGGCTACACCGGCGAAGACGGTTTCGAGATTTCCGTCGCCGGCGACCAGGCCGAAGCCCTGGCGCGCAGCCTGCTGGCCGAAACCGAAGTCGAGGCCATCGGCCTCGGTGCGCGCGACTCGCTGCGCCTGGAAGCCGGCCTGTGCCTGTACGGCCACGACATGAGCAGCGCCACCACGCCGATCGAAGCCAGCCTGCTGTGGGCCATCTCCAAGGTGCGCCGCGCAGACGGCGAGCGCGCCGGCAACTTCCCGGGCGCCGAGCGCGTGTTCGAGCAACAGCTCAAAGGCGTGGCACGCAAACGCGTCGGCCTGCTGCCGCAGGAACGCGTACCGGTACGTGAAGGCGCGGAAATCGTCGACGCGGACGGCCAGGTGATCGGCCAGGTCTGCAGCGGCGGCTTCGGCCCGAGCCTCGGCGCACCAGTGGCCATGGGTTACATCAACGCCAGCCACGCCGCTATCGACAGCAATGTCTGGGCGGTGGTGCGCGGCAAGCGCGTGGCGATGAAAGTGGCCAAGACCCCGTTCGTGCCGCAGCGCTACTACCGCGGCTGATTCGCAACGTAGACCTGCGCTGTAGGAGCCGCGCCTCACGGCGAGGCTCGCGCTCTGCTCCGTAGCCCGGATGCAATCCGGGGATGCCCTGAAAAGCTCCCGGATTGCATCCGGGCTACGTCGTCTCTACCCCCTGATCCGCTCATAGGGCACGCGCTCGCGTCCTGCACGCAGCGTCTGCGCCCACCAGTTCAGTTGCACCAGCGTATGCGCCAGCGCCGAGTTGGCACGTCGCGGTTCGCTCAGCTCGCCCTTGTCGTCGAACTGTTCCCAGGCATTGGTGAAACTCACCGAGCCACGCACCGTCATAGCGTGCAGCTCAGCCAGCACCTGGCGCAATTGCTCGACCGCACGCAGCCCGCCGGATACCCCGCCATAACTGACGAACCCCACCGGCCGCGCTTCCCAGGAGGCCGGCACCTCGTCGATGAACTGCTTGAGCGCAGCCGGATAGCCGTGGTTGTACTCCGGCGTGACGATCAGAAAGGCATCAGCACGCAGCAACTGCTGCAACGACTGATGACGCTGCTCGGCATGCGCCTGCGGCTCGCCGGGCTGACGCAGCATCACGGCCGGGTCGACCAGGCTCAGCTCGAATTCGCTGCGCTGCTCGATCTGCTCACGTGCCCAGGCCACTACCTGATCGCAGAAGCGCTCTTCACGCACGCTGCCGTAAATCACTACCAGTCGGATGCGATCCTGCATGGAAATACCCTCGGGGTTGTCTATCAAGGCCAGCGAGGGTAAAACCTCAACTTAACTTGAGGTCAACAGGGATTTTTCATGGACATGCATCGTCCCTTCCACGAACGCCCGCTGAGCGTCGGCCAGGTCGCCGAGCGTAGCGGTGTGGCGGTTTCCACGCTGCACTTCTACGAAAGCAAGGGGTTGATCCAGAGCCAGCGCAATGCCGGCAACCAGCGGCGCTATCGGCGTGACGTGCTACGCCGCGTGGCACTCATCAAAGTGGCGCAGCGCCTGGGAATTGCGCTGGCCGACATCGGTGCAGCACTCGCCACCCTGCCCCGCGATCACCTACCCACGGCAGCGGACTGGCAGCACTTGTCGGCGCAATGGCAGCGCGATCTGGACGCTCGCATCGCGCAGATGACGCGACTGCGCGACCAGCTCACCGGCTGCATCGGCTGCGGTTGTCTGTCGATGCAGGATTGTCCGCTGCGCAATCCCGGGGACGAACTCGGCGAACAGGGTGCCGGGGCACGTCTGCTGGAAACGGACTGATCGTCCATGCAGTTGCGCCTGCTGCTGAATACCGCGCGACGACTGCCGCGCACGTCCTGGGAAATGGCCGGCACCTGCGGCAAGCGCTGCACCAGCCCCCGTTCGTCGACGTCACTGCGGCCGGCCAGCACGTAGCAGGTCAGGTGCACGAACAGGCCCAGTCTCGTCCGCCTGGTCATGCGCCGATTGCTCTCGCTCCCGTGGCGCCATCGACTCACTCACCTCGCAGACGGCTTCGACCAGGCAGTGCGGCACGAATAACCCTCGATGCCAGCAAACAAGTCATACGTTATCACACGACAAACTCGATAACAGATGCCTTGCTCACTCTGCGCAGAACCGTGCCGAAAGCCGTCTATCTCACCAATAACGCCGCAATACGGGGAAAATCCACTCAGACTTTAGTCTATCCATGCGTTGACAAGCGCCGGAAAGGCTGTCGATAATCCGACAAGTTGTATGACGACATATGACAACCATAACAACAAGAATCAGGGCCAGAACATGACTACCCTCGCCTTCCCTTCAGCGCAGCAGCTCCTCACCTGCCCGGCATCCATCGCCGCCACACGCCATAGAACCGGATTCGCCGGAGGCTGAAACCAGCCACTGGCAATGACCGGTCGCGTCAGGCCGGCCTGCCCTGCGGGGCACTTCAACCACCAACCCGACATGCAGGCTACCAACAGCCAGCAGGGGAAGGTTCGTTCAAAAACTGGGAGCACAACAACAATGACCGCACGCAACATCCTTCCCTTGGCTCTGCTCGGTAGCACCGCGCTGGCGCTGATTCTGCCTGCCACCACGCATGCTGCCGGTTTCATCGAGGACGCCAAGGTCTCACTGAACCTGCGCAACTACTACTTCAACCGCAACTACCTGAACGGCACCGATCCGCTGATCCAGGGCGAACGCCAGGGCCAGGCCGAAGGCTGGACCCAGAGCTTCATCCTCGATGCCCGCTCCGGCTATACCGAAGGCACCGTCGGCTTCGGCCTCGATGTGCTCGGCCTGTACAGCATCAAGCTCGATGGCAACCGTGGCACTGCCAACACCACCCTGCTGCCCATCCACGACGATGGTCAAGCCGCCGACCAATACGGCCGCACGGCCGTGGCTGCCAAGGCTAAGATCTCCAAGACCGAGCTGAAGGTCGGCGAGTGGTTCGCCGTACTGCCGATTCTGCGTGCGGATGACGGCCGCTCGCTGCCGCAGACGTTCCAGGGCGCGCAGCTGACCTCCAACGAGATCGATGGTCTGACCCTGTACGGCGGTCAGTTCTGGAAGAACAGCCAGCGTCAAGATGCCAGCCGCGAAGACATGTCCTTCGGCGGAGTGAAAGGCGATGACTTCAACTTCGGCGGCGGTGAGTTCCGCTTCAATGACAACCGCACCATGGTCGGCGCCTGGCATGCACGCCTGGAAGACGTCTACCAGCAAAGCTTCCTGCAACTGACCCACAGCCAGCCGGTGGGTGACTGGGTACTGAGCGCCAACCTCGGCTACTTCAACGGCAAGGACGAAGGCGCCTCGAAAGCCGGCGAGCTGGACAACAAGGTCTATCAGGGCGCGCTGTCGGCCAAGAGAGGCAGCAATACCTTCCAGGTCACCTACCAGCGTCTGAGCGGTGACACCAAGTTCCTGCGTATCGACGGCGCCAGCGGTGGCTCGCTGGTCAACGACGGCTACCTGTCGGCCTTCGATAACCCGCAGGAGCGTTCCTGGCAGCTGCGTCACGACTACAACTTCGCGGGTCTCGGCATTCCCGGTCTGGTCCTGATGAACCGCTACACCAGCGGCTCCAACATCCATGCCGGTGGCCGCACCGATGCCGAAGAATGGAGCCGCGAAACCGAGCTGGGCTACACCATTCAGGACGGCACGCTGAAGAACCTGAACGTACGCTGGCGTAACTCCAACGTCCGCCGCGACGTTGGCCAGGATCTGCACGAGAACCGTCTGATCATCAACTATCCGCTGTCGATTCTGTAACACCGGACGCAGCACTGCGTCCTATTGACTCCTGTGTGTTAACGGCACTTTATGCCCGTCCTCGTGACGGGCTTTTTTATGCCCGACAGATCCGCCCGCCCCGTGACTGAAGCTGCCATATTTTTCTCGGACAATTGAGATTCGAGAGCCCCCTTGGGTGATCCAACCGACAACAGGTGGCGACACAATGCACATTCGGCGTATCGCAAAGGACGAGCTAGAGCAGCTATTGGCCCTGTATCAACATCTTCATCCACAGGACGAGCCTCTTACCGAGATGGAATCGGTCAACTCGACATGGCACGAGCTGATGGGCAATCCACGCTACCAATACCTCGGCACATTCCACGCAAACCAGTTGGTCGCCAGTTGCGTCCTGACGCTGGTGCCAAACCTGACACATGGCTGCAAACCATACGCTTTGATCGAAAATGTCGTGACGCATGGCGAGTACCGTCAGCGCGGCCTTGGCAAAAAGCTGCTGGCCCATGCGCTGGAGCTAGCCTGGGAGGAAGGTTGCTACAAAGTCATGCTCATGACCGGGCGCAAGGACGAAGCGACGCTGGGTTTCTATCAGGCAGCAGGTTTTGACCCGAACGACAAACAGGCCTTTGTCGCCAGGCCAATCCTGCACACGCGGTAAGCCCCCACGATGTAACCCAAGGGACTCAGCGCAAGCGCCCGATCATCTGCGCCAGCACTGTCAGCACATCTCGCCCCAGCTGCTGCGAGCGGGCACCGTTCCATCCGGTACGCGGCTGCGGGCTGTCATCGTGGTCCTTGAACGGCATCTCGATGGTGAACGACAGGCAGTCGAAGGCCTCGCCCACGGCGTTGCAGGCCAGGGTCAGGTTGGCCTGGCCGGGCTGGCTACGCGGGTAACCGAAACGGGTCTGGAACTCGGCGCCGATACCGACCAGACGGCTGCGGAAGTCCTCCTCCAAGGCAGCCAGGCGCGGCGTGTAGCTCGGATTGCCCTCACAACCGGCGGTGAACACCTGGGGTATTTCCTCGTCGCCGTGGATATCCAGGAACAGGTCGACGCCAATGCGCTGCATGTGCTGCAGCACGAACAACACTTCAGGGCTGTGCTCGGAGTTGGCCGACTGCCAGGCGCGGTTGAGGTCCTGCCCGGCATAGTTGGTACGCAGATGACCGCGATAGGCGCCGTCCGGGTTCATGTTCGGCACCAGATAGAACTCGGCCTCGGCCAGCAGCGCAGCGATCTCGGCATCCTGCGGATTCTGCAAACGCTCGATCAGCCCCTCCATGAACCATTCGGCCATGTGCTCGCCGGGATGCTGCTGGGCGATGATCCACAGCTTGCGCGCGGCGCCGGACTGGCCGCCGATGCGCAGCAGCTGGATATCGCGCCCTTCGAGGCTTCTGCCACAGGCCACGAGCGCCGCACCGCGCTCCAGCGCCGTGGCAACCAGGCGTTCATGCCGCGCTCGGGAATAGGGCTCGAAATAAGCGAACCAGGCGCGCTCGTGCTCGGCCTGCAATTCAAAGTGAAGCTGACCATCCTGGTAACGCGTCGGCACGCGAAACCAGTCTTGCTGGTCATAGCTGGCCACGGCCTGGTAACCGTCCCAGGCGCTGTTGTACGCCGACTGTGCGGCATTGTTCAGGCTGAAGCTGTGGCGTTGCCCCGGCTGCAGGCCATCGGCCAGAAAGTGAAACCACTGGAAATGATGGCTATTGAGGTCCGGCCGCATGGCCAGCAGCACGCGCTGTGGGTCACTGGCGTCAATGACCTGGATGTTGCCGCTGTCGAAATCCGCGCTGATCTTCATGACTGCCTCGTATGCGAAATCAGTGCTCAGGATTGCAGCTCATGGCGCAAGTGTGAAGTCGCCGCGAAACAGGCCGATCAACGACTGCCCGCTGGTGTAGAACCTGGACGCCTGCATGAATGCAGGAAGCAGAGCGATGCAGAAAGCCAAGGCCGAGATCGTTTTTCAACAGCCGGCCAGCGAACTAAGGTGGTCAGGGTCAGCCTAATAGCGACTTGCCCTGTTTATCGCCTACGGAGTCACTGCCATGCCCAGCCCGACCAATCTGCGTCTCGCCGCCACCGCCCTGCTCGCCCTCGCGCTGTTGGCCGGCTGCGCCGGACGTGAACCTGACTCCGCCACGCCGGAAAAACAGCCGCAGAGCGAACAGCCGATCACCCAGACCGAGCAAGACCAACTGCGCCAGCAGGCCCTGCGCGGTGATCTGGACAGCCAGTTCCAGCTCGGCAGCAGCTACTTCGTCGGCCAGCCGGAAAAAAACCTCAAGCAGGCCGAATACTGGTGGAAGCAGGCCGCAGACAAGGGCCATGCCATGGCTGCCGTGAGCCTGGCCTACCTCTATACCGGGCGTGATGCGCCGGAGTTCGCCAACCAGCGCGACATGCTCAAGTACCTCAACCAGTCAGCCGCTGCCGGCAACCCGATGGCGCAGCATGTGCTGGGCAATCTCTACCGCCGCGGCGAGGGCGGCGTACCGCGTGACCCCGACCAGGCCCAGCGCCTCTACCAGAGCGCCTGCCAGCAGAACTACGAGCCGTCCTGCGCGGCGCTGGGTCGTCAGTGATCCGAGCGGCACTGTATCAAGGCTGTAGATCGAACAGCGCCTTGCCGCTTTCCATATCGCAGGGCGCGGAGAAATGCTCGTGAACGATCAGCCAGCGGCCGCCCTGGCGGCGCAGGCACTGAGTCACGCGCATCCAGCAGGTTTCCAGCTCGCCCTTGTCATTGGTGACACCGCAGTGCAGCAGATAGTGGGTGACGCCAAGATCGCCATCGGCGGTGAAAGTCGGCTCGTGCGGTTCGAAGCGGCCTTCGCCGCTGCACATTTCCATACAGGCCTGCCAATGCGCCTGGTACGCCGGGCGCCCTTGGAAACGCAGCGGCCCCACGGCGTCGTAGGCGACCACGCCTTCCATGTAGTGGCTCATGATGCGCGCCACGTCCTTGCTGCGGCAGGCGTCGGTCCAATCATTCAGTGCGTCTTGCAGTTCGTGCTGACTCATGTTGTTTCTCCTTCGCTGGGGTTCAGGCCTTGTGGCAGCAATCGCGGGCAGGCACGTGCTGCTCGTACTCATCGTGCAGACGCGTCCAGTTGAGCCCCTTGCCGTCCAGATCGGGCATGCCGTCCCACCCTTCAGCGCGGCCAAAGGGCGTGAAGTCGAGGAAATGGAAGCTGCTCATCAGCATCTCCACGCCTCGGCCATAGGTGGAATAGGTGTGGTAGATGCGCCCCTGATCGCGCAGGAACACACTGACACCAGGCTGCTCGCCCTGGACGTGGTAGTTCAGGCCCAGGCGCTGCAACTCTTCTTTATCGCGGTAGTTGTACTCGACCGGTGCGACCTGCTCGTCGGTGGTGGCGTGGTAGTCGTAGTTGAAACGGCTGCCATAGGAGCTGTACCAGGGCAGCGTCCAGCCCATGCGTCGCCTGAAGGCTTCGAGATCGGCCAGCGGTGCGCGTGAGACCAGCACCAGATTGGTATCACGGGCGTGCAGGTGGGACTGGTGGCCGATGTTGTCCACCAGGCAGGAACAGCCGTCGCAGCCCTCGCCGCGGTCCATGTGGTACATGAAGTGGTAGACGATCAATTGGCTGCGCCCGTCGAACAGGGCGTCCAGCCCGACCTCGCCCTGAGGCCCGTCGAAGCGGTAATCCTCCTCGACCAGCACCATGGGTAGCGCGCGACGAGCACGGTTGAGCGCATCACGCTGACGGGTCAGCGCCTTTTCCTGCTCAAGCAGGCTCTTGCGAACGGCCAGCCACTGCTCTCGCGTGGCGACTTCGGGAATATAGCGACGGTCCATGAGGGTTCTCCTGCTCAACGATGGCGGCTCAGTGCTGAGCGACCGGGTCGACATCCAGTTGGCGAATCGGCCGCACTTCCACGCAGCCGACACGGGCGGCGGGAATATGGCCGGCGAGTTGTATGGCCTCGTTGAGATCGCGAGCCTCGATCAGGTAGAAGCCAGCGAGCTGCTCCTTGGTTTCGGCGAAGGGACCATCGGTAACGGCCAGCTTGCCGCTGCGCATGCGTACCGTGGTGGCAGTCTGCACCGACTGCAGCGCCTCGGCGGCGAGCATGCGCCCGCTCTCCTGCACACGCTGGGCATAGGCGTGACATTCGCTGTCATGCGGGCTTTCGGGGGAGCCGTGCAGCTCCTGTTCGTTGGCGTAGACGAGGCAGAGGTATTTCATGACGCGCTCCAGTTCCTTGGCGGTGGATACTGGATAGTCGAACGCGGCGAGCGCATTTCGACATTGGCCGGAAAAACACTCTCTGAGCCGACGAACGGCAGGGCACGCCATGCGCACCGGCGTCCGTTCGCGACTACCTGAAGGGCATGCGCGGCGCCCTACTCGGGGACCTCGACGCTGACGTGAATGGCGTCATGGCGCCAGAACTCCAGGTCGCAGTCGATGATGCGGCCGTGCTGGTCGCGGTTGACCCGCGTAATGCGTAGCGCCGGGCTGCCGGGGGCGACGCGCAGGCTGGCAGCCGCCTCGGTGTGCAGGGCCGTGGGCACCATGTCGAAACGCACCCGGCCATAGTGAATGCCGTATTCGCTGGCATACAGGTCGGTCAGCGAGCGCGTCAGATCGAATTCGAGAATGCCGGGGAAGTAGGCCGGGTTGAGGTAGTGCTCGACATACAGCACCAGGCGCCCGTCGATACGCCGCGCGCGGCACACCTGATAGACGCTCGACAGCGCCGGCAGCTCGAGCACCTGACAGATCTGCGCACTGGCCGGCATCAGCCGCGCACTCAGGACTTCGGTGGCGGGCACCCGTCCCTGTTCGGCGACCATGGCGTGGAAGTGGGTACGCACCAGCGGGTTGTAGGCCACCCGTCGCGGCGAAACGAACCAGCCACGACGCTCCTCGCGATAGACCAGCCCCTGCGCCTCCAGTTGACCAAGTGCTTCGCGCAGGGTAATGCGCGTGGTGTCGAACAGCTCACTGAGCTTGCGCTCGGCCGGCAACTTGCTGCCGGAGGGCAACAGGCCCCGGTCGATCTGCTCCTGCAGTGCGCGGCAGATGAGGGTGACAGCCCGCGGCGCTTCTTCGCGCATCAATATTTCCCCTTTTGGACTAGTCCAGCCCCATCACAGGGCAAAAGTCGCTCGCTTAGACGGGTTACAAGACTAGGTAGTCTAGATGACCGGTAGATGACAGCTTTGCTGCAAGCACGCCGCATGCCACCGCCACACGCACTCGCAGCCAGCAAAATCAGCGACTTATCCATGGTCTACGCTTGATGAGCGCACCGCCCGGACAGGCCTAGACATCTGCCACAGGCAACCGGACATAAAACTGTCATCGAAGGCGCCTAGATTGGCTCGGGTATTGCTGATCTAGACCAACACTCACACCGCAAAGGAGTTTCCGATGAAACAACTGCTGCTGGCTTCTCTGATGGGTTCGGCCATTGCTCTGGCCACTTCCGCCATGGCTGCAGGCACCGACCTGCAGGCGCTGGAAAAAGCCGCTCGCGCCGAGGGCACCGTGAACAGCGTGGGCATGCCCGACAGCTGGGCCAACTGGAAGGACACCTGGAACGACCTCAATAGCAAGTACGGCCTCAAGCACTCCGACACCGACATGAGCTCGGCGCAGGAGATCGCCAAGTTCGCTGCCGAGAAGGACAACGCCACCGCCGATATCGGCGACGTCGGCGCCGCCTTCGGCCCCATCGCCGTGCAACAGGGCGTGACCCAACCGTACAAGCCGAGCACCTGGGAGCAGATCCCGAGCTGGGCCAAGGACGCCGACGGTCACTGGATGCTGGCCTACACCGGCTCCATCGCTTTCATCGTCAACAAGCAGTTGGTCAAGGAAGTACCGAAGTCCTGGGCCGACCTGAAGAATGGCAAGTACCGCGTCGCCATCGGTGACGTCAGCGCTGCTGCCCAGGCCGTCAACGGCGTACTGGCCGCGGCTATCGCCAATGGCGGTGACGAGAAAAATATCCAGCCGGGCCTGGACTTCTTCGCCGCCATCGCCGAGCAGGGCCGCCTGTCGCTGTCCAATCCGACTATCCAGACCCTGGAGAAGGGTGAAGTGGAAGTCGGCATCGTCTGGGACTTCAACGGCCTGTCCTACCGCGACCAGATCGATCCGAGCCGCTTCGAGGTGCTGATCCCATCCGATGGTTCGGTGATCTCCGGCTACACCACCATCATCAACAAGTACGCCAAGCACCCCAACGCGGCCAAGCTGGCGCGTGAGTACATCCTCTCCGACGCCGGCCAGATCAACCTGGCCAAGGGCAATGCCCGGCCGATCCGCGCCGAGCACCTGACCCTGCCGGCCGAAGTGCAGGCCAAGCTGCTGCCCAACGAGCAGTACGCCAAGGTCAAGCCGATCACCGACGCAGCGGCCTGGGAAGCCACCTCCAAGGCACTGCCGCAGATGTGGCAGGAGAACGTGATCATCAATATGGAATAACCCGCGCTCGGTGGGAGGCGCTTCAGCGGCGACAGTCGCGGCTGAAGCCCCTCCCACAAGCTGCTCCTGATACCTGTAGGAGCGCGTAGGGTGGACCGGGGCGCGTAGCTGACGCTTCATCCGTCCACCTTGCCGTTTTGGCGTTTACCCATGCGGTGGATCGATGAAGCGCGATCCGCCCTACGTTTTTCAGGATTCCCCATGCCTTCCAAGGTCATCCTCGTCGTGCTCGACGGCCTTAGCCACTCGGTCGCGCAACACGCCATGGGCCACCTGCATGCCTGGTGCGACGCCGGGCGTGCGGCCTTCTACCGCCTCGACTGCGAGCTGCCGGCCCTGTCGCGCCCGCTGTACGAGGCCATTCTCACTGGCGTGCGCCCCATCGACAGCGGCATCGTGCACAACGATGTCTCGCGCCTGTCACGCGAACGCAGCCTGTTTCACTACGCCCGCGATGCCGGCTTGAGCACTGCTGCAGCGGCCTATCACTGGGTCAGCGAGCTGTACAACCGCTCGCCGTTCAATGCCGTGCGCGACCGCCACACCTGCGATGAGTCGCTGCCGATCCAGTACGGCCACTTCTATTACGCCGACCATTACCCGGACTCGCACCTGTTCGTCGACGCCGAGAGCCTGCGCCTGCAGCACGCCCCCGACCTGCTGCTGGTGCACCCGATGAACATCGACGACGCCGGCCACAAGCATGGTCTGGACAGCCCACAGTACCGCAACGCCGCGCGCATGGCCGACGTGCTGCTGGCCGACTACCTGCAGAACTGGATCGATGCCGGCTACCAGGTGCTGGTCACCGCCGACCACGGCATGAACGTCGACCGCTCGCACAACGGCCTGCTGCCGGAAGAGCGCCAGGTGCCGCTGTTCGTCATCGGCGACGCCTTCAGCCTCGATGCCAGTGCACGCCCACGCCAGCTCGAACTGTGCGGCAGCATCTGTCAGTTGCTCGGCGTGCCGCACGACAAACCCTACTGCGCGGAGTTGCTGAAATGAGCGCGCCCTCCTCCCTGCGGCGCTGCTTGCCGCTGCTGTTCGTGCTGCCCTTCGCCCTGTTCTTCCTGGTGTTCCAGGTGGCGCCGCTGGTGTGGGTGGCGATCAACAGCCTGAACAGTCCCAACGGCTGGGGCCTGGGTAATTTCGAGAAGATCTTCGCCTCCAGGTTCTACCTGCAGGCGATCAAGCACAGCCTGCAGATCGCCTTCTGGTCGAGCCTCTTCGGCATGGCCATCGCCATTCTCGGCAGCTATTCGCTGCGCCAGGTGGACTCGAAGCTGCGCGACTTCGTCATCGCCTTCTCCAACATGACCAGCAACTTCTCCGGGGTGCCGCTGGCCTTCGCCTTCATCATCCTGCTCGGCTTCAACGGCGCGCTGACCCTGCTGCTGATCCAGCTCGGCCTGATCGAGAGCTTCAATCTCTACTCGAAGAACGGCCTGATCGTGCTCTACACCTACTTCCAGATCCCGCTCGGCGTGCTGCTGCTCTACCCGGCCTTCGATGCCCTGCGCCAGGACTGGCGCGAGTCGGCCGCGCTGCTCGGCGCCGGCACCTGGGACTTCTGGCGGCACATCGGCCTGCCGGTGCTGACGCCTGCACTACTCGGCACCTTCGTCATCCTTCTGGCCAACGCCCTGGGTGCCTACGCCACGGTGTACTACCTGACCACCGGCAACTTCAACGTGCTGCCGATCCGCATCGCGGCGATGGTCTCCGGCGACATCTCGCTGGACCCGAACCTGGCCAGCGCCCTGTCGATGATCCTGGTCGGGCTGATGGTGCTGATCACCGTCGTTCACCAGTTACTGCTGAAAAGGAGCCGGCATGTCACGCGCTGATGCCACCACCGCCAGCCTTTACCACCGCATCGTGGTCTGGTTGCTGTTTCTCATCCTGCTGCTGCCGCTGGCCGGCACCCTGCTCTACTCGCTGTCCACCAGTTGGTCGGCGACCATCCTGCCGGACGGCCTGACGCTCAAGTGGTACGCCGCGCTGTGGAGCGACGAGCGCTTTTTGCGCGCCTTCGGCCAGTCGCTGCTGGTGTGCTTCGGCGCCCTGGCGCTGTCGGTGGTGCTGATCCTGCCGCTGATGTTCGTGGTGCACTACCACTTCCCCAAACTCGACACGCTGATGAACGTGCTGATCCTGCTGCCGTTCGCCGTGCCGCCGGTGGTGTCCTCGGTAGGTCTGTTGCAGCTCTACGGCTCCGGGCCGCTGGCGATGACCGGCACGCCGTGGATTCTGCTCGGCTGCTACTTCACCATCGCTCTGCCGTTCATGTACCGCGCCATCGCCAACAACCTGCAGGCGATCAACCTGCGCGACCTGATGGACGCCGCCCACCTGCTCGGCGCCAGCACCTGGAAGGCGGCCTTGCTGGTGGTGCTGCCGAACCTGCGCAAGGGCCTGATGGTGTCGTTGTTCCTCTCGTTCAGCTTTCTGTTCGGCGAGTTCGTCTTCGCCAACATGCTGGTCGGCACCCGCTACGAAACGCTGCAGGTGTACCTGAACAACATGCGCAACAGCAGCGGCCACTTCAACAGTGCGCTGGTGATTTCCTACTTCTTCTTCGTCCTGGTGTTCACCTGGGCGGCCAACCGTTTGAACAGGGACAAGGCATGAGCTTGCTGAGCATCCAGAACCTGCATAAAAGCTACGGCGACACCCGTATCTTCAGCGACATCAACTGCGAGATCGGCCAGGGTGAGTTCGTCACCCTGCTCGGACCCTCCGGCTGCGGCAAATCCACCCTGCTGCGCTGCATCGCCGGCCTGACTGGTGTGGATGGCGGCCAGATCCTGCTCGACGGGCAGGACCTGGTGCCGCTACCACCGCAGAAGCGCGGCATCGGCATGGTGTTCCAGAGCTATGCGCTGTTCCCCAACATGAGCGTGGCGCAAAACGTCGCCTTCGGCCTGCGCATGCAGAAGGTGGCCAAGGCGGAAAGCGAGCAGCGTGTGCGCGAGGCGCTGGAGATGGTCGAGCTGGGCGAGTTCGCCGCACGCTACCCGCACCAGCTCTCCGGCGGTCAGTGCCAACGTGTGGCCCTGGCCCGCTCGCTGGTCACCCGCCCACGCCTGCTGCTGCTCGACGAACCGCTGTCGGCCCTCGATGCGCGCATCCGCAAGCACCTGCGCGAACAGATCCGCGCCATCCAGCAGGAACTGAACCTGACCACCATCTTCGTCACCCACGACCAGGAAGAGGCGCTGACCATGAGCGACCGTATCTTCCTGATGAATGCCGGCCAGATCGTCCAGAGCGGCGATGCAGAAACCCTCTACACCGCGCCAGTGGATGCCTTCGCCGCCGGTTTCATCGGCAACTACAACCTGCTCGAAGCCGACGTCGCCAGCCGCCTGCTCGGCCAGCCGCTGACCTCGCGCGTGGCCATCCGCCCGGAGGCCATCGCCTTCGCAGGCAACGGCATCGCTGCACGGATCATCAGCCACAGCCTGCTCGGCAACGTCATCCGCTACCGCGTCGAAGCCGAGGGCTGCCAGCTATTGGTGGACGTGCTCAACCGCTCGGCATCCGACCTGCATGGCAACGGCCAGACGGTCAGCCTGCAGATCGATGCCAGTGCGATCCGGGAGGTGGCGTGATGGCCCTGGCGATTTTCGACCTCGACGAAACCCTGATCCATGGCGACTGCGCCAGCCTGTGGACGGCGGAAATGGTGAAGATCGGCTGGGCCGATGGTGAATCCTTCCTCGCCCACGAGCAGGAACTGATGCGCCAGTACGCCGCCGGTACCCTGGCCATGGAGGACTACATGGCCTTCACCCTGTCGCCACTGGTCGGCCGCACGCCCGAGGAAGTCGCCCATGTGGTCGAGCCCTTCGTCGAGGACGTGATCGAGCCGATCTTCTACAGCGACGCCAGCCGCACACTGGCCACGCACCGCGCAGCCGGCGACCGCCTGCTGGTGATCTCCGCCTCGGCGCATTTTCTGGTCAGCGCTATCGCCGAGCGTTTCGGCATCGACGAGGTGCTGGCCATCGACCTGGAGCAGCAGCACGGTTTCTACACCGGTCGGACCCAGGGCGTGTTGACCTACCGCGAAGGCAAGGTCACACGTCTGAACGCCTGGCTCGCCGAGCAGGGCGAAAGCCTGGCCGGCGCCAGCTTCTACTCCGACTCGCGCAACGACCTGCCGCTACTGCAACGGGTCGACAAGCCCTTCACCGTCAATCCCGACCCAACCCTGCGCGCCCATGCCGAGCAGGCCGGCTGGCCCATTCTGAGCTGGAGTTGAAGGCAGGCTACAACCGACGCGCTGTATCAGGTACGCGCAGGCGCAGCCGTGCCTACAGCGCCATGATGCCTGCGCAGGCCTCGATCAACGCCGCTGCCAACTCGCGCGCGTAACCGGGTAACTGGTTGCGCGCATGCAGCGCGACTTCCACCGGCGCCACCGGGGCAAAACCTTCGGCTTCGCCGAGTTCGCGGTGCTCGGCCGTGATCAATCGGCGCGGCAGCAGGGTCAGGCCCAACCCGCCTTCGGCTGCGGCGCTGACGCCGGGCAAGCTGCTGCTGACATAGGCGATACGCCAGGGTTTGCCCATGGCATCCAGGGCGTGGGTCATCTCCAGGCGATACAGGCCGTTGGGTGGAAACACCGCCAGCGGCACCGGGTTGCGTGCCAGCACCGGGCGCGCCCGGCTGTCGAGCCAGGCCAGCGGCTCGGCCCAGCTGGCCATACCCTTGGCGCTGCCGGCGCGCTGCTTGATCAGTGCCAGGTCGAGTTCACCAGCGTTGAAGGCACGCCACACGTCATGACTGAGGCCGCTGGTGATCTCCAGACGAATGCCCGGATGCGCATCGGCGAAATCGGCCAGGTAAGGCGTCAAGCTGTTGGCGGCGAAATCATCCGGCACGCCGAGACGCACTTCGCCTTCCACCGCGCTTTGCCCCAGCGCCAGCATGGCTTCGTCCATCAGCGCGACGATGCGGTTGGCATACCCCAGCAGGCGCTCGCCCTCGGTGGTGGTCACTACGTAGCGGCCACTGCGGTCGAGCAGCTCTGCGCCGATCTGCTCTTCCAGTCGCCTAACCTGCTGGCTGACCGTGGACTGCGTCAGGTGCAGGCTGGCTGCCGCGCGGGTAAAGCCGCCGGTCTGCACCACGGCGAGGAAACTGCGCAACAGCACCGGATCGAGCATATCGCCACCCATCATGAAAGCCACTGGCAGGCATTCTACTATTTAATTTCCGAATCCAGCCGCGAATTCCTATAGTGCAGGGGAGTCAGTTTTCCGCGCCGGGTTCGATCCCTGCGCCCTTCACCCGCCGAGGCAATCTCTCGATGAGCAAATCGCCCTACTACTACGCACCGCATGGCGGTCATCCCGGTCAGGAGCAACTGCTGACCGACCGCGCCATGTTTACCGAAGCCTATGCCGTGATCCCCAAAGGCGTGATGCGTGACATCGTCACCAGCCACCTGCCGTTCTGGGACAACATGCGCATGTGGGTCATCGCCCGCCCGCTGACCGGCTTCGCCGAAACCTTTTCGCAGTACATCGTCGAAGTCAGCCCGAATGGCGGCAGCGACAAACCCGAGCTGGACCCGACCGCCGAAGGCGTGATCTTCGTCGTCGAAGGCACCTGCGACCTGACTCTGAACGGCACCCAGCACGCCCTGCGTCCTGGCAGCTACGCCTTCATTCCGCCAGAAAGCGCTTGGTCGCTGCGCAACAACGGCAGCGAAGCCGTGCGTTTTCACTGGCTGCGCAAGGCCTATCAACCGGTCGAAGGCGTGCCTTACCCGGAAGCCTTCGTCACCCACGAGCAGGACATCGAGCCGATCGTCATGCCCGGCACCGAAGGTCGCTGGAGCACCACGCGCTTCGTCGAGATCAGCGACATGCGCCATGACATGCACGTCAACATCGTCAATTTCGAGCCGGGCGGCGTGATCCCCTTTGCCGAAACCCACGTCATGGAACACGGCCTGTACGTGCTGGAAGGCAAGGCGGTGTATCGCCTCAACCAGGACTGGGTCGAAGTGGAAGCCGGCGACTTCATGTGGCTGCGCGCCTTCTGCCCGCAGGCCTGCTACGCCGGCGGCCCGAGCCGCTTCCGCTACCTGCTGTACAAGGACGTGAACCGCCAGATGCCGCTGACCCTGGGTGGCCTCAAACGCTGAATGATCGCGTGCCCGTAGGAGCGGCTTCAGCCGCGATCAGATCGCCGCTCAAGCGCCCCAACAGAGCACGAACAAAAAAGGCCACCCCTCGGGGTGGCCTTTGCGTTTCTGCAGTGCTTGATCAGCTATGGCGGATCAGGTGGTCGAAGGCGCTCAGCGAGGCCTTGGCACCCTCGCCCACGGCGATGACGATCTGCTTGTAAGGCACCGTGGTGACGTCGCCAGCCGCGAAGATCCCCGGCAGCGAGGTCTGGCCGCGGGCATCGACGATGATCTCGCCGCGCGGGCTCAGCTCCACCGTGCCCTTGAGCCAGTCGCTGTTGGGCAGCAGGCCGATCTGCACGAATATGCCCTCCAGTTCGAGAGCGTGGAACTCGCTGGAATTACGATCCTTGTAAACCAGACCGTTGACCTTCTGACCATCGCCGGTCACTTCACTGGTCAGGGCGCTGGTGATCACGTCGACGTTCGGCAGGCTGTAGAGCTTCTTCTGCAGCACGGCATCGGCACGCAGTTGGCTGTCGTATTCCAGCAGGGTGACGTGGGCGACGATACCGGCCAGGTCGATAGCTGCCTCGACACCGGAGTTACCGCCGCCGATCACCGCCACGCGCTTGCCCTTGAACAGCGGGCCGTCGCAGTGCGGGCAGAAGCACACACCCTTGGCCTTGTACTCCTGCTCGCCGGGTACGCCCATCTCGCGCCAGCGTGCGCCGGTGGAGAGGATCACGGTCTTGGCCTTGAGCGACGCACCGTTCTCGAACTTCACTTCGTGCAGGCCGCCTTCGCTGCTGGCAGGTACCAGCGCCGAAGCACGCTGCAGGTTCATCACGTCGACTTCGTATTCCTTGACGTGCTCTTCCAGAGCGCGCACCAGTTTCGGGCCTTCGGTCTCCTTCACCGAGATGAAGTTCTCGATGGCCATGGTATCGAGCACCTGACCACCGAAGCGTTCGGCGGCTATAGCAGTGCGAATGCCTTTACGTGCGGCGTAGATGGCCGCAGCAGCGCCGGCCGGGCCACCGCCGACCACCAGCACGTCGAAGGCTTGCTTGGCGCTCATTTTCTCGGCGTCGCGGTTGGCGGCACCGGTATCGATCTTGGCGAGAATTTCCTTCACGTCCATGCGGCCGGACGCGAAGACCTCACCGTTCAGGTAAATGCTCGGCACGGCCATGATCTGGCGACGCTCGACCTCTTCCTGAAACAACGCGCCGTCGATGGAGACGTTGCGGATATTGGGGTTGAGCACTGCCATCAGGTTCAGTGCCTGAACCACGTCCGGGCAGTTCTGGCAGGAGAGCGAGAAATAGGTCTCGAACTCGAACTTGCCTTCTATGCTCTTGATCTGCTCGATGGTCTCGGCATCCAGTTTGGACGGATGGCCGCCCACCTGCAGCAATGCCAGCACCAGCGAGGTGAACTCGTGACCCATGGGGATACCGGCAAAAGTCAGGCCGATATCCGCGCCGGGGCGCACCAGCGAGAACGACGGGCGGCGGGCATCGCTGCCGTCGGTCTTCAGGGTGATCTTGTCGGTCAGGCCGACGATGTCTTCGAGCAGGCCCTGCAGCTCCTGGGATTTCGCGCTGTCATCGAGGGACGCGACGATCTCGAACGGCAGGGTGACCTTTTCCAGGTAGGCCTTCAACTGGGCTTTAAGATTGGCGTCCAACATGGCGGAAATTCCTCAAATACGAAAATTCGGGCAATAAAATGCCCGGACGGATCGCGCCCGGGCATCGGGCACCACAAGGGCCGGTAATGGCCCAAACAGCGCAGGTAGCAATTGCAAAACGGAATTCAGAGCGTCGCGAGCGACGGCTAGGCAAGGCGTAATCTGGCGAGGGCGCGGAGTGTACTGAAGTACATGACAAGCCCGAGTCTGATTACAACGCTGCCTAGCCGAGCGCAGCAGCTCTGAAGCCGTTTTTAGATCTTGCCAACCAGGTCCAGCGAAGGAGCCAGAGTGGCTTCGCCTTCTTTCCACTTGGCCGGGCAAACCTGACCCGGGTTGGCGGCGGTGTACTGGGCGGCCTTCAGCTTGCGCAGGGTCTCGGAAACGTCACGAGCGATTTCGTTCGAGTGGATTTCCAGGGTCTTGATCACGCCTTCCGGGTTGATCACGAAGGTGCCACGCAGAGCCAGACCTTCTTCAGCGATGTGCACGCCGAAAGCGTTGGTCAGCTGGTGAGTCGGGTCACCGATCAGCGGGAACTGAGCCTTGCCAACGGCAGGCGAAGTTTCGTGCCAGACCTTGTGCGAGAAGTGGGTGTCGGTGGTCACGATGTAGACCTCGGCACCGGCCTTCTGGAACTCGGCGTAGTTGTTGGCCGCGTCTTCGATTTCGGTCGGGCAGTTGAAGGTGAAGGCAGCCGGCATGAAGATCAGTACGGACCACTTGCCTTGCAGGCTCTGCTCGGTGACTTCGATGAATTCGCCGTTGTGGAAAGCGTTGGCCTTGAACGGCTGAACTTGAGTATTGATGAGGGACATCTCTGACTCCTTCTGAGGTTTCTGTGAGGGTTAGAAAATCTACGGTCGCTATATTAGCTACCTAACGGAAAAAAGCTTATTGATTACGACCATGATATCGATTGAATGCACCAATCGATGTGGCAGCCTGCGCCAGACGCGGGCTGCAGCGCTGGATCAGACCAGGCTGGGGTCAATCAGCAGCGCAAGTTTACCCGCGACTTGATTACCAGCGAGTGTCTCGAACGCCGCTTCACTGTCTTTGAACGCAAAACTGCGCTCCAGTTGCGGCTTCAATCGCCCTTCGGCGAACAGCGGCCAGACCTGCTGCTGCAGGTCGCGCAACAGGTCGGCCTTGAACTGGTCATCACGATTGCGCAGGGTCGAGCCGATCAGCTGGATGCGCTTGCCCAGCACCTGAGCCAGGTCCAATGTGGCCTCGCGCCCACCCATCAAGCCAATATTGATCCAACGACCATCGCGGGCCAGCAACTCCAGATTCAGTGCCGCATAGTTCCCGCCGACCGGATCGAGAATCACGTCGAACGGCCCGAAATCACGCAATGCCTGCAGATCCTCGCCGCGCAGGGCGCCACCCTGAGCGCCTAGCGCCTCGCAGTAGGCCAATCGCTCGGCAGAGCCAACGCTGACCCAGCACGGATTGCCGAACGCCTTGCACAGCTGGATCGCCGCCGAACCCACGCCGCTGGCACCGGCATGCAGCAGGACTTTCTCACCCGGGCGCAGGGCACCGAGCTGGAACAGGTTGAGCCAGGCCGTGGCGTATACCTCCGGCACCACCGCGGCTTCGGCCAGGCTCAGCCCCTCGGGCACCGGCATGGCGTGGCGGGCATCGAGCACCACCTCTTCGACCATGCCGCCGCCGGCGAGCAGGCAACAGACCCGATCCCCCACCTGCCAGGCGCTACCGGCGCCGACCTCGACAACCACCCCGGAACACTCCAGCCCCAGCGCCTGGCTGGCACCAGGCGGCGGTGGATAAAGCCCGGCACGCTGCAACAGGTCAGCCCGATTGAGCCCAGCGGCAGCCACCTTCACCCGAATCTGCCCCGCATCACAGGCCTGTGCCGGTTGTTCCAGCCACTCTGCACGCCCTTCGACGCCTTGCAATGCCTTCATGCTGCCTCCATAGTGCAAGTGAACCGAGCCCAGCGCTGACCGCTGGGCTTTTGCCTAGCGCCAACGGAACCTGGCGCCCTCAGATGCGGCCTAATATGCGTTATCAACTGCCACTACGTCGAATCAGCATGAAGCGATCTCTAGCAAGCACCGCCCTCGCCCTCGTACTCGGCTTCAGTGCCCTGCCGCTGGCGGCCAAGACCACCACAGCGACCAATTGGGACTACCTGCAGCCGGATCGTGACCAGGTGATCGCCAGTCTCAACGTAGTGGAACTGCTCAAGCGCCACCACTACAACAAGCCGCCACTCAATGACGAGCGTTCGATTCAGATCTATGACAACTACCTGAAGTTGCTCGATCCGTCTCGTAGCTATTTCACCGCGGCCGATATCGCCGAATTCAACCAGTGGCGCACCAAGTTCGACGACCTGCTGAAAAGCGGCGACCTCGAACCAGGCTTCACCATCTATCGCCGTCACCTGACGCGCCTGCAGGAGCGTCTCGACTTCGCCCTGGCCGAGCTGGCCAAGGGTGTCGACAAGATCGATTTCAGCGTCGACGAGGACCTCCAGGTCGACCGTGAGAAAGCGCCCTGGGCCAAAGACCGCGCCGAGCTCGACGAGCTGTGGCGCAAGCGCGTCAAAGATGAAGTGCTGCGCCTGAAAATCGCCGGCAAGGAAACCAAGGACATCCAGGAGCTGCTGACCAAGCGTTACAAGAACCAGCTCAAGCGTCTCAAGCAGACCCGTGGCGAGGACGTATTCCAGGCCTACATCAACGCGTTCGCCACCACTTACGACCCCCACACCACCTATCTGTCGCCGGATAACGCGGAAAACTTCGACATCAACATGAGCCTGTCGCTGGAAGGCATCGGTGCCGTCCTGCAAAGCGATAACGAGCACGTCAAGGTGGTACGCCTGGTGCCTGCCGGCCCGGCCGAGAAGAGCAAGCAGATCGCACCGGCCGACAAGATCGTCGGCGTTGCCCAGGGCAACGATGAAATGGTCGACGTGATCGGCTGGCGCCTGGACGAAGTGGTCAAGCTGATTCGCGGCCCGAAAGGCTCCACCGTGCGCCTGGAAGTCATCCCGGCCAGCAATCCGCCCAGCGACCAGAGCAGCAAGGTAGTTACTATCACCCGTGAGGCGGTCAAGCTCGAAGAGCAGGCAGCGAAGAAGAAAGTGCTGCACCTGACCCAGGATGGCCGCGACTACAAGCTCGGCGTGATCGAACTGCCGGCCTTCTACCTTGACTTCAAGGCTTTCCGCGCCGGCGACCCGAACTACAAGAGCACCACTCGCGACGTCAAACGCCTGATCGATGAGCTGCGCGAAGAGAAAGTCGATGGCCTGGTCATCGATCTGCGCAACAACGGCGGCGGCTCTCTGCAGGAAGCCACCGAGCTGACCAGCCTGTTCATCGAACAGGGCCCGACCGTATTGGTGCGCAATGCCGACGGCCGTGTCGACGTGCTGGCCGACGAGAACAAGGGGATCTACTACAACGGCCCTCTGGCCGTACTGGTCAATCGCCTGTCCGCGTCAGCCTCGGAGATCTTCGCCGGTGCCATGCAGGACTACCACCGCGCACTGATTCTCGGTGGCCAGACTTTCGGCAAGGGCACGGTGCAGACTATCCAGCCGCTCAACCACGGCGAGCTGAAGCTGACCCTGGCCAAGTTCTATCGCGTCTCCGGGCAGAGCACCCAGCACCAGGGCGTACTGCCGGATATCGCCTACCCTGACGTCATGCACACCAAGGACATCGGCGAGAGCGCCCTGCCCGCGGCCATGCCCTGGGACAGCATCCGCCCGGCAATCAAACCGGAGCTGGACCCGATCAAGCCGTTCCTCAAGCAACTGCAGAGCAAGCATGACCAGCGCACCGCGCACGATCCGGACTTCCTCTTCACCCGCGCCAGCATCGACCTGTCGAAACAGCTGATGGCCGAAACCACCGTTAGCCTGAATGAGGCGAAGCGCCGGGCACGGCAAGCCGATATCGAGGCCAAGCAGCTCAAGCTGGAAAATGATCGCCGCGTTGCCAAGGGCGAGAAACCGCTCGCGGCGCTAGCCAAGGAAGATGAAGACGCGCTGCCTGTCGAGGACAAGGGCACACCAGAGGACGATGCCTATCTCTCGGAGTCCGGGCATATCCTCATCGACTACCTGGGGCTGAACCCATCCCTGGCGCTGCATTGAGGCGTTTCCACTAGCGTCATCAAATCGTCATCGAACTGTCGTGAAATGAAGGGCCGGCCATCGCCGGCCCTTTCGTTTCCGGCAGATCGAGAACACCATGACCGTCACCGAGCAGTTGAGCGCACTGGGAAATATCCTTGCTCACGGCGACCTCAGCAGTCTGTTCCAACCTATCGTTTCGCTGTCCGAACAGCGCATTCTTGGCTACGAGGCGCTGACCCGAGGCCCCTCCAACAGCCCGCTGCACTCACCCTTGACCTTGTTCGCCGTGGCCCGCCACGCAGGCCGCCTGAGCGAACTGGAAATGGCCTGTCGCAAGAGCGCCTGCAAAGGCTTCAGTGCACTGGGCCTGGGCGGCAAGCTCTTTCTCAACGTCTCGCCGGAGTCGCTGCTCGACCCCCGCCACCAGCCGGGACGCACCCTGAAGTTGCTGCAGGCCTTCGGCATCCCGCCCAGCCAGGTGGTGATCGAACTCACCGAACAGTCGCCCACCGAAGACTTTGCCCTACTCGACAATGCCCTGCATCACTATCGCGCCATGGGCTTTTCCATCGCCCTGGACGACCTCGGCGCCGGCTATTCCAGCCTGCGCCTGTGGTCGGAGCTGCGCCCGGACTACGTGAAGATCGATCGCCACTTCATCGACGGTATCCACCTGGATGCGGTGAAGCGCGAATTCGTCGGCTCCATCCTGAAAATGGCCGAAGCCTCGCGCGCCCAGGTGATCGCCGAAGGGATCGAACTGCCCGAAGAGCTGGCCGTGCTGACGGAGATGGGCGTTGACCTGGTACAGGGCTACCTGCTCAGCAGGCCGCAGGAAAAACCGCCACGCGATGCGCGCCAACTGCTGCCTCAGGTGATGAGCAACCAGACCAGTCTCAGCGAAGACAATCATGACCTCAGCGCCCTGCTCAACGAGCAACCAGCGGTCGACCAGCACACGGCCATCGCCGAGGTGCTGGATGTCTTCCGTGCCCAGGCCAACCTCAACTCTCTCGCCGTGCTGGATGCGCAGCACCAGCCAGTCGGTATCGTCCACCGCCATTCGCTGTCCGAAGCGCTACTCAAGCCATTCGCCACCGATCTGTTCGCACGCAAACCCATAAGCCGCCTGATGAGCCAGGACTTTCTCGCTGTTGAGCTGACGCAATCACTGCAAAAGGTCAGCCGCCTGCTTACCAGCCGGGCGCGCCAGCGCATCGAAGAAGACTTCATCATCATCCAGAATGGCCGCTATCTGGGCCTGGGCAGGGTGATCGACGTACTCAAACTGATCACCGAACAGAAGCTGCAGCAGGCCCGTCACGCCAACCCGCTCACGCTGCTGCCAGGCAATGTACCGATCCAGCAATGCCTTGGCCGTCTGCTGCAGCAGCAGCGCGAGGCGGCGGTGTGCTATGTCGACATCGACAGTTTCAAGCCCTTCAACGATCTCTATGGCTATGCCAAGGGCGACGAGGTGCTGCTTTGCCTGGCGCAATGCCTGAACGACCGAGTCGACCCGGCGCGCGATTTCGTCGGCCACATCGGGGGGGACGATTTCATGCTGGTACTTGGCTCGACGCAGTGGCGCGACAAGCTAGGCAAACTGATCGAGGACTTCCAGAATCAGTGCCGACGCTTCTATCGCGAAGAGCATCTGCAGGCCGGCTGTTTCATCGCCCACAATCGCCACGGGCAGCGCCAGGAATATGCACTGCTGTCGCTTTCGATCGGCGTGGTACACGTGAGAACGCAAGACTGCGCACAGCTCGATGCCTCGCGCCTGGCGGAGCTGGCCTCCGAAGCCAAGCGCCATGCCAAGGCCGTTCCCGGCTACAGCCTGCATATTATCGAAGGCTCAGTGGCCTGAACGAGCGCCGTGCTGCGCCATGGCGGCATAGCGCTCGGCGGTTTGCGCATCCGGCTCCAAGCCGCAAGCCCCCTCGCGATAGAGCTGGCTCAGGCGGCTAGCAGCCAGAGGATGGCCGGCCGCCAGCGCCATCTCCCACCAGCGCACCGCTTGCATGGCATCCGGCGCCTGGCGAGTGTCACCCTGCAAGGATTGCACGCCCAGCTGATAGGCGGCCTTGCCATCCCCGCCATTGGCCGCCAGGCGCAACAGCCTCAGCCCTTCCTCGCGCGCCCCGAGACCCTGACCACGAAACAGCAGGATGTGGCCATAGAAGCTCTGTGCACGGGTATCACCAAGATTGGCCATGCGCCCGTACTGGCCTTGCATCCATTGCCATAGACGTGGCTGACGCAACGCCGCAGGCCAATGAAACAGGCGCCGAGCCAGCCAATAGCCCAGCTGCGCACGTAACTGCCAGAGCCACCTAGACATCGGCGGGATAATCGAATTCGAACACCCTGACCACTTCGGCGGCATGCCAGGAAGCAGCGGCCACACCGTCGGAGGCACCGCTGAAACGCCCCAGACGGGTGACACAGTCGAAGAACCCGGTGCGCGGCAGGCGGCTGGCCCCCTGGCTGATGACCAGGGCGCTGCGCAGCGGTCGTTCAGCGCGCGCATCCAGTGCGGCCAGGTGCTCCAACGCAGCAGTCAGGGTCTGCATGGCCGGCGTCGGCAAATCGAGTCGCTCGATCAGTGCCCGATAGGTAAGCAGATGGCGCTGACGGCGCGCGTCGTCCAGTTCGGTCAGCAATGCCTGCCAGTGTTGGCGACTGATACGTACACTCAAGACCAGCCCTCCAGCCCCAGTTCCCAGGCCAGCGAGCGCAGAATCGCGGCATCGGGTTGGCGCTCGCCACTCTCGATCATCGCCAGGTAGTGCGGGCTGATCCCGACACTGCGCGCCAGGCTCTCTGCCGCCAGCCCTTTGGCCTCTCGCAGCACGCGAAGCTGATCGAGCCCTGGCCGCTGCGCCTCGACAACCCGCGCAGCTGCGCTGGGCGCTGCTGCAGGTTGGCGCCCAGCGGCCTGCAACAAGGCCTGATAGTCAGCCCAGGGCAGCACCGCATATTCCGGCTCGCCATCACGGGCAATGATTTGCACAGTCATGAGTCTCTCCGTTGGAAAGCAGGGCCGACGACCTCGACCCCTTCCTTGTAGCGGCCATCTTAACAGGCGTGTAGCGCCAAGGGCGTGATCTATACTGCCAAGGTATGAGCACGGTTCCCATGGCCGGATCACGCGGGAGCGGCGCCTGATATCTGCACGTGGGAGTCGTCTTGAGAACGTACTGCGCATTGTCGCTGGGCTTGCTGAGCAGCTTCGCTAATGCCGAGAGCCTGCTGTGGGGTTATGGCCCGGCCGACACCATGCCTTATGTGGGCGTTGAGCAGCAGCAGGTGCAATATGGGCTGGCTCACAGCCTCGGCCAGGAAATAAGCAAACGCTTCGGGCTGCCCGTTGAGTTTCGCGAAACCCCCAACAATCGCCTGGAACCCTACCTGCAACAGGGTCGCCTGCACCTGATCTGCAACAGCAACCCCGAGTGGGTCAGCCAGCCGCAGCAGTATCACTGGTCACCGCCGCTGTACGACGAAGAAGACGCCTTGCTGCAGCGTACGGACCAACCGGAGCTGACCGACCTGAACAGTCTCTATGGCAAGGTGCTGGGTACCAGCCTCGGCTATACCTACAGCCAACCTTTGATGAACGCCTTAGCCAGCGGCCAGGTCAGCAGGCAGGACGTGCGCGACCTCGAGACCAGCCTGCACATGCTCGACAAGGCGCGGCTGGATGCAGTCATCGATATGCGGCGCAACCTGGCCTACAAGCTCGCCCAGCACCCGGAGATGCACCTGCGCTTCAGCCCCTGGGTGGTGCAGCGCTATCAGGTGTACTGTGCCTATAGCCGCCACCTGCCCATTGCAGCCGAGCGAATGGACGAGTTTTTTCAGGAACTACGTGATCGACATCTGATCGACCGCTGGCGGGATGAAGCCTTCAGGAGTTCAGCGGATCGACCCGTTCAGCATTCGGCAGATGCTCAATGAGCGCCAGGCGCTCCGGACTCTGCTCGTCGCGCCACGCCTTGAAGGCTTCCAGCTCGCCACGCCAGGTACGCATCACCCAGGCCAGAACGGCCAGGTCATCGACGAAGCCAACGCCAACCAGCCAATCGGGGATGGCATCGAACGGGGTGATGAAATACAGCAGTGCAGCCACCACCATCAGCAACGCCTGACTGCTGATCTGCCGGTACTCACCCTTGAACCAGGCCAGGCTGAGCGCACGCAACAACTGCAGATCCTCCTTCAGAGCGGCGAAGCGTTGTCCTTGTGGCGTGCGCTTGTCACCGACGGCACGGAGCAACTCAGGCAACCTGCCCTCGCGTAGAAAGCGGGCAGCCAGCGGCAGGTAACGGGTCAGTTTCCAGGGAGTTTTCATTCGACCTCCTCGGCAACCCAGGCGCTATCTGGGCTTGCCACGCTTACCCACAGAAGCTGTGGATAAATCTGTGCAAAGACTTTCGACAAGCTTATCAAAGCCCCATGGCACGGGGCCCCGGCTCAGATCGGATATTTTTTATACAGCATATAAAATCCATTAAAATCAACAAGTTGCTGATTGACACGAGCAGTGCTCGGCGGTAGTGCAAACTTGTTAGGAATGCTTCCCATAATGTGCATAAGCGTAACACCCCGAACGTCACGAACCTGCCGGTCAATCCCTGAAACGAAAACGCCCCGTCAAGACGGGGCGTTTTCATCGAGCAACGAGTGTTACTGCTCGGTCGGCTCGGTCTGCTCGGCAGCCGCCTGGTCCTTGATGCCGATCAGTTCCAGATCGAACACCAGCACCGAGTTGGCCGGAATTGCCGGGGACGGGCTCTGCTCGCCGTAAGCCAGCTCGCTGGGGATGTACAGTTTGTACTTCTCACCAACGTGCATCAGCTGCAGACCTTCCACCCAACCCGGGATCACGCCACCGACCGGCAGGTCGATGGGGGTGCCACGAGCGACGGAGCTGTCGAAGACACTACCATCGGTCAGCTTGCCTTCGTAGTGAACGGTCACTACGTCGCTTTCCTTCGGCTGGGCGCCGTCGGTCTTCTTGATCACTTCGTATTGCAGACCGGAAGCGGTGGTGACGACACCTTCACGCTTGCCGTTCTCTTCGAGGAATTTCTTGCCTGCTTCAGCGGCTTCCTTGTTCAACGCAGTCATGCGCTCTTGCGCACGGTTCTGCAGGAAGGAGAAGGCCTCGACCATCTCTTCATCCTTGATGCGCGGATCCTTCTTCGCCAGCGCGTCCTCGATACCCTGAGCGACGGCCTTGGAATCCAGATCGTCCATGCCTTCCTCGGACAGACTGCGGCCCATGTTCAGGCCGATGCCGTAGGAGGCTTTCTGCGCAGGGCTCTTGAGTTCGACTTCGCTGGTTTGCGAATCGCAACCGGCAAGCACCAGGCCCACCAGGGCAACCGCTGCCGCCAAACGATGCTGTTTCATGCTTGTTCCTTGTAGATGCGCCCGAAGGCCGTCGTGTGAAAGCGCGAGCTTAGCAGTACGCCGCAATCACTGGCTACGGCATAGGAGCCGTGCGATGCGCATAAGTTCAAGCAAACAAAGGGATTTTTCGAAAAAATTCGGCGGACGCCGAGATGTTGTCACAGGAGGGGATGAAGCGAGGAAAAGAATGGCGCAGCGGACGGGACTCGAACCCGCGACCCCCGGCGTGACAGGCCGGTATTCTAACCGACTGAACTACCGCTGCGCGTAACTGCGAGATTGGTGGGTGATGACGGGATCGAACCGCCGACCCTCTGCTTGTAAGGCAGATGCTCTCCCGGCTGAGCTAATCACCCTTCACTCTCGAAGTGGGGCGCATTCTAGAGAGCGATCCGCACCTTGGCAAGCCCCCTTCGCAAAAAAATTTACCGGCGCAGCAAGAACTTAGGCGCTACCGGCGAATTTCCTGCAGGACTCGTTGTCAGGGTTGGCCTGAGCACGCCAGCGGAGAATAATGCGCGCTCTGTGTCGGCGGTTGCCGTTGTTGGCCCGCCACCCTTATCCGTCGCTGCGCGCCGGCTTTCCTCGAAGCAATTGCCCAAGGACGGCGCCGCCCCGCGACTTCATCATCAATGGAGAGTCACCCGCCCATGTGGTTTCGTAACCTGCTGGTCTACCGCCTCACTCAGGACATCCCTTTCGACGCCGAAGCGCTGGAGACAGCACTGTCGAGCAAGCCGGCACGTCCCTGCGCCAGCCAGGAGCTGACCACCTACGGTTTCACCGCCCCCTTCGGCAAAGGCGCGGATGCTCCGCTGGTGCACGTCAGCGGCGACTTCCTGCTGATCGGCGCGCGCAAGGAAGAACGCATCCTGCCGGGTTCGGTGGTGCGTGATGCACTGAAGGAAAAGGTCGACGAGATCGAGAACACCCAGATGCGCAAGGTGTACAAGAAAGAGCGCGACCAGATCAAAGACGAGATCGTCCAGGCCTTCCTGCCGCGCGCGTTCATCCGCAAATCCGGCACCTTCGCCGCCATCGCGCCGAAGCAGGGCCTGATCCTGGTCGACAGCGCCAGCGCCAAGAAAGCCGAAGACCTGCTTTCCACCCTGCGTGAAGCCATTGGCTCGCTGCCGGTGCGCCCGCTGTCGGTGAAGATCGCGCCGACCGCTACCCTCACCGACTGGCTGAAGAACCAGAGCGCTGCCGAAGGCTTCTTCGTGCTCGATGAGTGCGAGCTGCGCGACACCCACGAAGACGGCGGTGTGGTGCGTTGCAAGCGTCAGGATCTGACCAGTGAAGAAATCCAGCTGCACCTGTCCACCGGCAAGCAGGTCACCCAGCTGTCGCTGGCCTGGCAGGACAAGCTGTCCTTCGTGCTCGACGACAAACTGACCATCAAGCGCCTGCGCTTCGAGGACGTGCTGCAGGAACAGGCCGAACAGGACGGCGGTGACGACGCCCTGGCTCAGCAGGACGCCAGCTTCATCCTGATGATGATGACCCTGGTGGAGTTCCTGCCAGAGCTGTTCACCGCTCTGGGCGGCGAAGAGATTCCGCAGGGCATCTGATGAGCCGCAAGGTGGATGAGGCTTATCCACCACTCGGACAGACGGTGGACAAGCTTCGCGTTGTCCACCCTACCTGTTCAGACCAGCGACTCTAGGCTTTCGGTAAAGGCACTGGCCCCCTGCTCGGCTGGGCTGAAGTTGTGGCGCATGAAGGCGAACAGCTCGCGCCCACAGCCACTGGCCGGAGCAGGCCGCGCTGCCGGCTGGCGCGAGGCGAACTCGGCCTCGTCGACCTGCAGCAACAGCTCGCCGGTCTGGCCATCGACGCGAATCAGATCGCCATCGCGCACCCGCGCCAGCGGCCCGCCATCGAAGGATTCCGGGCAGACATGAATGGCGGCCGGAATCTTGCCCGAGGCGCCGGACATCCGCCCGTCGGTCACCAACGCCACCTTGAAACCGCGATCCTGCAACACGCCCAGGTAGGGCGTCATCTTGTGCAGTTCCGGCATGCCGTTGCAACGCGGCCCCTGAAAACGCACCACGGCGACGAAATCGCGCTCCAGCTTGCCCGCCTTGAACGCCTCGACCAGATCCAGCTGATCCTCGAAAACCAGCGCCGGTGCTTGTACCACCTGATGCTCGGGCGCCACTGCGGACACCTTCATCACCCCACGCCCGAGGTTACCCTGCATCAGGCGCAAGCCGCCTTCTGCCGAGAACGGCCGCGCCACGGGACGCAGCACCCCTTCCTCCAGGCTTTCGCTTGGCCCGTCGCGCCAGACCAGCTTGCCATCCTCGAGGAAAGGCTCCCGGGTGTAGCGCGACAAGCCACGCCCGGCCACGGTATTGACCTCTTCATGCAGCAGCCCGGCGTCGAGCAGCTCGCGGATCAGGAAGGCCATGCCGCCTGCGGCCTGGAAGTGATTGATGTCGGCCTTGCCATTGGGATAGACGTGCGCCAGGGTCGGTACCACTTCCGATAGATCGGCCATGTCCTGCCAGGTCAGCAGAATGCCAGCGGCGCGGGCGATGGCCGGCATGTGCAGGGTGTGGTTGGTGGAGCCACCGGTGGCATGCAGGGCCACGATGGAGTTGACCAGGCAGCGCTCGTCGACGATTTCGCCGATGGGCATGAACTGGCCGCTTTGCTTGGTCAGACGCGTAACCTGCTGCGCCGCCTCACGGGTCAGTGCATCACGCAGCGGCGTACCCGGATTGATGAAGGATGCACCCGGCAGGTGCAGGCCCATCACCTCCATGAGCAACTGGTTGGTGTTGGCCGTACCGTAGAACGTACAGGTACCTGGCCCGTGGTAAGCAGCCATCTCCGCGGCCAGCAGCTCGTCGCGCGTCGCCTTGCCCTCGGCATAACGCTGACGCACGTCGGCTTTCTCCTTGTTGGACAGCCCCGAGGTCATGGGCCCTGCCGGCACGAACATGGACGGCAGATGACCAAAACGCAGGGCGCCCATCACCAGCCCTGGCACGATCTTGTCGCACACCCCCAGGTACAGCGCAGCGTCGAACATGTTGTGCGACAGCGCCACAGCGGTGGACATGGCGATCACCTCGCGGCTGGCAATGCCCAGCTCCATGCCCGGCTCGCCCTGGGTGACGCCATCGCACATGGCCGGTACGCCACCGGCGAACTGCCCAACCGAACCCAGCTCACGCAGGGCCTGCTTGATCTGTTCAGGAAAGGTCTCGTAAGGCTGATGCGCCGACAACATGTCGTTGTAAGCAGAAATGATGGCCACGTTGGCCGCATCCATCAGACGCAAGGTCTGCTTGTCGTCACCACTGCAGCCGGCCACCCCGTGAGCGAAGTTGGCGCATTGCAGCTTGCCACGCTGCGGCCCCTCGCTGGCGGCGGCGCGGATCATCTCAAGGTAGCGCTGACGCGTGGCGCGACTGCGCTCGACAAGACGTTCGGTAACTTCAACAACGCGGGGATGCATGGGGAATCTCCAGGCTAGCAGCTAGCGTCTGTTTGTATTTACAACAAAATACTGCCACTCAGTGGGCTTGATTTCTAGAGCAATGGGCATAATCTTGTAATTCTAACAACAAATTTACGAGACCCTCGCCATGACACTACGAATCGCCATCAATGGCTTCGGCCGTATCGGCCGCAATGTACTACGTGCACTCTATACCCAGAATTATCGTCAGGACCTGCAGGTCGTGGCCATCAACGACCTCGGCGACAGCACCATCAACGCTCACCTGCTGCAGTACGACAGCGTTCACGGCCACTTCGCCGAAGAGGTCAGGGTCGACGGTGAAAGCCTGTGGATCAAGGGTGATCGCATCGCCGTCAGTGCCATTCGCAACCCGGCGGAACTGCCCTGGAAGAGCCATCAGGTGGATGTCGTGCTGGAATGCACCGGGCTGTTCACCGATCGCGACAAGGCCGCTGCGCATCTCGCCGCCGGTGCGCGCAAGGTCTTGATCTCCGCCCCCGCCAAGGGCGCCGATGCCACCGTGGTGTATGGCGTCAACGAGCAGGTGCTGACCCCCGACATGCAGATCATCTCCAACGCCTCGTGCACCACCAACTGCCTGGCGCCGGTCGCGCAGGTGCTGCACCGTGAACTGGGTATCGAACAGGGCCTGATGACCACCATCCACGCCTACACCAATGACCAGAACCTGTCCGACGTCTACCACAGCGACCTGTACCGAGCACGCTCGGCGACCCAGTCGATGATCCCGACCAAAACCGGTGCTGCCGAAGCGGTCGGCCTGGTGCTGCCGGAGCTGGCTGGCAAGCTCACCGGCATGGCGGTGCGAGTACCGGTGATCAACGTCTCGCTGGTCGACCTGACCCTGCAGATCAAGCGCGAGACCACCGCCGAGGAAGTCAACGCCCTGCTCAAGGCCGCCAGCGAGCAGTCGCCGGTGCTGGGCTACAACGCGCTGCCGCTGGTGTCCTGCGACTTCAACCACAACCCGCTGTCATCGATCTTCGACGCCAACCACACCAAGCTTAGCGGCAGGCTGCTCAAGGTCATGGCCTGGTATGACAACGAGTGGGGCTTCTCCAACCGTATGCTGGACAACTGCAGGGCCCTGGCCCGCCTTGACTGAACGAGGAGGCTCGATGAGCCGTATCAGCTTCACCCTTGCCCGGCTGCCGGCGCGCAAGCGTATCGCCCTGGTGGCGCATGATCATTGCAAAGGCTTCCTGCTGGACTGGTGCGAACGTCAGCGCGAGCGACTGGCCAAGCATCAGCTACTGGCCACCGGCACCACCGGCCTGCTTCTGAGCAAGCGCCTGGACCTGCCGGTGGAGAGCATGATCAGCGGCCCGCTGGGTGGCGACCAGCAGATCGGCGCGCGCATCGCCGAGCAACGCGTGGACATGCTGGTGTTCTTCTGGGACCCGTTCGAGCCACAGCCACACGACCCGGACATCAAGGCCCTGCTGCGGGTGGCTGCGGTGTGGAACATCCCGGTGGCCTGCAACGAGAGCAGCGCCGATTACATGCTCAGCAGCGCCCTGCTGGAGCAACAGCACGAGTACCGCATTCCCGACTACCAGGCGTATCTGGCAGCGCGCGGCTAAAAATCCACCTTGCCCCGTCCCGCCTTGATCGCCCCGCGCTTGCTCTTGCCATCCAAGCGGCGCTTTTTCGAGCCGAGGGTCGGCTTGGTCGGGCGGCGCTTCTTCTCCACCTTGCCGGACGTGCGGATCAACTCGGCAAGGCGCTCGAGGGCGTCGGCACGATTCTGCTCCTGGGTACGGTATTGCTGCGCCTTGATGATCACCACGCCGTCAGCGGTGATGCGACTGTCGGCAAACGTCAGCAGGCGCTCCTTGTAGAACGGCGGCAGCGACGACGCCTGGCTGTCGAAACGCAGATGCACCGCACTGGACACCTTGTTGACGTTCTGCCCACCAGCTCCTTGGGCGCGGATGGCGGTCAGTTCGATTTCTTCATCGGGAATGTGAACACTGTTGGAGACGATCAGCATGGCCATGTTTTCTTGAAGGTCATGATCATCAGGATACCTGTCACAGCTGTAATCTTTGCTTGAAATTTCCCCACGGCATTCGCGCGGCGCCTCGGCTAACGTAGCAGCCTGTCTTTTTCCGGAAGCACGTGATGGACTCCATAACCCAGGCAGTACTTGGCGCCAGCATCCAGGGCGCGCTGCTCGGCCGCTGGCAAGGGCGCAAGGCGCTGCTGTACGGCGCCATACTCGCCACCGTGCCCGACCTGGACGTGGTCATGGAGTACGGCGATGCCGTTGCCAACATGACCTACCACCGTGGTTTCAGCCACTCGCTGTTCGTCCTCAGCGGCTTTGCCCTGCTGCTGACCTGGCTGGCCAGGCGCTTTCGCCCTCACCCGGGATACTCGGCCAATCGCCTCCTGCTGACCCTCTGGCTGGTACTGATCACCCATCCGCTGCTGGACGCTTTCACCAGCTACGGCACCCAGCTGTTCTGGCCGCTGATGCCGACGCCCACGGCCTGGTCGAGCCTGTTCATCATCGACCCGCTGTACACCGTGCCGCTGATCGCCGCGGTACTGATCAGCCTGTTCACCGGGCTACGCGAACAGAGCTGGCGCGTGCCGGCTGTGGCGCTGGCGATATCGACGCTGTACATCGGCTTCAGCCTGGCCGGCAAATTCATGGCCGAACAGCGTGTGGAGCGCGAGCTGGCGCGCCAGGGCATCCAGGCCGAACAATTGTTCACCACACCAACGCCGTTCAACACCCTGCTGTGGCGCGTCATCGTGCTCGATGGCGAGGACTATCACGAAGCGCTGGTCGGCTGGTTCGACGACGAGCCGCCGCCGCTGCAACGTTTGCCGCGCGGCACGCACCTGCGCGAGCTGCTGGCGGATGCGCCCATGCACCAGAGACTGCAATGGTTCACCGGTGGCGTGCTGCGCTACGACCAGGTCGATGGGCACTTGATCGTCACGGACCTGCGTCTGGGCATGACCGGCTTCCACCCCTTCCGCTTCGACTTCGCTCAGCTGCGGGACGGCCAATGGCAGGTCCACGAACGTATCGACCGCCTGCCGTTCGAGCGCGGCGAGATCGAACACCTGGCCCTGCTGTTCAAGCGCATCTGGCACCCCGAGCTGAAGGTTCCACTGCTGGCCTGGGCCGGTGGACTGCAGAAACCGCTTTTAACTGAGACTCGCTCGCACTAACGGCGCTACTATCGGCGTCCAACCCTATTGAGGCAGGATGCCTGCAATGTTGTTTCGCCGCTTCGAATCCCTGATCGACGTCTTCAAACCCAGCCCCGACGTCGCTCCGCCAACCGGCATGCTGCGCTTCTACGGCCACTACCTGAAACAGGTATGGCCGCTGATGCTGGCAGTGCTGGTCATCGGCTTCTTCGCCGCCCTGATCGAGGTGGCGCTGTTCAGCTTCCTCGGCCAGTTGATCGACATGGCCCAGGCCAGCACGGATGCCAACAGCTTCTTCAGCGAACACCGGAACGAGCTGCTGTGGATGCTGCTGGTGACGCTGGTCATCCGCCCCATCGTGTTCGGCCTGCACAACCTGCTCACCCATCAGGCGATCAACCCGGGCCTGACCAACCTGATTCGCTGGCAGAACCACCGCTACGTGCTCAAGCAGAGCCTGAACTTCTTCCAGAACGACTTCGCCGGGCGCATCGCCCAGCGGGTGATGCAGACCGGCCCCTCGCTACGCGACTCGGCGATGCAGGTGATCGACGCGCTGTGGCATGTGGTGGTCTACGCCGGCAGCGCGCTGTACCTGTTCGCTGCCGCCGACCTGCGTCTGGTGGTGCCACTGGCCTTGTGGATCGTCGGTTACAGCGCGGCACTGTGGTATTTCGTGCCACGCATCAAGGCGCGTTCGGCTGCCGCCTCTTCGGCGCGCTCGAAGGTCATGGGGCGAGTGGTCGATGGCTACAGCAACATCGCCACGCTCAAGCTGTTCGCCCACTCGCAAGAGGAGGAAAGCTACGCCCGCGAAGCCATGCAGGACCTGCTCGAAAAATTCCGCCTGCAGTCGCGCACCATCACCGCACTGGATTTTCTCGTCACCTGCCTCAACGGCGTGCTGATCGTCGCCACTGGCGCCCTGGCCCTGTGGCTGTGGAGCCAGTCGCTGATCACCACAGGGGCCATCGCCCTGGCACTGGGCCTGGTGATCCGCATCAACAACATGGCCGAATGGATCATGTGGGTGGTCAACGGCATTTTCGAGAACGTCGGCACGGTGCAGGACGGCATGCAAAGCATCGTTCAGCCGCGCCAGGTGCTCGACCGCGCCAACGCCAAGCCGATCGAAGTGCAGCAGGGCAGCGTGCGCTTCGAGGACATCCACTTCCACTACGGCAAGCAGGGCGGCGTGATCAGCGGCCTGGACATTGCCATCGCACCCGGCGAAAAAATCGGCCTGGTCGGCCCCTCCGGTGCCGGCAAGTCGACCCTGGTCAACCTGCTGCTACGCCTGTACGACCTGGAAAGCGGCCACATCCTGATCGACGGCCAGGACATCGCCACGGTTACGCAGGAGAGCCTACGCGCCAACATCGGCGTGGTGACGCAGGACACCTCCCTGCTGCACCGTTCGATCCGCGACAACCTGCGTTACGGCAAACCCGACGCCAGCGACGACGAGCTCTGGGAAGCGGTGCGCAAGGCACGCGCCGATGCCTTCATCCCCACGCTCGATGACAGCCAGGGCGGACGCGGCATGGATGCGCAGGTGGGCGAACGTGGCGTGAAACTGTCCGGCGGCCAGCGTCAGCGCATCGCCATCGCCCGTGTACTGCTCAAGGACGCGCCGATCCTGGTGCTGGACGAAGCCACCTCGGCGCTGGACTCGGAAGTGGAAGCGGCCATTCAGGAGAGCCTGGACAGCCTGATGGAGGGCAAGACGGTGATCGCCATCGCTCATCGCCTGTCGACCATCGCCCGCATGGATCGCCTGGTGGTGATCGACCAAGGCCTGGTCATCGAAACCGGCACCCACGCCGAACTGATCGCCCGTGGCGGCCTGTACGCACGCCTGTGGCAGCATCAGACCGGTGGTTTCGTCGGGGTGGAGTGAAACGGTAGGGGGCTTCAGGCAGTAGGGTGGATGACGCTCTTTTCATCCACCATCGCGATCACAGAGCGGTGGACGGATGAAGCGTCGTCCACCGCTCTGTGATCACTCTGCAGCCGGCTTCTTGCGCTTGAGTGGCGCGCTGCCGTCTGCACTGACCAGACCTGACGGCTTGCCAGCCGGACGCGGGCCGGTCTTGCGCTTGGACGCGGTGGCCTTCTTCGGGTCTTTCTTCTCGGTCTTTTTCTTCTTGCTGCCGGCGGCCTTGCCGGAAGCCTTGAGGTTCTTCGGCCCCTGGTAGACGCCTTTGAGCTCCTTGATGGTGCGGCGCTCGAAACGCTGCTTGAGGTAGCGCTCGATGCTCGACATCAGGTTCCAGTCGGTATGGCAGATCAGCGATACCGCCAGGCCCTCGCCACCGGCGCGGCCGGTACGACCGATACGGTGCACGTACTCGTCGCCGGAGCGCGGCATGTCGAAGTTGATCACCAGATCCAGGCCTTCGACGTCCAGGCCGCGCGCCGCCACATCCGTGGCCACCAGCACCTTGACCGCGCCCTGGCGCAGACGCTCGATGGCCAGCTTGCGATCCTTCTGATCCTTCTCGCCGTGCAGTACGAAAGCCTTGATTCCGGCGGTCACCAGCTTGCCGTAGAGGCGGTCGGCCTGCACCCGGGTATTGGTGAAGACGATGGCCTTGTCGTAGGCCTCGTTGGTCAGCAACCAGTCGACCAGCTGCTCCTTGTGGTAGTTGTGGTCGGCCGTGATGATCTGCTGACGGGTGCCTTCGTTGAGCTGGCTGACGCTGTTGAGCATCAGGTGCTGAGGGTCCTTGAGGACCTTGGCGACCATCTCGCGCAGCCCGTTGCCACCGGTCGTGGCGGAGAACAGCAGGGTCTGGTGCGGGCCGCAGGCCTCGGCCAGGCGCTGGGCGTCTTCGGCGAAGCCCATGTCGAGCATGCGGTCGGCCTCGTCGAACACCAGCACTTCGACCTCTTCCAGAGGCAGGTTGCCAGCGTTGGCGTGCTCGATCAGACGGCCCGGCGTGCCAATCAGAATGTCGATCTTGCGCATGACCGCAGCCTGCACCTTGAAGTCCTCGCCACCGGTCACCAGGCCAGCCTTGAGGAAGGTGAACTGGGCGAAGCGCTCGACTTCCTTGAGTGTCTGCTGGGCCAGTTCGCGGGTCGGCAGCAGGATCAGCGCACGAATGCTCAGGCGCTGCTTGGAATTGCCGTCACCGAGCAGACGATTGAGCAGCGGCAGGACGAAAGCGGCGGTCTTGCCGCTACCGGTCTGGGCGATCACCCGCAGGTCCTTGCCCTCCAGCGCAGGCGGAATCGCTGCCGCCTGCACCGCAGTTGGCTCGACGAAATTTAGCTCGGCCACGGCTTTCAGCAGGCGTTCATGCAGGGCGAATTGGGCAAACACGGGGGCACTACCTCAAAGAAATCGACAAAACGGTGCATAGCCTAACGGTTTCCGCCGTCGGGGCCGAATTTCTTTGCATGAAACTCGCATTCAGGCGACGACGAACGGCAAAATCCGGGCAACATCCACAATGGGTGACGAGGAACCGGGAGGGCTAAGCTGATATCCAATCAGCACCAACCAAAGAGTCGTGCGCCATGACCAACAGAATTCAAACCACCCTCAGCATCGGCCTGTGCATCCTGCTCGCGGCATCGCCAGCGTTGGCCAGCCCACCTCCCGGCAAGGGCAAGCCAGGCCAGCACGACGACGGCGTACGTATCGACATGCGCGGCCCCAGCGTGGACATCGGCCAGGTGCGCATCATCCTTGGCGACAATCGTCAGCTGATCGGCCCGACCTCTTCACTTCCGCCTGGCATCGCCAAGAATCTGGCCCGCGGCAAACCACTGCCCCCGGGCATCGCCAAGAACTTCGACAGCCGCGTGACCTCGCGCCTACCCCATTACGACGGCTACGAGTGGAAGCAGATCGGCCGCGACGTGGTGCTGGTCGCTGTCGCGACGGGGATCATCTACGAAATCCTGCGCAACGTGCTGGACTGATCAGTTATCGCACAGCCAGCCGACAAGCGGCACGGCGTACGACGAACTTGTCCCGGCGGCGCCACTCCAATTTTCGGATGGCCCGCCGAGGTGCAACGATGAACACGTCACTGATCTACCACGTCACGTCCAGCCTTGATGGCTACATCGCTCGCCCCGATGGCCGCCTCGACTGGTTCGACTCTCTACGCAAGGCCGATGAAGAGTACGCGTTTCAGTACTTTTACTCCGCTATCGATGCCCTGCTGATGGGCCGTGGCACCTACGAAGCGCTGCTCAAGCGGGGCGGCCCCTGGCCCTACCCCGGCAAGCCCTGCGTGGTGCTGACGCGCCTCGCCCTGCCACGCGCTGCGGACGAAATCCAGCTGACCCACTGCACGCCCGCCCAGGCCGTGGCGGCGCTGAACGAGGCCGGTTTTCAGCGTATCTGGCTGGTTGGCGGCAGCCTGCTGGCAGGCAACTGCTACACCGCCGGCCTGATCGACGAAGTGGTGATCAACCTGGTGCCACACCTGCTCGGTGCCGGTATTCCGCTGCTGGCGACCGGCATGGAGCGCAGCCTGACGCTGAGTGACCAGCGCCGCTTCAACAGCGGCACGCTGCAGGTGCACTACCAGGTGCAGAAGCCGCTCAGCATGCCAACGCAGATCCCAGCGCCGCGTATCAGCGCGGCCTGATGTTCTCGAGCTGCTGCTTGCGCAGCAGCCGGGCGCTGTCCCACCCCACCAGCAGCACAGCCACCCAGATCGGCAGGTAGGTCAGCCATTGCCCGGTATCGAAGCTCTCGCCCAACACCAGTAGCGACACGGCGAACAGCAACACCGGCTCGACATAACTGAGAATGCCGAACAGCCCCAAAGGCAGCATCCGGCTGGACGCCATGTAGGCGGCGAAGGCCAGCGTGCCGATCAACGCCATCACCGGCACCAGCAGCCATAGCAGCGGGCGCTCGGCGAATGCGCCAGCGGGACCGTAGGCGACGATCAGCCAGATCGCCAGCGGCGCCAGCATCAGCATCTCCAACACGAATCCGGACAGCGCATCCAGACGCATCCAGCGGCGCAAGATGAAGTAAGGCGGATAGCCCAGCGCGGTGATCAGCGTCAGCCAGGAGAACGCCTGGGTGCGCCAGAGTTCGTGCAGTACGCCGAGCACCGCGCAGGTTACCGCCAGCTGCTGCAACGGCCGCAGGCGCTCGCCATAGAACAGCCGGCCGGTCAGCACTATCGCCAAGGGCAGAAGGAAGTAACCCATGGACACTTCCAGCATGTGTCCTGCCAGCGGCGCCCAGAGAAACAGCCCCCACTGCACGCCGATCAGCGCCGCCGCCACCGGACAGGCGACCAACAGCAGCGGCTCGCGGCGCAGACGCAAGAAGGTCTCGCGCAGCAATGCGGTCTGCCCCGCCAGCACCACCAGCAGCAGGACCAGAGGAATCGACCAGAGCACGCGCTGAGCGAATATCTGCACGCCATCGAGCGGCGCCAGCCACTGCACATAGCCAGGCAGCACAGCGAACAGCACCGAAGCGGTAACCGACAGCGCCACACCACGCCCGGACAGTTGCATCAATGCACCTCGGTAGGCGGTCGGCGCGTACGCCCCAGATTGACCAGTGGCAGCGACGCCGCGATCACCGCCCCGCCCAACGCCAGGCGCAGCAGATCGGCATCGTGGTTCCAGATCAACAGATTGACCAGCAATCCGGCCGGCACCAGCGCGTTGTTCATCACCGCCAGAGTGCCGCCATCGACCAGGCTGGCGCCCTTGTTCCACCAATACAGGCCGAGCCCTGAGGCGACCACGCCGAGCCAGACCAGCACGCCCCACTGCAACGGGGTGCTGGGCAGACGCTCGCCGTTACCCAGCAGCAGGAAGGCTGGCAGCGCAATCAGCAGCGCGCCCAGATAGAAGAAACCGAAGCGCTTGTATTGCGGCTCGCTCGAGGGGTGCCTGAGCAGCAGATGCTTGTACAGCACCTGACCGGCCGCGAAAGTGAAGTTGGCCACCTGCAGCAGCAGGAAGCCGAGCAGGAAGCCGCTGCTGATGCCGTCGTAACGGATGATGCCCGCCCCCATCACGGCCACCAGCGCGGCGGCCAGCGCCCAGGGGTTGAACCTGCGATTGAGCGCATCTTCGATCAGCGTCACGTGCAGCGGTGTGAGTATGGTGAACAGCAGCACTTCCGGCACGCTGAGCACCGAGAAGCTGAGATACAGGCAGACGTAGGTGATGCCGAACTGCAGTGCGCCGATCAGCAGCATGCCGCGCACGAAGGCCGGGGCATGACCACGCCAGCGGGTCAGCGGCACGAACAGCAGACCGGCGATGACGATGCGCGTCAGTACCGCGAAGTAGCTGTCGACCCGACCAGCCAGGTACTCACCGATCAGGCTGAAGGAAAAAGCCCACAGCAGGGTCACTATCAGCAGATATCGCACAGCCACCTCCGAACGAAGGCGGCGACCTTAGCGCGTTCCCCCGCGCCGGACAATCCATACCCCGGCAGGCCGCTGGGCAGCCCTATAAAAAAGCCGGCCACTTCAGGGGAAGCGACCGGCATAGCACGCCCGCGAACGGGCGCTCAGGAGAGTCGGAACGTTATCAGGCCACGTCAGCCAGCTTGGCCTTGGCCTGGGCCAGACCTTTTTCGCTGAACTCGGCGCCCATGTTCAGGCCTTCGGCGTGAATGAACTGCACATCGTGGATACCGATGAAGGCCAGCGCCTGACGCAGGTAGGGTTCCTGGTGATCCAGGCCGCTGCCGGCGTAGATGCCGCCGCGGGCGGTGAGCACGAAGGCACGCTTGCCGGTCAGCAGGCCCTGCGGGCCGGTTTCGGTGTACTTGAAGGTGACCCCGGCGCGCAGCACATGATCCAGCCAGGCCTTCAAGGTGCTGGGGATGGCGAAGTTGTACATCGGCGCGGCCAGCACCAGTACATCGGCGGCCAGCAGTTCATCGGTCAGTTGATTGGAGCGCGCCAGGGCAGCTTTCTCGGCTTCGCTCTGCTGCTCGCTCGGCGTCATCCAGCCACCCAGCAGCGTGGCGTCGAGGTGCGGTACGGGCTCGGCTGCCAGGTCACGTAGCTGAATCTGATCAGCCGGGTGCGCAACCTGCCAGTTGGCGATGAATTGCTGGGTCAGCTCGCGGGAGACCGAACCTTGCTGGCGGGCACTGCTTTCGATTACGAGAATACGGGACATGTCTGAGGCTCCATCGAGGTGAACAAGAGTCGATGGAGCACAGAGTAGAGATGCAACTTTCGATTAAAAAGCGTAAATATCCGCTTACATATATCGACTAATTTGATTTATTACTTCGCCGCATCTAGGCTTTGATCACTTCAGATTGCAGGTCAGATTGACCCGCAGGCGAATCACGCTACGGGTGAACTTGACCGTCATGTTGTTGCTCGCGCCGGGCGCCAACAGGGTACGCCGGGTGCGTGGCGCTTCGGGGCCATTGCGGAACACGGCGCTGCACTCGGCCTCGCTCTGACCGTAGTTGTAGAGCATCAACGCCGCCATGTTGTGGTCTATTTCCTGAGTGGTCGCGGAGACCTCGGCACCGTTGAACTGTTTTTCCACCTCGATGGGGTAGGCATTGGCAGCCAGGGGCACGAAAGCGAACAGCAAGCAGATTATTTTTTTCATCGGTGCTCTCCAACATGGGAGAGCCAGTGTAGGTGGAGATCGTCGGCGATAACAGTCGACTCAGGCAGGATGATGCAATGAAAGCTCCTCGCGTAACCCTGGATCAATGGCGCACGCTGCAGGCAGTGGTAGACCAGGGCGGCTTCGCCCAGGCCGCCGAAGTGCTGCACCGCTCGCAGTCCTCGGTCAGCTATACCGTGGCCCGCATGCAGGAACAGCTCGGCGTACCGCTGCTGCGCATCGATGGGCGCAAGGCCGTACTGACCGAGGCCGGCGACGTGCTGCTGCGTCGCTCACGGCAACTGGTCAAGCAAGCCAGCCAGCTGGAAGACCTGGCCCACCACATGGAACAAGGCTGGGAAGCCGAAGTGCGCCTGGTGGTGGACGCCGCCTACCCCACCGCCAATATCGTCCGCGCACTGACCGCCTTCATGCCGCAGAGCCGCGGCTGCCGCGTGCGCCTGCGTGAGGAGGTGCTGTCCGGGGTCGAGGAGGTCCTGCTCGAAGGCACCGCCGACCTGGCCATCAGCGCGCTGAACATCACCGGCCATCTGGGCATCGAGCTCAATGAGGTCGAATTCGTTGCCGTGGCCAATCCGGAGCACCCGCTGCACCGCCTGCAACGCGAGCTGAGCTTTCAGGATCTGGAAGGCCAGATGCAGGTGGTCACCCGCGACAGTGGCCGCCTGCAACCGCGCGACGCCGGCTGGCTGGGCGCCGAGCAGCGCTGGACGGTGGGCAGCCTGCCGACCGCGCGCACCTTCGTCAGCAGTGGCCTGGGCTTCGCCTGGCTGCCCCGCCATCTGATCGTCCGCGAAGTCCAGGAAGGCCTGCTCAAACCACTGCCGCTGGGCCAGGGCGCCATCCGCAAGCCGCGCTTCTTCCTCTACAGCAACAAGGATCGCGTGTTGGGCCCGGCTACGCAGATCCTCATCGAGCTGATCAAGAACTTCGATGCCGTCCCCTTGGACGCGCCCTTCGCCGCACCGCAGTCCACCAACTGAGCATTGCGCCATGCCCTATTTCGACAACGATGGTTGCCAGCTGCATTACGAGGATTACGGTCACGGTGCGCCCGTGCTGCTGGTCCACGGTCTGGGCTCGAGTACGCGCGACTGGGAATATCAGATCCCGCTGCTCGCCCAGCACTACCGGGTGATTGCTCTCGACGTGCGCGGCCATGGCCGCTCGGACAAGCCGCGCGGAGCCTATCGCATCATCGACTTCGCCGAGGATGTCACCGCCCTGATCGAACACCTGCAGCTGCCCGCCGTGCACCTGGTGGGCATTTCCATGGGCGGCATGATCGGCTTTCAGATTGGCGTCGACCACCCCGAGCTGTTGCGCAGCCTGACCATCATCAACAGCGCCCCCGAGGTGAAGGCCAAGAGCGCACGCGACTGGCTGGAGATCGGCAAGCGCTGGACGCTATCGCGCCTGCTCAGCCTGGAGACCATCGCCAAGGCCCTGGCCAAGCTGCTGTTCCCGCACCCGGAACAGGCCGAGCTGCGGCGCAAGATCGAAGAGCGCTGGCCGCAGAACGACAAGCGTGCCTACCTCGCCAGCCTCGATGCGATCATCGGCTGGGGGGTGCGGGAACGCCTCAAACGCATCACCTGTCCTACCCTGGTGATCGCCGCCGACCACGACTACACGCCCGTTGAACGCAAACGCGAGTACGTGGCAGAAATGCCCAACGCGCGCCTGCTGATCATCGAAAACTCGCGCCACGCCACACCAATGGATCAACCGGAACGCTTTAATAACGCCCTGCTCGCCTTTCTCGGCGAGACTGCCAACAAGGAAAACTGACCATCATGCTCAAGCAACTCGTTCTCGCCACCGGCGCCCTGCTGCTGTCCTCCAGCCTGCTGGCCGCGGAAAACCCCAAGGTTCTGCTGACCACCAGCCTGGGTGAAGTGGAAGTGGAGCTGGCTGCCGACAAGGCACCAATCAGCACGCAAAACTTTCTCAAGTACGTCGACAGCGGCTTCTACAACGGTACCCAGTTCCATCGGGTGATCCCGGGCTTCATGGTCCAGGGTGGCGGTTTCGATGCCGACATGCGTCAGAAGGACACCGAAGCGCCGATCAAGAACGAGGCCGACAACGGCCTGCACAACGTACGTGGCACCCTGGCCATGGCCCGTACCCAGGCCCGCGACTCGGCGACCAGCCAGTTCTTCATCAACCACAAGGACAATGCCTTCCTCGACCACAGTTCACGCGATTTCGGCTACGCCGTGTTCGGCAAGGTGACCCGCGGCATGGAGGTGGTGGACAAAATCGCCCAGGTGCCCACCGGCAACCGCGGCATGCACCAGAACGTACCGCGCGAGCCGGTGCTGATCATCGACGCCAAGCGCCTGTAAGACGCTGATGTAACCCGTAGCCCGGATGCACAATTCAGGAGATTGCAATTACGCTCTCCCCGGATTGCATCCTGGCTACAAGCCCCACGAACGACAAAGCCGCCCAATTGGGCGGCTTTTCATTCGATCTCGCGAGCTAGAGTCATGCAAGGCAAAAACAGGCGAGAAAGCGGAGTGTGCTGTAGCACATGAGCATTTCGAGCCTGTTTTTAACGCAGCAGGGCCGACGCGCAGCAGATCGAAAGCTTATTTCTCGACGAAGGCGCGCTCGATCAGGTAATCACCCGGCTCACGCATGCGCGGGGAGATCTTCAGGCCGAAGCTGTCGAGCACTTCGCTGGTCTCATCGAGCATGCTCGGGCTACCGCAGATCATGGCGCGGTCGTCCTGCGGGTTGATCGGTGGCAGGCCGATGTCGGCGAACAGCTTGCCGCTGCGCATCAGGTCGGTCAGGCGTCCCTGATTCTCGAACGGCTCGCGGGTCACGGTCGGGTAGTAGATCAGCTTGCCTTTCAGCGCTTCGCCGAAGAACTCGTTCTGCGGCAGATGCTCGGTGATGAATTCGCGGTAGGCGACTTCGTTCACGTAGCGCACACCATGAACCAGAATCACCTTCTCGAAACGCTCGTAGGTCTCCGGGTCCTGGATCACGCTCATGAACGGTGCCAGGCCGGTGCCGGTGCTGAGCAGATAGAGGTGTTTGCCGGGGTTGAGGTCATCGAGCACCAGCGTGCCGGTGGGCTTCTTGCTGATGATGATCTCGTCGCCTTCCTTTAGGTGCTGCAGCTGCGAGGTCAGCGGGCCGTCCGGCACCTTGATGCTGAAGAACTCCAGGTGCTCTTCCCAGTTCGGGCTGGCGATGGAGTAGGCACGCATCAGCGGACGGCCGCTGTCCTGCTGCAGACCGATCATCACGAACTGGCCATTCTCGAAGCGCAGGCCCGGATCACGGGTGCACTTGAAGCTGAACAACGTATCGTTCCAGTGGTGGACGCTGAGCACGCGCTCGACGTTCATATTGCTCATGATGATTTCCTCGAATACTACGACGCCAAGAGCGCTGTTGCGCGGCATTCTATTCGCGACAACAATATCTGTTAAGTGGATTATCAAGATATAGGTTATCGGTTATATAGATATGCGATTTACCCTCAGACAACTTCAGGTATTCGTTGCCGTGGCGCAGCATGAAAGCGTCTCGCGCGCGGCGCAGTCGCTCGCATTGTCGCAGTCGGCCACCAGCACCTCGCTGACAGAACTGGAGCGCCAGTCCGACTGCCAGTTGTTCGACCGCGCCGGCAAACGCCTTGCGCTCAACGCCCTGGGCCGACAGTTGCTACCCGAGGCGGTGGCGCTGATCGACCAGGCCCGCGAGATCGAACGCCTGCTGGGCGGCAAGAGTGGCTATGGATCGCTGAACGTCGGCGCTACCCTCACCGTGGGCAACTACCTCGCCACCCTGCTGATCGGCAGCTTCATGCAGCACCATCCCGAATGTCGGGTGAAGCTGCAGGTGCATAACACTGCCCACGTGGTGCAGCAGATCGCGCACTACGAACTGGATATGGGCTTGATCGAAGGCGACTGCCAGCACCCGGATATCGAAGTGCAGCCCTGGGTCGAGGACGAGCTGGTGGTGTTCTGCGCGCCGCAACACCCACTGGCCCAGCGCGGCAGCGCGACCCTGGAAGAACTGACGCACGAAGCCTGGATCCTGCGTGAACAAGGGTCGGGCACGCGGCTGACCTTCGATCAGGCCATGCGTCATCACCCGCGCAATCTGAATATTCGCCTGGAGCTGGAACACACCGAGGCGATCAAGCGCGCCGTGGAGTCCGGCCTGGGCATCGGCTGCATCTCGCGCCTGGCGCTGCGCGACGCCTTCCGTCGCGGCAGCCTGATGCCGGTGGAAACGCCGGAACTGGATCTGCGTCGGCAGTTCTACTTCATCTGGCACAAGCAAAAGTACCAGACGGCAGCCATGCGCGAGTTTCTCGAGCAGTGTCGCGCGCTGACTGCCGGCGTCAGTCGTAGCGATCAGATCGTGCTGCCGCCGATCGTCTGAGTGTTTCAGCCAAGCAGGATGATCGCCCAGACCGAGGCGATCATGCCCAGCGCCACCAACTGCGCGGCACTGCCCATGTCCTTGGCGTTCTTCGACAACGGGTGGCGTTCAAGGGAAATACGGTCGATGGCTGCCTCGATGGCCGAGTTGAGCAACTCGACGATCAGCGCCAGCAGACACACGGCCACCATCAAGGCGCGCTCGCCTCGGCTGACGTCGAGCAGAAAAGCCGACGGAATCAGTACCAGATTGAGCAGCACCAGTTGACGAAAGGCCGCTTCGCCGAGAAACGCTGCGCGCAGGCCATCGAGTGAATAACTGGCGGCGTTGAGGATACGTTTCAGGCCGGTCTGGCCCTTGAATGGCGACATGCGCCTCACTCCTGCTGGAAGAGGCGCGCAGCTTACTGCATCCGCGGCGCAAGAGCATATGCGAGCCAGAGGGCTGCAAGGAGGCCGCGCAGTTTACTGACTTTACCGCGGCGCACCGACGCGCAGCAGATAGCGTCTCACTGCGCAGGGATCGACTCCATCTGCTGCAGCAACAACGCCGCCTGGGTGCGGGTGCGCACGCCAAGCTTGCGGAAAATCGCCGTGACATGCGCCTTGACCGTCGCTTCGGACACGCTCAACTCGTATGCGATCTGCTTGTTCAGCAGGCCTTCACAGACCATGGTCAGCACACGAAACTGCTGCGGTGTCAGGCTGGCGAGACCGGCGCTGGCGGCCCTGGCCTCGTCGGAAACCGGTGCGCCCTCCTCGGCCAGAGGCGGCCACCAGGTGTCACCATCGAGCACCTGGCGCACGGCCTGCTGCAGGGTTTCCAGAGGACTGGATTTGGGAATGAAACCGCTGGCACCGAACTCGCGGGAGCGGTTGACCACGCAAGCCTCTTCCTGGGCGGAAATCATCACCACGGGGATGTGCGGATACTGACCGCGTAACAGCACCAGGCCGGAAAAACCGTAGGCGCCGGGCATGTTGAGGTCGAGCAGGACCAAGTCCCAATCGTTCTTGGTAGCCAGGTGGCCTTCAAGCTCGGCGATGCTGGCAGCTTCTACCAGACGCACCTCAGGCCCCAGCCCCAGGGTCAGAGCTTGTTGCAAGGCGCTGCGAAACAACGGATGGTCGTCGGCAATCAGGATTTCGTAGGCAGCCATTGGCAGATCCTGTTCTTGTTATGAGAGGCACCGAGGTAAGTATGGCAGTGCTTTTCGCCTGAAGACCCGCTCAAGCCTGCACATGCTGCATCACAGACTCCCCACTCGGACCGACGGCGGCGCTCAGCATGCCGAGCTGTGGCGGGGTGGTCAAGCTCAATGCTTTTGCGGCAGGATGCGCAGCTTTCCTGCCGAGACGCTCCAATGCGAAGCCAAGCCCTGCGCGCCGACCTGTTGATGCTGATTACCGCGATGATCTGGGGCAGCGCCTTCGTCGCTCAACGCCTGGGCATGGATAACATCGGCCCCTTCCTTTATACAGGCTTGCGCTTTGCCCTCGCCTGCGTGGCACTGCTGCCGGTGCTGGCCCTGCTGCAACGTCGCCAGCAACGCCCCGCTGCACCGCTGAATCGCAACCTGCTGATCGGCGGCGTGGTGATGGGCCTGGCACTGTCGCTGGGGATCAACCTGCAGCAGGTCGGCTTGCTGTTCACCACGGTGACCAACTCCGGTTTCATCACCGGCCTGTACGTGATCGTGGTGCCGATTCTCGGCCTGCTGATCGGCCAGCGCAGCAGCGCGGGCATCTGGCTGGGCGCCAGCCTGGCAGTGATCGGCATGTTCCTGCTCAGCGTCGGCGAAGGTTTCAGCGTAGCCTCCGGCGACTGGCTGCAGTTGGCCGGCGCCTTCGTCTGGGGGATTCACGTGTTGCTGGTGGGATTCTTCGCCAGCCGCCACGATCCGCTACGCCTGGCATTCATCCAGTTCGCCACCTGCGCGGCGATCAGCCTGTTGCTCGCAGCGCTGTTCGAGACGGCAACGCTGGCCGGCATCCTGGCTGCCGGCCCGGCCATCCTTTACGGCGGCCTGTTCGGCGTGGCGGTCGGCTTCACTCTGCAAGTGGTGGCGCAACAGCATGCCATCGCCTCGCATGCAGCGATCATTCTCTCGCTGGAAGCGGTGTTCGCGGCCATCGCCGGTGCTCTGCTGCTGGGCGAAGTGCTGGAAATACGCGGCTACCTGGGTTGCGCACTGATGTTTGGCGGCATGCTGCTGGCTCAGCTGTGGCCCAAGCCACTACCCAGCGAACTCAGCGATATGACTGCAAACGCAGGTGCAGAGCGTCGTTGAGATCCAGCGGCAGGCGGCGCTTGGCAGCCAGGTAGTGCTGGCTGAAGACATCCAGGTAATCGTCCAGCGCCTCACCGGCGCGCAGATCGCCAGCCAGCTCCAGACACATGGCGGCCACTTCGGCAGTACAGAGGTGCTCGCCGCGAGTGGAGCGACGCAGACGATAGCGCGATAGCTGCGCCGGGGTCAGGCTCAGCACCGGCAGCGCATCCAGATAGGGGCTCTTGCGAAACATCTTGCGCGCCTCGGTCCAGGTGGCATCGAGCAGCACGAACAGCGGCCGCTTGCCGGGCGCCAGCGTCACCTCCTCGACCACGCGCTGCGGCGCCACGTATTCGCCGGGAAAGACCAGATAAGGCTGCCACTGCGGATCGGCCAACAGCTCCAGCAGTGCCGGATCGACAGCAGTGCGCGTCCAGCCGAAGGCGTGAGTTTCTGGCACCACATCAGCGATCAGCCAACCGGTATTGCTCGGTTTCAGTGCCTCGATATCGTGCATCACCAGGCACATTGCGGCATTGGCTTCGACCTGCGGGCGCCAGGCGCACAGGCAATGCGTCGGCTGCACGCGGCAATGCGGGCAGCGCTCGGCACGCGAGCCGCGGGCGACGAAGGGTTTCAGGCTGCGCGCCAGACGTTCTGTGCGCAGGCGGGCAACGGCATGTGGGGCTGGATGGGTCATGGAAGGCGCGACAGCGAACGGGGGCAGGATTCTACCACCCCCGATCGCCGCTCTGCCGCTCAGAACCTGTGGTTCAAGGCCAGGCCGATGAAATGAATGCGCGTCTCGTACTCACCGGTGTAGTTGCCGCCATTGCCGGTACAGCGCACGCCGCTGTCCTGATACAGACCACCGGCCCCTGGCGCCCAGCCAGCCGGGGAACAACCATCGTGGTAATCCATCTTGCCGCTGGAGAACTGCACGTAGCTGTAGGCCAGGTCCACCGAGGTGTCGCGTGTCACCTTGTAGTTGGCGCCGAACGACAGCCAGTAGCGATCGGCATCGGGAAAGGCCGGGTGGCGCAACTGCGGCGAGCTGACCGGTGAGCGGTCATAGGCGACACCGGTACGCAGCAGCAGATCATCGCTGTACTGGTAGTTCATGCCCAGGGAGATCTTGTAGCTGTCCTTCCAGTCCTGCTTGACGCTCAGATCGCCCTCGGTAACCCCATTGAAGTAGGGGTAGCCGGCGACCTGATCGATACCGATACGCACTTCATCGAGCCGCGAATGGCGGGTAAAGGTCAGATCCGCCATCAGCGCGATCTTGTCGTTGAGTTGGTGGAAGGCGTTGAAGGAGAGCATCTCCGGTGTATCGATGGCAGTCTTGGCCTTGGAGTTGGGATGCAGCCGGGTGGCGGCGAACTCCCCAGGGTTGACCCAGTTGCCCTGATCGAACAACTCCTGCAGGGCGTCGGTCGGGGGGACGTAGATATCGACGATGGGGATGGTGAAACCACCCTCCAGCGAGGTATCCGGCGAGGGGACGCTACCCTGCACATCGGCGAAGCTCCATTTGGTCTCCCCTTCGAGGGTGTGGCGGATATTGGAGCGATAGGACACGCCGAAACGCGTCGACTCGGTCGGTTCCCACAGGTAACCGATATTCCAGCCAAAGCCCCAGTCATCGCCCTTGACCCGGAAATAACCGTCACCTTGTACGTTGTCAGCGAAATTGCCCGCCACGCAGTCAACGAATCCATCTCTATCCGCCACGCCGCGACAGGACGTGATTTCATCCGGCACCGGAACCCCCGCGATGCCCCCTACGATAGGCCCCAGGATCGGATCGGCAGCATTTCTGGTGCTTTCATAGTTCGCCTCGACGAACTGCCCCGCCAACTGCCTCGAAGCCCCCTTCACATCGGCGGCACCGCGCTGCACCGACTTGATGTACTGCGCCGACACACCGAAACCGACGCTGTGGTGCTCGTTGAAACGAAAGGAAATGCTCGGATTGAAGGTCACCGTCTCCAGGCTGGCCGACTGGATGCCATAGCGCCCGGCCCAGTCCTCCTTGTAATCAAGCTTGGCACCGAACGGGGTGAAAATACCGAGGCCGATCGTTACCCGGTCGTTGATCTCGTGAGAGAAATAGAAGTTGGGCGCGGCGGCGGCATCGGGCAGAAACTCGCCCGCATCTCCAGACACCGGGTTGCCGAACACGTCGCGGCTTCCCTTGTCCTCATAATCACCGTCTGGCAGCACAACGGTAAGACCGGAGGTCACCTGGGTGCCCTTGAGCCGGGCCAGGCCGGCCGGGTTGTAGAAGATGGTCGAGGGGTCGGCGGCTTCGGCACCGTTGGCATGCGCCGAACCCTGCGCTGCCACTGACTGTGAACCAAAGTGATAACCGGATGCCTGCACCTGCGCGGTGGGCAAAACCAGTAAACTGCCGACCATCACTCGCGATGGCCAGCGCCGAAAGAGCATTGTCATTGTTATTCTCCTGCACGCTGCTTGAACACCACGCAGCCCGGCGAACACCAGCGACAGACTTCAGGCAGGTCTGCACTGGCGACGAGGTCCGGCTACGACGGCGGCTCAATGTTTGTGACGTACAGGTTTGGCTGACGATCCCCAGCCTTTGGTCGTGGTGACGGACGGCGGCCAGAGGCCAGCATGTCCCCATCGGTAACACATTGTTTCAGGCAGGCAACTGGCTATCAGCGCGAACATTCGCGGCGAAGGCCTGTCCAACCCTCGTCCACGCTTTCAGGAGTCACACTACATGTTGCGTTACATCCTTCCCGCCCTTGCGCTCAGCCTGATGCTTCCCACTGCCCAGGCGGCTTCGCTGAAGGAGATGGAGCTGACTCGCACTCTGGAGCAGGTCGCCCGGCAAAGCAGCGAAGGCACGCCGCGGGCGATCAACGAGGACATTCTCGATCAGGGCTATACCGTGGAAGGTCACACGCTGATCAACCACCTCAGCGTGCGTGAAGCGCATGCCGCGAAGATGCGCGGCAACCCCGATACCGTGCGCACGCAGCTGGCAGCCAGCGTCTGCCGCAACCCGGGCTACCGCAGTTTGCTGGCAAAGGGCGCGCAACTGCGCTACCAGTTCAGCGAGTACCGCAGCAATCGCCCGGTTACCGTCGAAGTTTTCGACAAGAGCGATTGCGGCCTCTGATCCGGGGCTGAACTCAGCCCCTTTGCGCTCGGCGCTGCGCGTCATCGGCGCGCAGTTCGGCCAGCAAGGCCTCCATGTAGCGCGAACGCCGTATGCCGCCTTCGAGGCGACGCATGCACTCATCCTCCAGACTCATCTGATTGGTTCGTGCAGCCTGTTGCAGCATACGATGGAGGTCCGGTTCGATCTCCAGAATCAACTTGGGCATACCTGCCACTCCCTTCCTGTTCACACACAGCAGACTCGACGTGACGGATGAGGTTCCACCTAGCCGTCGGGGCCGCCCAATTTCCCGCCCGCCAGCCTCGAGCGAAGAACCTCAGCAGCAATTGACGGCCGATCGATGCGTGGCAGCTGCAAGCCGCCGCACCCGGCGCTTTGCGCTACATTCCAGAGAGCACTGCCCGGAACGCATCCTGCTCTATGCAAGTAAATCAGACGCACGTCCGGAGCTTGCTCGCTCGGACGAATGGCAGGGCACAGGTCAGCTGCGCCGAGAGAATCGCCCCAGACGCCGGCTGACCTGCATCAAGGCCGGCAACGCGCGGAACCGGCAGACTCTTCTCATCATCACGACGAGGACAGAACCATGGCCCTGCTCACCTTCATTGGCGCGATCCAACAAGTCACGGGCTCCTGCTATCTGATAGAGAGCCGCGACGGAGCCAAGGTCTTGCTCGAGTGCGGCATGCACCAGGGCCGTCGCCAGGAGGAGGATCAGAATCGCAGCGCCTTCCCCTTCGATCCCACAGCCCTGGATGCCGTGGTCATCTCCCACGCCCATCTCGATCACAGCGGATTGCTGCCCCGCCTGGTCGCCGAGGGTTACCGTGGGCCGATCCACGCCACCGAAGCCAGCTGCGAACTGCTCGAACTGATGCTGCTGGACTCGGCCTTCCTGCAGGAAAAAGACGCTGAATGGGAGAACCGCTGGCGCGCACGCCAGGGCAAGGCGGCGGTCAAACCGCTGTACACGATTGCCAATGCCGAACAGGCGCTCGGCCAGCGTCGTCCACATGCCTACGGTGCAACGGTCGAGGTAGCCAAGGGCGTGCAGGTCACCTTTCACAATGCCGGCCATATCCTCGGCTCGGCCATCGTCGAGATACAGGTAGAGGATCACCACCTGCACCGCCATCTGGTGTTCTCCGGTGACCTGGGCAATACCTGTTCGCCACTGATGCAGGAACCTGCACAACTGAAGCAGGCAGACGTGCTGCTGATGGAGTCGACCTACGGCGACCGCGACCACCGCGCCAGCGACGAAACCCTGGAGGAGCTGGCCGAGATTCTTCAGCAGGCTCACAAGGAAGGCGGCAATGTACTGATCCCTTCATTCGCCGTCGGCCGCACCCAGGATCTGATCTACTACCTCGGGCGTTTCTACCAGGAAGGCCGACTGCCACAACAGGCGGTGTTCCTCGACAGCCCCATGGCCATTCGCGCCAACGCCATCTACAGCCGCTTTCACGAACAGTTCGCGGCCGCTGATCGCGCAGCGCTGCAAGCCAGGGGTGTCAAACGCATCGAAGACTGGCTGCCGATCCTGCGCTGCACGCCGACAGCCGAAGAATCGATGGCGATCAACCGGATCAAGAGCGGCGCGATCATCATCGCCGGCGCCGGCATGTGCAATGGCGGGCGCATCGTCCATCACTTCAAGCACAACCTCTGGCGCGAGAACTGCCACCTGGTATTTCCTGGCTTCCAGGCCAAGGGCACGCTCGGCCGGCTGATCGTCGACGGCGCCGAGACGGTCAAGGTGCTGCATCAGCGCATCGCGGTGAAAGCCCAGGTGCATACCCTCGGCGGCTTCTCCGCGCATGCCGGGCAATCGCAGCTGCTCGACTGGGCCAGCCAGTTCGAACATCACCCCGAGCTGTACCTGGTACATGGCGAACTGGAGAAAATGCAGACCCTGCAACACGCCCTGCGCGAGCGTTTGAACTGGATCGCCAACATTCCTGAACCGGGCGAACAGATCGCTCTGTAACCAGTGCTTACGAAAAGCTGACGGCGAAATGGCAAGCGGGCTGTGGCAAGCTCAGGGACACTCCATAATCAAGGAACCGGCTCAGCGAGAATGTCATCGACGCCTCGCTGAGCTCAGAACAGGAGAGCCTTCATGCCCTACGAAGCGGACGATTATCTGTCCCGTCATGTGCAAACCAGCGAAGTCGATCTGACCAGCAAGGTGGACGAGCTGGTGGCGCTGGCAGCCCCCGGCAATAGCCCGAATCTGCAGCTTTACCGCGAAATGCTGACGACCGTCATCCATATGGCTCAGGCGGATCGCAACCGCTGGGACGCCAAAATCATGCTGCAGACCCTGCGCGAGATGGAGCACGCCTTCGGTGTACTGGAACAACTGAAGCGACGTCGCAAGGTCACCGTATTTGGCTCGGCGCGTACGCCCGCCAACCATCCGCTGTACCAGCAGGCTCGCGAGCTGGGCGCACTGCTGGCACACCGCGACCTGATGGTAGTCACCGGCGCTGGCGGCGGCATCATGGCCGCCGCCCATGAGGGCGCCGGCGTGGAAAACAGCCTGGGCTTCAACATCACCCTGCCCTTCGAACAGACGGCCAACTCGACGATGCGCGGCAGCAATCACCTGCTGTCATTCCATTTCTTCTTCCTGCGCAAGTTGTTCTTCGTCAAGGAGGCCGATGGCCTGGTGCTCTGCCCCGGCGGCTTCGGCACGCTCGACGAGGCGCTGGAAGTCCTGACACTGATCCAGACCGGCAAAAGTCCGCTGGTACCCGTAGTGCTGCTCGACCAACCAGGTGGCAGCTACTGGAAAGACGCGCTGGACTTCATCCGCCGCCAGCTCGGCGACAATGGCTACATCCTGCCTGCCGACCTCAACCTGATGCACCTGGTCTACAGCGCCGAAGAAGCCGTCGATGAAATTGCCCGCTTCTACCGCAACTTTCACTCCAGTCGCTGGCTCAAGGATCGCTTCGTGATTCGCCTCAACCATGCGCTCAACGAGGCCACGCTGGCGAGACTGCAGGACGATTTCGCCAGCCTGTGCAAGGAAGGTGGTTTCATCCAGCAGCCCTATTGCGAGCAGGAACGCGACGAGCCTGAGCTCTGCCACCTGACCCGCCTGGCGTTCGTATTCAACGGACGCGACTACGGCCGCTTGCGAGCGCTACTCGATGTGGTCAACGAACCGGAGAATTGGGCGACCTGAGTTGACGAGCTGCCCGGGTGAAATCCGCGGGCATTGCCGACTCGCCACTCGCGGAGTGCATCCGCGCTACGCAAAGCAAGAAGCCCAGCATTGGCTGGGCTTCTTGTTGACGGCTAGCGGTCAGGCGTTACCCGCGACCTTCATCCGGGCGGCCTGGGTGAAGTCGAGCATACGCTTGAGCGGCTTGATCGCCTTGGGGATCAGTGCCGGGTCGACGTGAATCTCGCCAGAGCCCTGGCGCAAGCCGGTCAATACGCGTTCCAGAGTGTTCATCGCCATCCATGGGCAGTGCGCACAGCTGCGACATGCAGCCCCGTTTCCGGCCGTCGGCGCCTCGATGAAGGTCTTGTCCGGACACAGCTGCTGCATCTTGTAGAAGATGCCGCGGTCGGTGGCGACGATGAAGGTCGAGTTCGGCAGGGTCTGCGCCGCCTTGATCAGCTGACTGGTGGAGCCCACGGCGTCAGCCAGCTCGACCACGCTCTGTGGCGACTCGGGGTGCACCAGGATGGCAGCGTCAGGGTACAAGGCCTTCATATCCAGCAGCTGCTTGGACTTGAACTCCTCATGCACGATGCAGGCACCGTCCCACAGCAGCATGTCGGCCCCGGTCTCGCGCTGGATATAGTTACCCAGGTGCTTGTCCGGCGCCCAGATGATGGTCTCGCCGTTGTCCATCAGGCTCTCGACGATCTCCAGCGCGCAGCTGGAGGTGACCACCCAGTCGGCACGCGCCTTCACCGCCGCCGACGTGTTGGCGTAAACCACCACGGTGCGCTCCGGGTGCTGATCGCAAAAGGCCGAGAATTCGTCCACCGGGCAACCCAGGTCGAGCGAACAGGTCGCCTCCAGCGTCGGCATCAGCACACGCTTTTCCGGGTTGAGGATCTTCGCCGTCTCGCCCATGAACTTGACCCCGGCCACCACCACGGTCTGCGCCGAGTGCTGATTGCCGAAGCGGGCCATTTCCAGGGAGTCGGAGACGCAACCGCCGGTTTCCTCGGCCAGGGCCTGGATCACCGGGTCGCAGTAATAATGCGCCACCAGCACCGCGTTCTGCTTCTTCAGCTCGGCGGCGATTTCGCGGCGATAGAAAGCTTCCTCCTCGGCAGTCAGCGGCTTGGGCTGCTTGGCATCGAGGTGAGCCTGGACCAGAAGGCGTTCGGAAATCTGCGTCATATCATCGAACCTGCGGCGCTCTTGAGCGAGCTGCGAGTATACCCCCTGGCCGACCACCGCCACAGGCAGGGCAGCATCGGCTACCGGGCTTTTCCGAGAGCAAAAAAAAGCCAGTCTCACGACTGGCTTTTGCGATCTGGTGGGTCGTGTAGGATTCGAACCTACGACCAATTGGTTAAAAGCCAACTGCTCTACCAACTGAGCTAACGACCCAACGCGAGGCGCATGATACTGATTTAATTCAGGAAATCAACACTTCGCGAAAACTTTTTCAGAAATACCGGGTTGCATCGGCTACGCCGGCAGCGGCGAAACCGGCTGCACGCAGGCGGCAGCTGTCGCACTTGCCGCAGGCACGGCCCTCATCATCGGCCTGGTAGCAGGACACCGTGAGCGCGTAATCGACCCCAAGGCGCGTGCCTGCCTGGATGATTTCGCCCTTGCTCATCTGCTGCAACGGCGCACGGATAGTGAAGCCCTGCCCCTCTACCCCCGCTCTGGTCGCCAGGTTGGCCATGCGCTCGAAGGCGTCGACGAACTCCGGCCGACAATCCGGGTAACCCGAGTAGTCCACCGCGTTGACGCCGATGAAGATGTCGCGCGCCTCCAACACCTCGGCCCAACCCAGGGCGAGCGCCAGGAACACCGTATTGCGTGCCGGCACGTAGGTCACCGGAATGCCCTCGGTTGGCGACTCGGGCACCGCGATGCTGCTGTCGGTCAGCGCCGACCCGCCGATACCGTTGAGATTCAGACCAATCACCTTGTGCTCGACCACACCCAACTGCCGGGCTACGCGCTCGGCTGCCTGCAACTCGGCGCGATGGCGCTGCCCGTAATCGAAACTCATGCTGTAGCAGCTGTAGCCCTCAGCCTTGGCCATGGCGACCACGGTGGCCGAATCCAACCCTCCGGAAAGGAGGATGACCGCATTTTTCTCGCTCATGATCAGTGTCCCGGCTCGTCGTTCCAGAGGATCTTGTGCAACTGCAGCTGCAGGCGCACCGGCAGGTTGTCGGCCACGATCCAGTCAGCCAGCGCACGGGCATTGACCTGCTGATGGCTGGGCGAAAACAGCACCTCACCGGCCCTTGCGGCCAGGTCGTACTCGATCAGCTTGGAGACCGCCCAGTCGTAATCTTCACGCGAACAGATGACGAACTTGACCTGGTCGTTGCGCGTCAACAACGGGATGTTTTCGTAGCGATTGCGCTGCACTTCGGCAGAGCCGGGGGTCTTCAGGTCGAGCACCTTGCTGACCCGCGGATCGACCGCCGAGACATCGAGCGCACCACTGGTCTCCAGCGACACTTCGTAGCCTGCGTCGCACAGGCGCGCGAGCAGGGCAATGCAGTTGGGCTGAGCCAGCGGCTCGCCGCCAGTCACACAGACATAACGCGGCCGGTAGGCGGCCACTTGATCAAGGATGCTGCCCAGCTGAAGCAATTCACCGCCGCTGAAGGCGTAGGCAGTGTCACAGTACTGGCAGCGCAGGGGACAGCCGGTCAGGCGCACGAATACCGTCGGCAAGCCGGCGGTACGCGTTTCCCCCTGCAGCGAGTAGAAAATCTCGGTGATACGCAGGGTTTCTTGCATGGTAGCCACGGGCGTGATGACGAAACAGGCCATCCGCCTCCGTTGCGTTGAAAGACAGGAACGCAGGCCTGGGCCTGCATTCGACAGAGCATAGAGGCAAGGAAATCAGCCGAGCTGAAACCATGCGCGCCACGCGAGCAGGCATTCTAATGGAAGTCGCGAGTGACGGATAAGAAAAACCCGCGACAAGCGCGGGTTCGTTCTGCGGCGATCAGCTTACAGCCGTTGCAAGTCACGCTGAGCCAGTTGAGCGGCAGAGCTGCCGGGATACTGGGCGATGACCTGTTGAAGAATGCCACGGGCCTTGTCGTTGTGCCCCAGGCGACGCTCGACATCGGCCAGCTTGAACAGAGAATCCGGCACCTTGGCATGGCTTGGATAAGCCTGGCTGACCTTGGCAAAGGCCTGACCGGCAGCCTGCAGATCACCCTTGGCCAGATTCACCTCACCCAACCAGTATTGCGCGTTGCCGGCGTACTGGCTGTTGGGATAGCGATTGAGAAAGGCAGCGAATGCCTGCGACGCCTTGTCGAAATCCTTGGCCTTGATCAGGTCGAAGGCGGCGTCGTAGTAGAGTTTTTCCTTGGCCGGATCACCCGGCTCTGCGCTGCTCTGCTGCGCGGCAGGCGGCGTCGGAGTGCCATTGGCGTTGACTGCGCCATCGGCTGAATTCTGTGCGGGAGCTCCATCGGCGGCAGCACCGGAAGAAATACGTTGATCCAGATCCTGGTAACGCTCCAGCCCTTCCTGCTTGAGGCGCTGGATTTCATTTTGCTGTTCTTCGACCATGCCACGCAGTTGCGCCAGTTCCTGCTGCATCTGCTGGAGCTGGTTGAACAGCATACCCTGCGCAGAAGCGGGCGCTTGCGCGCCCGCTCCGGCGGAGGCGCCGGTCGTACCATAACCCGCCGGTGGATAGCTGCTGCCTTGTTGCATGGAGCTGCTTTCCAGTACGGGAACTTCCGCCATCGCCGCGAGCGGCAAGGCGAGCGTCAGAAGGGTCAGGATACGACGGCAATCTCGCATGGCAGCTTACTTACGCAGCTCTACGCGACGGTTCTGAGCCCAGGACTGCTCGTCGTTGCCAGTGGCAACCGGACGCTCTTCGCCGTAGGAAACGACTTCCAGCTGAGCCGGGGAAACGCCCTGCAGAACCAGGTAACGCTGAACGGCCTTGGCGCGACGCTCGCCCAGAGCCATGTTGTATTCACGGGTACCGCGCTCGTCAGCGTGGCCTTCCAGAACGACGCGAGCGCCGTTGGCTTTCAGGTCCTTGGCGTGTACGTCCAGAGCGCGCATGGCTTCGGCTTTCAGGTCGGAGCTGTCGTACTCGAAGTAGAAGGTGGTGATAGCGCGCAGAGCCGCTTCTTCGCTCAGGCTGCCGTCAACAGCGCCAGTGTTGGCGCCGTAGCCAGCGTTCGGGTCAACAGCACCTTCGCCAGCAGCGTCGCCGCCTTTGGAGGAGCAACCTACGGCAACAGCGAGAGCCAGGGACAGTGCAGCGAACTTACCGAATTTCAGCATTTCCATCATGTAACTCCTAATGAACCCCAGTTGTGTTAAGCAAAAAGGTGTAGCGCCGCATCAGTTCAGGTAAGGGGACCAAGAAGGCTCTCGAACTTCGCCTTGAGCGGTAGGAAGAGGGAGCCTCACGCGACCGTTTGTGGACGCTAACATCAAGACTCCCCGGCCCTGCTGGCGGGTGGCGTAGATTAGCATGGTGCCATTGGGCGCAACAGTGGGCGACTCATCCAAACTTGTGTCTGAAAGTATGCGCAAACGGTTGGTTTCCAGGTCCTGTGCCGCCACCTTGAACACGGTAAAACCATCCTGGCGATGGATCATCACCAGGGTTTTTTCATCCGCCGACAATTTCGGGTTGGCGTTGTAGTTACCGACGAAGGTCACTCGCTCCACGGCCCCGCTATTGATGTTGGTCTTGTAGATCTGCGGCTTGCCCGCACGATCCGAAGTGAAGTAAAGGGTCTGACCATCCTTGCCCCAGAAGGGTTCGGTATCGATGGCGTAATGGTTGGTTACGCGGCGCATCTGCCGGCTGCCCATGTCCATCACGTAGATCTCCGGGTTGCCGTCCTTGGACAGCACGAAAGCCAGGCGCGAACCATCCGGCGACCAGGCCGGCGCACCGTTGAGACCCTCGAAGTTGGTGACCTGCTCGCGGCGGCCGGTGTCGATGTGCTGCACGAAGATGCGCGGGCGGCGCTGCTCGAAGGACACATAGGCAATACGGCGGCCATCCGGCGCGAACGACGGTGACAGGATCGGCTCACGCGATTGCAGCAGCGTCACCGCACGGGCACCGTCGTAGTCGGAGCGCTGCAGGGTATAACGAGTGTTGTTGGTCCCCATGCGCTCTGCTGTGACATAGAGCAAGCGAGTGGAGAAGGCGCCTTTCACGCCCGTCAGCTTCTCGAACGACTGGTCGGCGATGTGGTGGGCCATATCGCGCAGCTGGTCGGTGCCGCCACCGACATTGCCGGTCATGACCTGCTGCTCGGTATTGACGTTGAACAGCGCGTACTGCACCTGCAGACGGCCACCGTTGGGCACGATGTTACCGACCAGTACGTACTGGGCGCCGAGGGCTTTCCAGTCGCGATAGATGACTTCGCTGGCCTGGGTCGGCAGGCTGATCATGTTCTGTCGCGGGATGGGCTCGAAGTAGCCGGAGTTGCGCAGGTCGTTGCCGATGATCTGCGACATGTCCTCGGGCAGCACCGAGCCACCCTGCCAGCCGAACGGCACGACGGCGATAGGTGTGGCACGGTCAGCGCCTTGCGAGATCACCAGCGGATCGGCCGCCTGGACGCTACCGACCAGCATGACCAGCCCCAGCAGGGCGATACGAATCAGGTTGTTCACAGAGCTCAATCCTCCGGTTTGAAAATGACGCGACGCTGCCTGTACATACGGTCGAAGGTAGCGCGATCCAATTGTTGCATCTCGGGAATACGCCCGACGTTACGTACAGCGGCAACGGCTGAGTTGTCGAACGGCGCATCGCCACTGGAGCGCGATACGCTGGCGTTGGTCACGGTGCCGTCAGGCAGCATCTGAATCAGCAACTCGACGCTCATGCCACGGCGCGCCGACATGGGCCGCTGCCAGTTTTCGGTGATCAACTTGATGATCAGGTCATCGAGGTTACCCGCGACCTGATCGCCATGAGTTTCGGCCAGCGCTTGCTGGTTCTGCACGTTGTCCGACAGCAGCTCGGCCAGCGCCGCCGCTTTCTGATCCTCAACGGCCTTGCGCTTGGCGGCTTCGGCTTTCTTCTTGGCGTCCTCGGCTGCCTTTTTCTTCGCAGCTTCGGCAGCGGCCTTCTTCTTGGCCTCTTCCGCCGCTTTCTTCTTCGCGTCCTCGGCTGCCTTCTTCTTGGCATCCTCGGCGGCTTTTTTCTTCGCCTCTTCTTCGGCGCGCTTCTTGGCAATATCGGCCTGGCGTTTCTGCTCAGCGGCCTTCTCGGTCTCGGCTTTCTTCGCCGCTTCGGCCTTTCGAGCCTCCTCAGCCTGCTTTTGTTCCTCGGCTTTCTTGGCTGCGGCGACCTTCTGCGCCTCGGCCTGAGCCTGCTTCTGCTCTTCGGCCTTCTTCTGCTCCAGTCGCTCGGTCTCGAACTGCGGCGCAGAAGTCTTCTGCGCTTCGCCTGCGACCTTCTGCGTGGTTTGCGTCGTGGCCTGGCTCTGCGACTGCAACTGGTACAGCGTAGCCTGTACCACCGGACGCGCCGGCGGCAGCTCCGGCGTGAAGGCGAAGCTGACGAACAGCATGGCGAACATCAGGACGTGCAAACCCACGGCCCAGACGATGGGCCAGAAGTAGCTTTCCGATTGCGGACGCTCGGTTTGCTGCATCAGGGAGCCTCGGTAATCAATCCGACGTTACCCACGTCGGCCTGCTGCAGACCACCCATGGCCGCCATCACGGTGCCGTAGTCGACCGACTTGTCACCGCGCACGAACACTTGCACCTGCTTACCCTGACGACGGTTCTCGGCAATGATTGCCGTTACCGCCTGAGTCATCTGCGGCAGCGTGGAGGCACGCTCCTGCTCGGTGTCGACGTCGACCTCGCTACCCATGTTCCAGTAATAGGTCTTGTCGGCCTTGATGGAGATGGTCAACACCTGCGCGTCGTTGTCCTGCGGCAGCACTTCACTGCTGACCTTGGGCAGATCGACCTTGACCCCCTGGTTGAGCATCGGCGCGGTGACCATGAAGATGACCAGCAGTACCAACATCACATCGATGTAGGGCACCACGTTCATCTCGGCGACCGGCTTGCGTCTGTTGCGAATTCTCGCCATGGTAAAAACCTGTCCTCTTCGCTCGCCTTAGTCTTCCGAGGTGTGCACTTTGCGGTGCAGGATGGCCTGGAACTCGTCGGCGAAGGTGTAGTAACGACCGATCAGCATTTCGCCACGGGCCGAGAAGCGGTTGTAGGCGATAACTGCCGGAATGGCCGCGAACAGGCCGATGGCGGTAGCGATCAGCGCCTCGGCAATACCCGGCGCTACAGTGGCCAGGGTCGCTTGCTGCACCTGAGCCAGGCCGCGGAAGGAGTTCATGATGCCCCACACGGTACCGAACAGACCGATGTACGGGCTGGTGGAACCGACAGTGGCGAGAAATGGCAGCGCGGTTTCCACCTTTTCTTCTTCACGGGAAATCGCCACACGCATGGCACGGGCCACGCCGTCCATCACCGCATCCGGATCGACGCCCTGCTGCTGACGCAGACGGGAGAACTCCTTGAAGCCGGCACGGAAGATCTGCTCCAGACCGGAATCCGGATCGGGGTTGCTGCCCGCCTGGCGATACAGTTTGGACAGGTCGATGCCGGACCAGAAGCGGTCCTCGAAGTTGTCCAGAGCACGCTTGGCGGCGCGAATCGAATTACTGCGCTGGAAGATCATCACCCAGGAAATGACCGAGGCGGCCACCAGGGTCAGCATCACCAGCTGAACCACGAAGCTGGCGTTACTGATCAGACTCCACATCGACATATGGTCAACGGCGTTAGCTTCCACGCTTACTCTCCTGCTGCAATTAAACCCGGTGCCTGCGTCCCGGCGAACGCGTGTCGCAGGGTTTCGGGGATAGCCCGGGGTTTCAAGTTGTCGGCGCGCACACAGGCCACCAGGAACTGCCCTTCGCAGAGCAGCACATCATCCGCAGCCCGCCTGACCTGTTGACGAAAACGCAGGCTGGCACGGTTCAATTCGATCACATCGGCGCTGATCAGTAGCTCGTCGTCCAGTCGCGCCGGCGCGTGGTAACGCGCTTCGGCTGAATGCACGACGAACAACAGGCCCTCACCGGCAAGCGTCGACTGGGCATAACCCAGCTCACGCAGGCGCTCGGTGCGAGCCCGCTCCATGAATTTGAGGTAGTTGACGTAGTAGACGATGCCGCCCGCATCGGTGTCTTCGTAATAGACCCGGCAGCGGTGGCTGAACGGCTGCACTTCGTTTGGCGCGCGCATACTCTAGTCTCCGGCCTGCCGCTTGCCAATCCGGGCTGATAACAATTTTTTCGTCATTGATCACCTGCCGAGAACAGATCGCCACCGGGCTGTTCACCCGAGCGTTTTGGGATATTCAGGCCGAAGTGCAGGTAGGCGTGACGGGTCACCACGCGCCCGCGCGGCGTGCGCATCATGTAGCCCTGCTGAATCAGGTACGGCTCGAGCACATCCTCGATGGTGTGACGCTCTTCGCCGATGGCTGCTGCCAGGCTATCGAGCCCCACCGGACCGCCATCGAACTTCTCGATCATGGCCAGCAGCAGACGCCGGTCGGAATGGTCGAAACCACGCTCATCGACGTCCAGCAGGTTCAATGCCTGATCGGCAGTAGCCTGGGAGATCTGTCCGTTCCCGCGCACCTCAGCGAAATCGCGCACACGGCGCAGCAGGCGGTTGGCGATACGCGGAGTGCCACGGGCACGTCGGGCAATCTCGTAAGCACCTTTGGCCTCGATAGCCAGGCCGAGAATCCCGGCAGAGCGCGAGACGATGGTGGCCAGGTCATCGATGCCGTAGAACTCCAGGCGCTGGACGATGCCGAAGCGGTCACGCAGCGGGTTGGTCAGCATGCCGGCGCGAGTGGTAGCGCCAACCAGGGTAAAGGGCGGCAGGTCCAGCTTGATCGAGCGCGCTGCAGGGCCTTCGCCGATCATGATGTCGAGCTGGAAATCTTCCATGGCCGGGTACAGCACTTCCTCGACCACCGGGGAAAGACGATGAATTTCGTCGATGAACAGCACATCGCCGCTTTCCAGATTGGTCAGCAGCGCAGCCAGATCCCCCGGGCGTTCGAGCACCGGGCCGGAGGTGCTCTTGATCGAGCTGCCCATTTCTTCGGCAATGATATTGGCCAGGGTGGTCTTGCCCAGACCTGGCGGGCCGAAGATCAATGTATGGTCGAGCGCTTCCGCCCTGCCCCGTGCGGCCTGGATGAACAGCGCCATCTGTTCACGCACGACGGGCTGACCGATGTAGTCGGCCAGGCGCAGCGGACGAATGGCACGGTCCTGCTGCTCTTCGCGCTCTCGTGGGCTGGAGGTAATCAGGCGATCGGCTTCGATCATCAATAAGGTTCCACTAAACCATGCCGCGCAGTGCGCGTCGGATCAAATCTTCGCTGCTCATACCTTCTTCCTTGACCGCTGCAACGGCTCGACTGGCCTCCTGCGGCTTGTAACCGAGGGAAATCAGGGCACTGACGGCGTCATTCTCCGCGCTTGAGACTGCCTGAGCCAGTTGAGGTTCAACCACCAGGGGCGCAATGGACGGGATCGACTCCCAGGCCTTGAAGCGATCCTTGAGTTCGACCAGCAGACGCTCTGCGGTTTTCTTGCCCACCCCAGGCACCTTGACCAGCGCCGCCGTGTCCTGTGCCTGCACGCAGCGCACCAGTTCATCGACCTCCAGCCCCGACATCAACGCCAGCGCCAGCTTGGGGCCGACGCCATTGAGACGAATCAGCTCGCGAAACAACTCGCGCTCACGCTTTTCGAAGAAGCCATACAGCAGATGCGCATCCTCACGCACCACCTGATGAGTGTGCAGCGTCAGCGGCTCACCCACCGCAGGCAGACGATAAAGGGTGGTCATCGGCACTTCCAGCTCATAACCAATGCCATTCACATCCAGAAGCAAATGCGGCGGCTGCTTTTCCGCCAAGGTGCCGCGCAAACGTCCGATCACCAGCGCTTTCCTTTATATCGATTACAAACGAAGACGGCCGCCGCGCCGCTTGGCGCCGGCCAGCCCATGGGGAATAAGACTCTGCCGGTGGTGCGCATGGCACAAGGCGATACCCAGGGCGTCGGAGGCGTCGATCTGCGGCTTCTGCACCAGCCCCAGCAGGTGCATGACCATCATCTGCACCTGCTGCTTGTCCGCGGCCCCAGTACCGACCACGGCCTGCTTGACCTGGGTGGCGGTGTACTCGCTGACCTCCAGCCCGGCTTCCACTGCGGCGACGATGGCAGCGCCTCGCGCCTGCCCCAGCTTGAGCGCCGAATCGGCATTGCGCGCCATGAACACCTGCTCGATGCCCATGGTCACCGGGCCGTGGGTGCGAATCACCTCACTGACGCCACGGAAGACGATTTGCAGGCGCTCGGCCAACGAGCCGTTACCGGTGCGTATGCAGCCCGAGGCCACGTACTCGCAGCTACGCCCGGTATCGCGCACCACGCCATAACCGGTGATGCGCGAGCCGGGATCGATGCCTAGGATCAGAGTCATATCAGCAACTGTCTATTTATCCAGTTGGCGAGTATACGGGCCGCCCTTGGCAACGTCATCCGCCAAGCGCCGACCTGACGAAAAAAGCCGGAAGCGCCTTGCAGCGCTTCCGGCTTCGTCGAATCCTGAATCCAGTTCGGTGGAGACCAGAGCCTCAGCCCAACTGCTCCATGATCTCGTCGGCAACTTCGGCGTTATGGTAGACATTCTGCACGTCATCAAGGTCTTCGAGCATGTCGATCAGCTTGAACACCTTCTGCGCAGTTTCCAGATCGGCAATCGGCGCACTGATCGAAGGAATCATGGCGATTTCCGCTTCCTCTGCCTTGAAGCCAGCCGCATTCAGCGCTTCGTTGACCGCATGGAAGTCGGTAAAGCTGGTCGATACCAGGCCGGAGCCATCCTCGCCCATTTCCACGTCATCGGCACCCGCCTCCAGCGCCGCTTCCATCAGAGCATCTTCATCGACACCTGGCGCGAAGCTGATCTGTCCCTTGCGGTCGAACATGTAGGCGACCGAACCGTCGGTACCCAGGTTGCCACCGCACTTGGTGAAGGCATGCCGCACTTCGGCGGCGGTACGGTTGCGGTTGTCGGTCATCACTTCGACGATGATCGCCACGCCGCTCGGCGCATAGCCTTCGTAACTGAACTCGACGACGTTGTCGGCTTCGTTGTTGCCAGCGCCGCGGGCGATGGCGCGATCGATCACGTCACGCGACATGTTGTTGGTCAGCGCCTTGTCTACGGCCAGGCGCAGGCGCGGGTTGTCTGCCGGAATCGGGCCGCCATGCTTGGCCGCCACGGTCAGCTCACGAATCAGCTTGGTGAAGATCTTGCCGCGCTTGGCGTCCTGGCGCCCTTTGCGGTGCTTGATGTTGGCCCATTTGGAATGACCAGCCATAACTCACTCCGTCTTTTCCACTGATGATTGCCAAGGCATGGATGTGCATGCCCCATAACGAAGAAGCCTGGAAATCCAGGCTTCTTGTACAGGCTTATTCGGCCTTGGGTTGCTCGCGCAAGCGGATGTGCAGCTCGCGCAGCGACTTGTTGTCCACCTCGCCCGGCGCCTGGGTCATGACACAGGCTGCACTCTGGGTTTTCGGGAAGGCGATCACTTCACGAATCGACTGCGCGCCGGTCATCAGCATCACCAGGCGATCCAGACCGAAGGCCAGGCCACCATGGGGCGGCGCACCGTACTTCAGCGCATCGAGGAGGAAGCCGAACTTCTCCTGCTGCTCGTCTTCGCTGATGCCCAGTACACGGAACACGGTCTGCTGCATGGCCTTGTCGTGGATACGGATCGAACCGCCACCCAGTTCGGTGCCGTTGAGCACCATGTCATAGGCACGCGACAGCGCGGCGGCCGGATTGGCCTCCAGCTCGGCCGGGCTGCAGCTCGGCGCGGTGAAGGGGTGGTGCATGGCAGTCAGGCTGCCGTCGTCGTTTTCCTCGAACATCGGGAAGTCGACGACCCACAGCGGCGCCCACTCACAGGTCAGCAGGTTCAGATCGTGACCCAGCTTGATGCGCAGCGCGCCCAGGGCTTCGCTGACGATCTTGGCCTTGTCGGCGCCGAAGAACACGATATCGCCGTCAACGGCACCGACGCGGTCGAGGATGACGTTGATGTTGTCCAGCGGGATGTTCTTGACGATCGGCGACTGCAGACCTTCGACGCCGGCGGCACGCTCGTTGACCTTGATGTAGGCCAGGCCCTTGGCGCCGTAGATGCCGACGAACTTGGTGTAGTCGTCGATCTGCTTGCGCGGCATGCTCGCCCCGCCCGGAACGCGCAGCGCGGTGACGCGGCACTTGGGATCGTTGGCCGGGCCGGCGAAGACCTTGAATTCGACGTCCTTGAGCTGGTCCTCGACATCCACCAGTTCCATCGGGATACGCAGGTCCGGCTTGTCCGAACCGAAGCGACGCATGGCCTCGGCCAGGGTCATGTGCGGCAGCTCACCGAACTCGACGTCCAGCACTTCCTTGAACAGGTTGCGCACCATGGTCTCGGTGATGCCCATGATGTCTTTTTCATCGAGGAAGCTGGTCTCGATGTCGATCTGGGTGAATTCCGGTTGACGGTCGGCACGCAGGTCTTCGTCGCGGAAGCACTTGGCGATCTGGTAGTAGCGGTCGAAGCCGGCCACCATCAGCAGCTGCTTGAACAGCTGTGGCGACTGCGGCAGGGCGAAGAAGCTGCCAGCGTGAGTACGGCTCGGCACCAGATAGTCGCGCGCGCCTTCCGGGGTGGCGCGGGTCAGGATCGGCGTCTCGACGTCGAGGAAACCGTTCTCGTCGAGGTAACGACGGATGCTCGAGGTGATGCGCGAACGCAGCTTGAGCTTCTCGGCCATTTCCGGACGACGCAGGTCGATGAAGCGATAACGCAGACGCGTTTCTTCACCGACGTCGGTGTATTCGTTGAGCGGGAACGGCGGGGTTTCCGCCTCGTTGAGCACGTCCAGCTCGTAACCCAGCACTTCGATGGCGCCGGAGGCCATGTTCGGGTTGCGCGCGCCTTCCGGACGCAGACGCACCTTGCCGGTGATCTTGACCACATACTCGCTGCGCACGCGGTCGGCCTTGGCGAAGGTGTCGGCACGATCCGGGTCGAAAACCACCTGAGCCAGGCCTTCACGATCACGAATATCGAGGAAGATCACCCCGCCATGGTCGCGGCGACGGTGTACCCAGCCGCAAAGGGTGATTTCCTGGCCATCCAGGCTCTCGTTCAACTGGCCGCAATAGTGGCTGCGCATCATGATCGTGTTTCGCTTCTCTAAGGTCTTGGATAGGTCAGGCAGCCCCCAACGCCCTGGGCAGGAGCTACACCGCGGAGAACGTCCAACCGCACGCCGCGCTTCGATAAAGAGCGGGATTATATAGCTTAAATCGTCATGACGCAGCCGCCCGGCAGATGGCTTCTATAATGAACAGCGCCTCCTGCCTGGAGAACGAGCATGGCCCTCCCCCATCACAGCGACCTGCCCAATGATCTGCTGGAAGACTTTCGCCTTGACGCCGCCGAGCAGTTTCCCCGCTGCGAACAGTTACTGATCGAACTGGAACGAGCCCCGAGGAGCGCGGAGCGACTGCGCGAACTGTTTCGCCTGATCCATACGCTCAAGGGCAATCTCGGTTACGTCGAGCTCAACGAACTGATGCCATTGCCGCAGGCCATGGAGGATGTGCTCGATGCCCTGCGCTCAGGTCGCATGACCTTCGACAGCCTGCTCGGCGACATCCTGCTGCTTAGCCTCGACCGCCTGCGCGCACTGATAGCTCAGGCGTTGGCTGGAACGGCAGCGCCGCCAGAGGACGCACAAACACAGCAACTGTGCGGCGCGCTGCAGGCGCTGGCCATGGCTCCCCCCACGCAGCAGACCGAGCGGCGCAGCGAACTGCTACAGCAACTGGACCCGGGCACTCGCCTGCAAGCGCCGGAAACAGCAGAGCCCAGCCATGCCGAGGCGCTGTTTGCCCGCCACGAAATCGACCCTACGTCCGACCTGCAATTCTTCTACGCCCTTGCAGAAGCGGCGGAGCAGCGCTCGCCATACTGGCACGGGCGCACCCTGCGCCTGCTGGAGCTGGCGCTGAGCATCAACGCCGCAGGCGGTTACGCGGAGCAGCCGGAGCAACTGGCCGCAGCAGTCTGCCTGCATGACCTGGGCATGGCGTTTCTACCGCTGGAACTGCTGCACAAGCAGAGCCACTTCAGCCGCGAGGAACGGCGCATGATGCAAGGCCACCCTCGCCTGGCCAGTGACCTGCTCAAACGCATGCCTGGCTGGTCAGCCGCGATGGAGATCATCGTGCAGCACCAGGAACACGCGGACGGCAGCGGCTACCCGAAAGGCCTGCGCGAAGTGGAGATCACCCCCGGCGCCCTGATCCTTCATATAGTCGACACCTTCGACGCACGCACCCATGAGCGCGCGCATCAGACCTTGAGCAAACGCCCACTGCTTCGCGCCATCCTCGAAATCAACAACCTGTCTGGCCAGCAATTCAGTGCCCGCTGGGTAGAGGCCTTCAACCATACCCTGCAGCAGAGGCCAACACTGGCCCGTCGCTGAACAGCCCGCGACGAGCGGTAAGATTTCCTGGCCAGAATTGAACCGCGAGTTATCAATAGCCTCTAAACATCGCTTCCATTGATATAAGCCAAGATCATCTCGACGCCCTGCGTGTTAGGCTCGTTCCAACACTGCGGGATAGAAACCCTGGGCTCACCTGAAAGGAGAAAAACCATGGAAATCAATATCGGAATCGCCGAACAGGACCGCGCCGCAATCGCTGAAGGCCTTTCGCGCCTGCTGGCTGACACCTATACCCTGTACCTGAAGACCCACAACTTTCACTGGAACGTCACTGGCCCGATGTTCAATACCCTGCACCTGATGTTCGAAGGTCAGTACACCGAACTGGCGCTGGCCGTCGACGCCATCGCCGAGCGCATTCGCGCCCTGGGGTTCCCGGCGCCTGGCACCTACGCCGCCTACGCTCGCCTGTCCTCGATCAAGGAAGAGGAAGGTGTACCCAGCGCCGAAGACATGATCAAGCAGCTGGTACAAGGCCAGGAAGCCGTCGTACGCACGGCCCGTGGCATCTTCCCGCTGCTGGACAAGGTCAGCGACGAGCCCACCGCGGACCTGCTGACCCAGCGCATGCAGGTGCACGAGAAAACCGCCTGGATGCTGCGCAGCCTACTTGCTGCCTGAGAAACTCTAAGGCCCGGCTATCCGGGCCTTTTCATTAGGCATGCAGCCCCAGCCTGATCTATGCTCTGGCCATTCGCCAGTGAGTTTCCAGCATCCATGAGTCAGCCAACCAAATCGCCCAGCATCATCGACCTGTATCCGGAGGAAACCCGCAAGGCGGCCGAACTCCTGAAGCAGGCCGTGCCGCTGATGATGCGTCACGATATACCGCCGAACCCCGTGCACTACGCGCTGTGGTACACCTACAGCAGAGGTAGCGAACCAGAACTCAATCGCCGCCTGGACAAGGTAGTCGAAGACTTCGACGTATTCCCCCCGGAAACCGCCAGCCGGCTGTTTCGCGACTACATCATCCGCGGCGAGCTGGAAGAAGCACGCGCTGGACAGCAGCAAGTCATCGAACTGGTCGACGATATCGAAGGCGATGTTTCACGCAGCGTGCTCGGCAGCCAGCATTACCAGCAAAGCCTGAGCCAGGGTCTCAGCGCACTGCAGGAGCCGATCATCGACGATTTGCCCAGCGTGCTCAGCGAGCTGCAGGAAAGTACCCAGATGATGCATGAGCATCAGGAGAAGTTCCTTTATCGCCTGCGCGCCGCGCAACAGGAGATCAGCCACCTGCGCAGTCAACTGGAACGCGCGCACCTGGCCGCAACGCTGGACAGCCTGACCCGCGTGTTCAACCGCCATGCCTTCACTCGTTTGCTGGAGCGCGCCCTGAACGAGTCGCAGCAGGGCCTGGCGCTGGTGATCCTGGATATCGACCACTTCAAGCAGTTCAACGACCAGTACGGCCATCCGCTGGGAGACCGCGTACTACAGCATGTCGGACAACTGCTGCGCGACCTTCTGCCACCCGGCGCATTCGCTGCACGTTACGGTGGCGAAGAGTTCTGCGTGGTACTGCGTAACTGCGCCAACCTCAGCGAAGTGCTCGATTTCGCCGAGCGGCTGCGCCACAAGATCCAGTCACTGCGGGTGAAGATTCGCCGTACCGATCAGGTTCTCGACAGCATAACCGCCTCCTTCGGCTGCTCCATGGCGCAAGCCGACGACACGCTCGAATCGCTGCTGACGCGCGCCGACGATGCGCTCTATCAGGCCAAGCGGGCCGGACGCAACCAGGTGCACCCGACTACCAGCGAAACGATGCTAAGCGCTTGATTTGAGAAGCCCTCGGCTTTGCTGTTAAATAGCTCCGCGCGCCGCGCTACCATCTCGCGGCGCCACTAACCTTGTTTGCCGGCGCGCGCGGTGGCCTTTCATCTGGCCACCAGCAAAGTGCGCTCCCTCCGCAGCACCTTGAGTCATCATTCAATCAGTGAGTTCATCAAAGATGTTGAAGATCGCCCATCTCGTCACAGGGTTCGCCGCCCTACTGTTGTCTGCCGTACCCGGTTTTTCCACTTCACTGCTCTCCACTCCGGATGCCATCTACCTGGCCCTGACCGGCCTGCTCAACCTGCTCGCCGCGTCGCTGCAACAGAACACGCCCACCGCACGCCAGCAACTGCTGGGCCTGACCTCCGCACTACTGATCCTGGCCACCGTGGTACAGAGCCTTATCCTGCTCGCTCCATTGCCCAGCATTGGCGGCCAACCGGCCATCTGGTTGCCGCTGCTGATCATCGTCGTCGCCGTGGCACTGAGCCTTGCAGCGCAGCTGAGCACACAGCCGCGCCCGCAGAAGCAGGAGCCTTTCGCGCAAACCAGCCCCAGCGCCCCTCTGGAAGACCGCGAGACCGGCACGGTCAAGTGGTTCAACACCTCCAAGGGCTTTGGCTTCATTTCCCGCGACTCGGGCGAGGATATCTTCGTGCATTTCCGCGCCATTCGTGGTGAAGGCCACCGCGTGCTGATCGAAGGTCAACGCGTGGAGTTCTCGGTCATGCAGCGCGACAAAGGCCTGCAGGCGGAAGACGTGATCGCAGCAGCCCCCGCGCGGCGTTAAGCAACGCGCATGAAAAAGCCCGGGAAACCGGGCTTTTTCATATCAGTAATGCGGTGGAGGCGCCTCGTCTTCGGCAATTCCCGACAGCCCATTGAGCTCCTCCTGACGCCGCGCCAGTGCCGTCAATTGCAACTGCATCCGCTCGATGCGGCGATTCTGTTCGAGCAGTTCATCGCTCAGCGCCTGAATGGTGTCGTCCTGAAAAGCCAGACGACTCTCCAGCTCCATGATCCGCGACTCGAAGTTCATGCGAAGGCTCCGGTGAACTGAAAATCCTCGGTCAGCACCAGACGCAGCTTGTCGACGACCTGTACCACCTGCTGCTCACTATAAGGTTGCGCCGGATGCCGCCCCCAAACCGGAGCAGGCCAGGCAGCGTCCTCGCGCCGGCGCACGATCACATGCATATGCAGCTGGCTGACTACATTACCGAGCGTGGCCACGTTCATCTTGTCAGCTGCGAAGGTGTCCTTCAGCGTTTCAGCCAACAGAGTAGTTTCGTGCCAGAGCTGGCGCTGGTCGGCAGCATCGAGCTGGAACAACTCGCTGACCTCCTCGCGGCGCGGCACGAGGATGAACCAGGGATAGCTGGCGTCATTCATCAACAGCAGGTGACAGAGGGGAAAGTCCCCGACCAGCAGGCAATCCTGCTGAAGGCGTGAATCCAGAGTGAACATGGCGGCCCTCCTTTGTAAACGGATCATTCGAGCGCAGCACCAAGAGAGCCGCGCAATGGCGCGCAGCATACGCCGCCTCGGTGGACAATTCACTCGCAGGACGCGCACCACGGCAAGGCACCCCACCCCCACACGCACCGCCGGCGTGCACCATTTTGTTTCTTCCCGTAATAGACATCCCCAAGCGTTACCGCGAGAGCGATGTGAACGAAGGTGGCAGCACGTGTCACCGACTGATCACAAGAACTGCGCAACGCTTGGCCAAACCCGCACCGGGCGCGGCGTCAACGCCTCTACGAGGTGCACTGCATGCCAGAAAATCAAGGTTTTAGAAGCGCATTCGGGTTTTGAGCACGACTTTTGCTACCGGTGAGATCAATGCTCGGCAAGCCGTGCAGTCGATCAATAACAGCGGCCCCAGGCACCTCAGAGCCGCGAAAGCGTTGGCATAACGAAGCGCAAGTACAGAGCTACAGATTTGCGACATTCCTCATGACTCGATGCGACACCGACATGAATGAAGTCGCACTGAATAGACTGCAACTATCGCCAATATTGGCTGCGTGCTATAAGTTACCGCCGACACAAAAAGAAAGAGCCGCCCATATAACAAAACAGTGGGCAGCACAACTCTTCTAAACCCAAGGAGCAATCACGATGCAAGTGATGAAGTGGAGCGTAATCGCCCTGGCAGTAGCCGCGGGCACCAGCCAAATGGCAGTGGCTTCCAGCCAGTCCGAGTCGAACGGTTTCATCGAAGACAGCAGCTTCAACATCTTCAATCGCGCTTTGTACATGAACCGCGACTTCCGCTCCGGCGGCTCTCAGCGTAGCGCTCAGAGCTACCGCGAAGAAACCGGCCTGGGCATCCGCCTGCTGTTCGAATCCGGCTTCACTCAGGGTACCGTAGGCGTCGGCGTCGACGCTCACTCGCTGAGCAGCATCAAGCTCGATGGCGGCCGTGGTCACCGCGGCAACGGCCTGTTCGACCGTGCTGGCAACGGCCACAGCGAAGACACCCAGACCGAAGTTGGCGGCGCTATCAAGTTCCGTATTTCCGACACCGTCCTGAAGTACGGCAGCCAGGAAGTAGCCAGCCCGGTATTCTCTACCGATGACAGCCGCCTCCTGCCGGAAGTTGCTACCGGTACCCTGGTGACCAGCAATGAAATCGCCGGCCTGGAACTGACTGCCGGTCGTTTCACTGCAATGAGCAGCCAGACCAGCACCGACCGTGACACCTTCGGTCTGAAAGAAATCAATATCCTCGGTGCTTCTTACAGCTTCACCGACGATCTGAGCGCTGCTCTGCACTACTCGGACGCCGACGACAACTTCAAGAAGTACTACGTCAACCTGAACTACAACCTGCCGCTGGCAGAAGATCAGGCTCTGAACTTCGACCTGAACGGCTACCGCACTCGCGGCCAAGGCAAAGAGCTGCAGGGCGAGATGGATAACAACATCTGGAGCCTGGCTGCTGCCTACTCCCTGGGCGCTCACAAGTTCACCGTTGCTCACCAGCGTTCCAGCGGTGACACCGGCTATCGTTATGGCGATATCGACGGTGGCGGCACCATCTGGCTGTCCAACTCCGTTCAGTACTCTGACTTCAATGCTGAAGACGAGAACTCCTGGCAGGTTCGCTACGACATCAACATGGCGTCCTACGGCGTACCGGGTCTGAGCTTCATGACTCGCTACATTGTTGGTAGCGATATCAATGCTCGTAATGATGCTGGCGTCCTGATTGACAGTAACGCTAAAGAACGCGAAATCGACATCGAAGCCAAGTACGTTATCCAGGAAGGCGCTGCGAAAGACCTGTCCTTCCGTATTCGTAATGCGTTCTACCGCGCAGACAACGATTACGGCGGCGACGTCAATGACTTCCGCCTGATCGTCGAGTACCCGCTGAGCGTTCTGTAACGCCTGCGTAACTCGACAATGAAGAAACCCGGCCTTGGCCGGGTTTCTTCATTTATGGCTCGACGTTTTAGAGAGGCAATGCATAAGTGCCCGTCACATGCGCAACCAGTTCATTCTCATTACCAGCCGAATACAGCGAAACTTCGCACACTGCTTGACGCCGGCTCAGGCGCAGAATGCTCGCGTCGGCCAGCAGGTCCACCGGCCGGGGCTTGACCAGAAAGTTGATATTGAGATTCGACGTTACCGCCATCTCCACTCGGCCGAGACGCCCCAGCACAACCGCGTACATCGCCGCATCCCCCAGCGCCATGATGGTCGGGCCCGATAACGTGCCGCCCGGACGCACCAATTTGGCATGAAAGGGCACGCGTGCCAGCACGCCCTCCTCGTCCAGCCGGTCGATCCGCAGATCGATATCCTCGGCCATCGCCAGCCCATCCCGAATCAGGGTCTGAACCTCAAGCGCAGTCAATCCCACCGTTTGTTCCTCCCGCCAAAGGCAATGGCACTTTCGCGCCTGCAACCGTCCTGTACGCCACTGTATAGGCACCGTACAATGCCGGCCTATTACAAGCCCTAGCAACCGACAGAACGGCCAAACATGCGTACCAGTCAGTTCCTGCTCTCGACCCTGAAAGAAACCCCCTCCGATGCCGTGGTGATCAGCCACCAGCTGATGCTGCGTGCCGGCATGATCCGCAAGCTGGCCTCCGGCCTGTACACCTGGCTGCCGATGGGCCTGCGCGTGCTGCGCAAGGTCGAGAATGTGGTGCGTGAGGAAATGAACGCCGCTGGGGCTCTGGAGGTGCTGATGCCCGCCATCCAGCCCGCCGAGCTGTGGCTGGAGTCAGGTCGCTGGGTGCAGTACGGTCCCGAGCTGCTGCGCGTCAAGGACCGCCATGACCGCGAGTTCTGCGTCGGCCCGACCCACGAAGAAGTCATCACCGATCTGGCGCGCAACGAGCTGAACAGCTACAAGCAGCTGCCGATCAACTTCTATCAGATCCAGACCAAGTTCCGTGACGAGATCCGCCCGCGCTTCGGCCTGATGCGCGGCCGCGAGTTCATCATGAAGGACGCCTACTCCTTCCATGCCGACCAGGCTTCCCTGCAGGAAACCTACGACCGCATGCACCAGGCGTACTGCAACGTGTTCACCCGCCTGGGCCTGAACTTCCGCCCGGTGCAGGCCGACACCGGCTCCATCGGCGGCACCGGCTCGCACGAATTCCATGTGCTGGCCGACTCCGGCGAAGACGATATCGCCTTCAGCGACAGCTCCGATTACGCCGCCAACATCGAGAAGGCCGAAGCCCTGCCCCGCGAGAAGGTGCGCCCGGCGCCTAGTGAAGAGCTGCGCCTGGTCGACACCCCCGATGCGAAAACCATCGCGGCCCTGGTCGAAGGCTTCAACCTGCCTATCGAGAAGACCATCAAGACCCTGATCGTGCATGCTGCCGAAGAAGGCAAGCTGATCGCCCTGGTGGTGCGTGGCGACCACGAACTCAACGAGATCAAGGCGGCCAACCTGGAACAGGTCGCCAATCCGCTGACCATGGCCACCGACGCCGAGCTGCGTGCCGCCATCGGCGCCGGCGCCGGCTCCCTCGGCCCGCTGAACCTGCCGCTGCCGATCATCATCGACCGCTCCGTGGAACTGATGAGCGACTTCGCCATCGGTGCCAACATCGACGACAAGCACTACTTCGGCGTCAACTGGGAGCGCGATCTGCCGGTTCCGACCGTGGCCGACCTGCGTAACGTTGTCGAAGGCGACCCCAGCCCGGATGGCCAGGGCACCCTGGTGATCAAGCGCGGCATCGAAGTCGGGCACATCTTCCAGCTCGGTACCAAGTACAGCGAGGCGATGAACTGCCAGGTACTGGGTGAGAATGGCAAGCCGGTGACCCTGACCATGGGTTGCTACGGCATCGGTGTTTCCCGCGTGGTCGCTGCCGCCATCGAGCAGAATTTCGATGAGCGTGGTATCCGCTGGAACGACGCCCTGGCGCCCTTCCATGTCGCCCTGGTACCACTGCGCTACGAAACCGAGCAGGTTCGTGAAGCCACCGACAAGCTGTATGCCGAACTCACTGCCGCGGGTTACGAAGTGCTGCTGGATGATCGCGACAAGAAAACCAGCCCCGGCATCAAGTTCGCCGACATGGAGCTGATCGGCATCCCGCACCGCGTGGTCGTCAGCGACCGTGGCCTGGCCGAGGGCAACCTCGAGTACAAGAGCCGCGCCGAAACCGACGCGCAAGCCGTGCCACTGGCCGAGATCATGTCCTTCCTGCAAGCCCGTATCAGTCGCTGATCACGCCCTACCGAGCCATCATGCCCACGAGCAACAACCTTTGCCTCATCGGCGCCGCCCTGTGCGGCGCCCTCTTGATCAGCGGCTGCGCCAACCAGCTGCCGCAACGCAGCGAACATGAGGAGCGCATCGAGCGCAAACTGCTGGATCACCAGCTGCAGATCGATGCCGGCGAGCCCAAGGTACTGGAGTTGCCGCAACGCCGCGTGCGTGTGCATGACCAGAAGAGCTACGAGGTCACCGCCTTCGAAGTGACCCGTCGCTACGATCGCTATACGCCTTATCAACCCTGGCGCGAAATCTACGAAGTGCCAATGGGAGCAGTCGCTGTAGTGGCCGGCGTGGGGGCCAACGTCCTCAACGTCGTGTTGCTCGGCAGCCTGCCGGAAACCGCGACCCGCGACTGGATCAGCTACGGCATGGCCGGCCTCAACCCGTTCATGAACGTCGAATCCAACGGCCGCGCGGAACAGAACCTGGCGAGCATCGAGGAGCTACAGCGCGACCGTCGCATGGAATACACCAACCTGCCCTGGTCCGAGCGCCCGGTGCAGGTCAAGGCGGGGGATCAGCAGTTCGAGCTGCTCACCGACAGCAGCGGCGTGCTACGCGTCAATCTGCTGGACAGCCCCTTCATCGAACAGGACATCACGCGCCTGAACATGCTGCAGCTGAGCGTCGAAGACCGCCTTGGCGACGATGTCGCACGCGCCGAAACGACGCTCATGGTCAGCCATACCCTGCGCGGTAAGCTGAGCGAAGCGCATGACCTGATCTTCGATGACCTCGAAGGCGGCGATGTAGCCCAGTGGGTACACCGGGTCAAACGCCTCTCCGACCTGGGTCTGGAAGAAGAAGCCAGCGAGCTGGAACAGAGCCTGATCGAACTGACTCGCAACGACCCTGAATTGCAGGATGCCTTTCTCAAGGCCCTGCTCAAGGACGCCGGACGTCTGGCTGCCGACCCGGCCAACTGACCTCGTGCAATGAGCGGCAGAACAACCTGGCGCTCATCCCACAACGCCCCTCAGACCATCTCCAGCGCACGCTTGCTCCGCGGCGGGGCAAAGGCCTTGTCCAGCAGAGCCAGGTCATCCACAGTCAAGCGTATCGAGGCCGCCGCCGCGTTATCGCGCAGATGCGCGCTGCCGACAGCCTTGGGGATGGCAATCACTCCGTCCTGCCTGATCGTCCAGGCCAGTGCGACCTGCGCCGACGTAACGCCATGGCGTTGGGCCACCTCGAGTAAGGCCGGCTGCTGCAACAGGGCGCCAGCCTGGCTGAGCGGACAGTAGGCCATCAGCGGCATCGCGGTGCGCTGCTGCCAGGGCAGCAGGTCATACTCGATACCACGCGCCTCCAGGTTGTACAGCACCTGATTGCTGCGGCACGCAGGCTGATCCAGCTCCAGCAGGTCATCCAGATCGAAGTTGGAAACGCCCCAGGCGCCAATCTTGCCCTGCTCTCGCAACCGCTCGAACCCCTCAACGGTTTCGGCAAGCGGGTGAGTGCCGCGCCAGTGCAGCAGGTACAGGTCGATTTTCTCGCAGCCAAGGCGCTTCAAACTGCGCTCACAGGCAGCCTGAACACCCGCCAGGCTGGCGTTGTGCGGGTAGACCTTGCTGACCAGAAACACCTCGTCACGACGCCCGGCAATCGCCTCGCCCACCACCTGCTCGGCGCCACCCTCGCCATACATTTCGGCGGTGTCGATCAAGCCGAGTCCCAGGTCCAGGCCCTCACGCAGCGCAGCGACTTCGCGTGCGCGCTGGCGTTGATGTTCCCCCATGTGCCAGGTGCCCTGGCCCAACACGGGCACCTGCACGCCGGCCAGGTCAATTCTGCGCATCGTTTTCTCCCGAGTGGGTCATGACCAGGTCGTACCCCTCACCACACCATTGCACAAAGCACAGACCGTGGCCGAAGGGGTCGCTCAGGGTAACCAGGCGTCCCCAGTCGTATTCTTGGATTTCGCCCTCCTGCCGAGCACCGGCAGCGATTGCCCGCGCCAACGCCGCATCAAGATCATCGACGACCACAGCGGCATCCAGTGACGACGATAGTCGCGCTGCACGCTCTGTTTTGGGCAAGGTTGGGTGGCGGCCGACTTGCACAACAGATAGAGCGGAACGGCGGCGCCGAGCATCTCGACCACCGTGCCCTCGAACAGACGCCGCCCGACGCTCAAGCCAAGCGCCTGCTGGTAGAAGGCAACCGCAGCTGGCAGGTCGGGCACGTCGAGGTTGAGCAGCAACTGCATGATCAGACCGGCTTGAGCAACAGCAGCAGGGACACCGGCTGAACACTCTCGGGGTGCAGCGGCTCCTGCAGCCATTCGAGACGCCAGCCGGTCTCACCGAAAAGCGTCAACCAGGATTGCAGGGTGCGGAAGAACCAGGGCATGGGCGCCTGGAAGCCCTCCCCGAAGCCGACGAAGTCTTCGACCCGCCAACCATCCTGGTAGGGCTCGCCATGGCTGGCGCGCCACGGGTGCAGGGTCTGAATCAGCAGGCTGCCGCCAGGCGCGAGCAAACCATGCAGGCTCCGCAGGGTCGGCTGTAGCGGCTCCTCAAGCAGGGCGAAGTTGCAGACCAGCACCTCGAAACGTCCGAGTTGCTCGGCATGTGCTTCCAGTTCGGCATAACCACAAACGCGGTACTGACTGCGCCCGTCGCATGCCGCTCGAGCTGCCTCGATCAGCGGCGCCGAGGCGTCCACACCGACCGGCTCGATACCATGTTCGGCCAGGCCACGACACAACCAGCCTTCGCCGCAACCGATGTCCAGCACGCGCTTGGGCTGCAGCGCCAACACGGCCTGAATGATCGCGGCATCGGTGACCAGCCGTCGACTTTCGATGCGCTGTTCACGCACCGCAGCAGCCCAGGCATCGGCATTGGCCTGCCAGCTTTGCTGGAGCTGTTCTCGGTGGTCGCGCTGCATGGTGATTGCCTGCATCGATGCGATCCAGCGAGTCTAGCAGGCCTGCATGCGATAGCGGTACAAGCCGCGCAGCACGCAGAAACCGCCCGCCAGACGCCACGCCAGCGTCTAAACTGATAGCGAGACAAACGAGACGAGCGCAGCCCGGCCGCCCCAGGGTCAGCATCCGGCAGAGGCAATCTCGCGGCGTTTATGATGCTGACAAGGCGGTCCGGTGACTTATGGGCGCATCCTGGCAACGTAATCGACAGCCACCTGAGCTCGCCTCCCCGGCGGGCACTCAGGGCAGCACCAGGTCGAGCACCGCTGCCGGGCACCCCTGGCGCCTGACCTTCTATCTGTTGCTGATCCTGCTGCTCCTGGCGGCCACCGCCCTGCTGGTGTTCGAGGTCCGTAGCGCCCATTTTCAGTCACGCGAGCTCAGCCGCTATGCTGCAGGCCTTACCTACAAGGTCGAAGCGGGCCCCAGCCAGCGGATCATCTACCCGAGCGATGGTCCCTTCGACAAACGCCAGGGCTATGCCTACCTGCCACTGATGCTGGAACGCCTGCAGCAGCGCGATTACCAGGTCAGCGCACAGGCGCGTTTCTCCGACCAACTGATGGATTACAGCCGCCGAGGCCTGTTCCCGCCCTTCACCGAGAAGAGCCAGAGCGGCCTGAGCATCAGCGACTGCCGTGGCACGCCCTTCTACCAGTTTCGCTACCCGCAACAGGGCTATGCCGACTTCGCCAACATTGCGCCACTGGTGGTCAACAGCCTGCTGTTCATCGAGAACCGTCAGTTGCTCGACCCCGCGCAGCCGCTGGCCAACCCGGCAGTGGACTGGCCACGTTTTGCCATGGCGGCGCTGTCACAGCTGGGCAAGATGCTCGACGTGCAGGACCAGTCCGCCGGGGGTAGCACCCTGGCCACACAATTGGAGAAGTACCGCCATTCCCCCGACGGGCTGACGTTGTCCGCCGGGGAAAAACTGCGCCAGATGATATCCGCCAGCGTACGCGCCTATCAGCATGGGCCGCAGACGCTCGAAGCACGTCAGCGCATCGTCCGTGACTATCTCAACAGCGTGCCGCTGTCCGCTGCGCCGGGACACGGTGAAGTGCACGGTCTGGCCGACGGCCTGCGCATCTGGTACGGCGCCGACTTCGAGCACAGTAACGCCCTGCTCGACCCGCGGCGCTCGCCCGACGCCAGCCTTGCCGAACGCGGTCTGGCCCTGCGGCAGATACTGTCGCTGATGATTGCTCAGCGCCGGCCCTCCTATTACCTGGCGCAAGGACGTCATGACATGGAGGCGCTGACCGAAAGTCATATTCGCCTGCTTGCCAGCGGCGGCCTGATCGACGCCGACCTGCGCGATGCCGCGCTCGCGCAGAAACTGCAGTACCGCGACTGGCAGCTGGAGCCCAACCTGCGGGTGGTGGAAAGCGACAAAGGCATCAGCGTAGCGCGCTCGCGCTTGTCCAATCTGCTCGGCATGCCGCTCTACGACCTTGATCGCCTGGACCTGTCCGCACGCAGCACCCTGCAGCGCGACCTGCAACAGCAGACCAGTGCCTACCTGCAGAACCTGGCCGACCCGGAGTTCGCCGGCAAGATCGGCCTGTTCGGCGAACGCCTGCTGTCGCCCGAGAAAACCGCAGAAGTGCGTTACAGCTTCACCCTCTTCGAACGCACCCCGACCGGCAGCCGGGTACGGGTGCAGACCGACAGCACCGACCAGCCTTTCGATATCAACGAGGGCAGCAAACTGGAGCTTGGCTCCACCGCCAAACTGCGGGTATTGGCCACCTACCTGGAAATCATCGCCGAACTGCATCAGCGCCATGCGGGCAAGAGCCCGGACGAGCTACGTCAGATCGACATCGCCGAGCAGGACCCTCTGAGCCGCTGGGCCGTGGGCTACCTGCAAGCCAATCCTGCGGCGGATCTGGCCGGCATGCTGGACGCCGCGCTGGAGCGGCGCTACTCGGCCAGCCCGAATGAGCGATTCTTCACCGGCGGCGGCCTGCACACCTTCGGCAACTTCCGCCGCCAGGACAACGGCCGCAACCCGACGCTGCGCGAGTCCTTGCGTGAGTCGATCAACCTGCCCTTCGTACGCCTGATGCGTGATCTGGTGCGCTACAGCACCTACCAGAACAGCGCCGAACTGCTCAAGGACGACAAGGACCCACGCCGCCAGGAATACCTGCAGCGCTTCGCCGACCGGGAGGGGCGCACCTTCCTCTTGCGCTTCTGGCGCAAGTACAAGGGTCAGCCGGAGCAGCAGCGCCTGGAAACCTTCATCAGTGGTCTGCGCCAGACCTCGGTACGTCTGAGCGCCGTACATCGTTACCTGCTGCCAGAGGCCGACGAAGCGACCTTCGCTGCATTCCTGCGGGCGCAACTGCCGCAAGAAAAACTCACCGACCAGCGCATCGCGCGCCTGTATCAAGACTACGGCCCCGGTGCCTACAGCCTGCCGGATCAGGGTTATATCGCCCGTGTACACCCGTTGGAACTCTGGCTACTGGGCTATCTGATCAGCAACCCGCAGGCCAGCTTCAGCGATGCCGTCGCCGCCAGCATCGACGAGCGCCAGGAAGTCTACGGCTGGCTACTGCGCACTCGGCACAAGAGCGCCCGAGACAGCCGCATTCGCATCATGCTGGAGGTCGAGGCCTTCTCCGACATTCATCGGCGCTGGCAGAACCTGGGCTATCCCTTCCAGTACCTGGTGCCCTCGCTGGCCACCGCCCTGGGCAGCTCAGGCGACCGGCCAGCGGCGTTGGCCGAGCTGATGGGCATCATCCAGAACGACGGCATTCGCCAGCCGGTTCTACGCATCGACGAGCTGCACTTCGCCGCCGACACGCCTTATGACACAAGGGTCGAGCGTGATATCCACGGTGGCAAGCGGGTGATGCAGTCCGAGGTGGCTGCGGCACTGCGCAATGCCCTCTCGCAAGTGGTGGAAGGCGGCACCGCGCGGCGCCTGCAAGGCACCTTTCAACTGCAGGACGGCCGCAGCCTGGCGCTGGGTGGCAAGACCGGCACCGGCGACAACCGCATCGAAAGCGTCGGCCCTGGCGGCCGGGTCATCAGCTCACGTGCGATGAACCGGACAGCGACATTCGTGTTCTTCCTCGGCCCACGGCACTACGGCACCCTCACTGCGTTCGTACCGGGACGCGAAGCCGAGCGCTTCACTTTCACCTCGGCGTTACCGGTGCAGGTCCTCAAGGGCATGGCGCCAATCCTTGCCCCCTACCTGGAGCCTGGCAGTGCCACGCTCTGTGAGGCGCCGATGAGCGCGCCGCAGATCAGCCGGCGGTAACACTCGGTAACCACAGCGCTCAGGGGCTTGCGAAACCCGGCACCGGATATGCAGTCCATGTCAGCATCCCCAACTGCCGTTCATGAGTATCGCCGATGCCCTCATCCTGGTTCGCCCTGCTACGCCGCCGTCGCCTGAGCCTGATGATCCTGGCGTGCCTGCTGGTATTGCTGCCGATCGGCTGCGCCAAGCTGGAGCAGACCGAACGCGAACTGGTGTTTCGCATCGAGCCTGGTAACGCCCGCTGGTTCAGCGGCCTGCCGACTGGCGTCGAGAGCGTGCAACTGCAATCGCCTGACCTGACGGCCGATGAGAGTCTGCATGCCTGGTGGTGGCCGGCCGCACGCAAGGACGCCCCGGCGCTGCTCTACCTGCATGGCTCACGCTGGAACCTGACCGGCCAGCTGTTTCGCATCGAACAACTGCATGCCATGGGCTTCTCGGTACTGGCGGTGGACTACCGCGGCTTCGGCGAAAGCCGTGGCGCCCTGCCCTCCGAGCGCAGCGTCTATCAGGATGCCCTGATCGCCTGGCAGCATCTGGTGCGCCTGCAGCCAGAGGCAGACAAACGCTTCATTTACGGCCATTCACTGGGCGGCGCCGTGGCCGTCAACCTGGCGCACGAACTGGCGAGCGAAGATGAAACGCAAGCTGCCGGGCTGATCGTCGAATCCAGCTTCACCAACCTGGGGGATGTCGCTGCAGCGGTCACCAACACTTCGCTGCCGGTACGCTGGCTGTTGTCGCAGGAGTTCGACTCGCTGAGCAAGATCGGCGAAGTCGGCATCCCGGTGCTGATTGCCCACGGTCGCGACGACCGCTACGTGCCCTCACGCTTCAGCCAAGCGCTGTTCGACGCGGCCAGCGAGCCCAAGCAACTGCTGCTCATAGAGGGTGCCAACCACAACAACGGCCTGCGCATGGCCGGTAACCACTACCGGCAGGCCTTGCAGGCACTGGGGCTTGAAATCAACTGAAGCGCTGAGCGACTTCAGGATCTGAATAGCTGCAGGTAGAGCTGCTCCACCTTGTCCCGCGCCCAGGGCGTCTTGCGCAGAAAGGTCAGGCTCGACTTGATGCTCGGCTCGTGCTTGAAACAGCGGACATCGACCTGACGGGCAAGGCCCTCCCAACCGATGCGTTCCACCAGGGCGGTGAGAATCGCCTGCAGGGTCAGGCCGTGGAGCGGGTCATTGCTGGTCATGAGAGCATCCGTCGAAAATGGTGCGGGTATATTAGGGCCAGAAACGCAAAAGGCGATGACTGCCGAGCAGTCATCGCCTCCGGTTCAAGCCGACAAGGTTACACCGACTTGTATTCGCTTTCGGCCTTGTCGAAGCGGCTCAGCATCGACTGGCTCGGGGCCTTACCAATACGGCTGAAGATGACGATGGCCAGGGTGGCGAGGATGAAACCCGGAATGATCTCGTACAGACCCAGACCGATCCAGTTCTTCCACACGATCACGGTAGTGGCACCGACCAGCATGCCGGCCAGGGCGCCATTGCGGGTCATGCCTTTCCACACCAGGGAGAGGATCACCACCGGACCGAACGCGGCGCCGAAACCTGCCCAGGCGTAGGACACCAGGCCCAGCACACGGTTTTCCGGGTTCGCCGCCAGAGCGATGGCGATCAGCGCGACCAGCAGAACCATGGCGCGACCGACCCAGACCAGCTCGGTCTGCGAAGCGCCTTTACGCAGGAAGGCCTTGTAGAAGTCCTCGGTCAGGGCACTGGAGCACACCAGCAGCTGGCAGCTCAGGGTGCTCATCACGGCAGCCAGAATGGCCGACAGCAAGATACCGGCAATCCACGGGTTGAACAGCAGCTTGGCCAGCTCGATGAACACACGCTCCGGGTTCTCACCGACCGGGCCCGCCACTTCAGGGTGTACCGAGAAGTAGGCGATGCCGAAGAAGCCGACGGCAACGGCGCCGGCCAGGGTCAGGACCATCCAGGTCATGGAGATGCGACGGGCAGCCGGAATCGACTTGACCGAATCGGCAGCCATGAAGCGCGCCAGGATATGCGGCTGACCGAAATAGCCCAGGCCCCAGGCCATCAGCGAGATCACGCCCACGAAGGTCGCACCCTTGAGCATGTCGAAGTTGGTGGCGTCGACTGCCTCGATGGCGACCATGGCTGGATCGAAACCACCGGTAGCGATCATCACCACGACCGGCGTAATGATCAGTGCGAAGATCATCAGTGTCGCTTGCACGGTGTCGGTCCAGCTCACTGCCAGGAAGCCACCGATGAAGGTGTAGGCGATGGTCGCAGCGGCACCGGCCCACAGCGCGGTCTCGTAGGACATGCCGAAGGTGCTCTCGAACAGGCGAGCACCGGCCACCACGCCGGAAGCGCAATAGATGGTGAAGAATACCAGGATCACCAGTGCCGAGAAGATGCGCAGGATGCGGCTGTTGTCTTCGAAGCGATTGGTGAAGTAGTCAGGCAGGGTCAGGGCGTTGCCGTTGTGCTCGGTCTGCACACGCAGGCGGCCGGCGACGAACAGCCAGTTGAGGTAGGCGCCGATGAGCAGGCCAATGGCGATCCAGCTTTCGGAGATGCCGGCGACGAAGATCGCGCCTGGCAGGCCCATGAGCAGCCAGCCGCTCATGTCGGAGGCACCGGCGGAGAGCGCGGTAACAAAGCTACCGAGGCTGCGGCCACCCAGGATGTAGTCGGAAAGGTTCTTGGTACGCAGATAGGCGATCAGGCCAATCAGTACCATGGCTGCGATGTACACCACGAAGGTGACGAGCATTGGAGTACTAGCTGTCATTTGGGGGGCTCCCCTCTCGTTTGTTGTTCTCGGGCACCGTGCCCTGATTGGCAAAGTGCACCCGTTTTTTTGCGGATGCGGGCTCCGGTCTCTCTTCCTCGTCACACCGATATCGAATGAACATGGCCAGAGCCAGCGCAGTGAAACCGCCACTGCATCGGCAAGTGCCTGAGCACTTTCCCTGACCTCCCTGGCTTGCGCCTGCGGCCACCGAATCGCGTTACCACCAGGTTTCGCCTGCAAGAACCTCTCTTACCGGTCTAGCCCAGCAACGCTGGTCTGACCAATCTATGCAGACAAAAACGGCCATAACGAAAGTGAAGCGCGGAATTTAGTGGCAGAAGCGAACGAGCTTCTTGCTGAAAGCTCTGGAGTTTTTGCAGAAATCTCCGAGCCGGGGAACTTCCGGCAAACAGCTGTTCCGGCCTACGACGATAACCTGATCGCTCGGTCAGCCGTCATTGGCCTGGCGAAAAGGCAGATGGCTTCGCGCCTCTTGCGCGTAAACCCGCACGCCAGAGCGCTCCTGCTCAAGAAACTCGGCAACGGCAGCATGCAACCCCGGGTGGCAGAGATAATGCCACGAATGGGTAATGACCGGCTCGAACCCCCGGATCAGCTTGTGCTCGCCCTGCGCGCCGGCATCGAAGCGCTGCAGGCCTTCGGCGATGGCCTGCTCCATGCCCTGATAGAAGCAGGTCTCGAAATGCAGCCGATCGAACTCGGCCAGACACCCCCAGTAGCGACCATAGAAGGTATCGCCATCGACCAGGCTGAACGCCATGGCCAGCGGACGCCCGTGCTGCGTGGCGAAAACCACGCGAATCATCTCGGGCATGCGCTCAGCCAGCAGACTGAAGAAGTCTCGCGTCAGGTAAGGGGCCTGCCCGCGCACATGGTAGGTGTTGGCATAGCAGGTGTAGACAAAATCCCAGTCGGCCTCGCTCAACTCATGCCCCAGGCGCCAGCCGAACTCGATGCCTTGCCCCGCCACCTGCTCGCGCTCCTTGCGCATCTGCTTGCGCTTACGCGAGCTGAGCGCATCGAGAAAGTCCTGGAAATCACGGTAACCGCGATTGTGCCAGTGAAACTGGCAACCCAGGCGTTGCAGCCAGCCCTGTCGCTGCGCCATCACGGCGTCACAGGCGGGGCTGGTGAAGTTGATGTGCAGGCTCGACAGCCCCTGCGCAGGTAACTCCGCCGTGAGCGTGTCGAGCAGTTGCCCGGCTGCCTGGGCATCACCCAGCAAGCGTGCCCCGGTGACCGGAGAGAACGGCACAGCGCCCAGCAGCTTGGGGTAGTAGCCGATGCCAGCCCGCCGACAGGCATCGGCCCAGCCGTGATCGAACACGTATTCGCCATAGGAGTGCTGTTTCAGATAAGCCGGCAACGCCGCCTGCACCTTGCCCTGTTCGTCGCACCAGAGTCGGTGCGACGACAGCCAGCCACTGCGCCCGCCCACACTGCCGCTGTCTTCCAGCGCACTGAGAAAGGCATGACGCAGAAACGGCTGCGGCCGCTCCAGCAGCCCATCCCAGACGTCTGCGGGCAGCGCTTGAAGCGAGTCGATGATGGTAACGGGCATGAGCTCAACTCCAGAAGCCAGACTGCAATATATCTCTAACAATGCACCCGCAATATGAGAAGGCCAACTCTTATAACCTTAAGCTCTGTAAAGGAGTTCCCCATGCAAAAGTCCCTTCTCGCCCTCGGCGTCGCGCTCCTGCTCGGCACTGGTAACGCTCTCGCCCAGCAGTCGATCACCCACCCCTTTCACGCGAGCCAGGCAGAGGACGCACCGAACAACGTGCATATGGCCGTAGAAATCCCGGCAGGCAGCTTCACCAAATATGAGATCAACGAAGAAGGTCTGGTCTTCGTCGACCGTTTCCAATCCATGCCGGTGGTTTATCCGGCCAACTACGGCTCGCTGTCTCGCACGCTGGGTGGCGACAACGACCCCCTGGACGGCCTGGTGCTGACTCGCGAGCCCCTGCACCCGGGCGTGCTGATCAAGTTTCGTCCGATCGGCTATCTGAAGATGATCGACGGTGGCGAAGCGGACGAGAAGATCATCGGCGTGCCCAGCAGCGATATCGATCCGAGCTACGACAATATCAAAGACATCGATGATCTGCCTTTGATCGAGCGCCAGCGTATCGAGGCCTTCTTCCGCGTGTACAAGCAACTGCCGGAGGGTCGCAAGAAAGTCGAACTCAATGGCTATGGCAACGCCGCCGAAGCCCGCCAGATGATCCAGAAGGCCCTGGACAACTACAAGAAGAACAACTGAGTAATCGTGACAAAGGCCCAGCCAGGTGCTGGGCCTTTTCAATTGCAGCCCTCAACTTTTTCCGGCCAGGGCCTTCTTGTAGCGGGTGGCATAGTTCAGCTTGCGGCCGGCTACCTTGTTCAGCTCCTTGCGATCCATCGACGAATAGCCGCCCAGCTCACGGGCCTTGAAGCCACTGTTGCCGACTTCGTCTTCCGGCGCGAGTGCCACCATCTTCTTCGCCGCCGCTTCGACTGCGTCGCGGTAATCACCACGGTCGCTAAGATCATAGCCATCCAGCGGCATCACCGAGCGCAACCAGTTGCCCCAGTAGAATTCCAGAAACTCGGGAGCCACTTCGCCGGAGCGCGGCTTGTCGTAGCCGACCTCACGGGTGAAGTACACCAGTGCCCGATAGGGGTCGTTGGCCAGGTGCTGCAAGCCGAGCTGGCTCGGTATCTGCTGCGCATCGATGACCTGGCCATTGCCGTCCTTCAACCAGACCTTGCGCGCCTGCGCCATGCGCTGCCAGAAACTGGCCATGTCCGCGCTGTCGCTGAAGTTGTCGGTCACCCGCACCCACATCTCGAGGTTTTCGCCCCCGTTGGGGTGCTCCAGCAACACGGTGAAGGTGTGGTGTCCATCGGTCAGGAACAACTTGCCCTGTGGGCCGATGACCACGGTCTTCATGTCACTGCGACGGGCACCGACCTTATCCTGGCATGTGAAGCTCTCGGGTTTGTGCAGGTCGGCATCACTCGGCACCTTGGCACTCTCGCCCTGCCCGTTGGCTTCGCAGTACTCGTCGAACAGCTTGTTGCGCTCCTGCGCGAAGCGGCCGAGCTTGTAGTAGATCTGATCGTAACCGACCGCGGCCTGGGTCGGATGCAAGGTCTGCAGGGGCACCTGCAGCAGCTCGCCGGGCTGGGCTGCACTGTAATCCTGGGCCAGAGCGGCCGAGCTCAGGCCCAGCGCAACCAGCAACAGAGTGATGTGACGCATCGAATGATCTCCAAAGGACTTGGCGATAAAAAAGCCCCGCCAATGGCGGGGCTCAATCAGGAGCAACGGATAAAGGCGTTGCTTAGAACACGTACTGCAGGCGACCTACGATGGCCTTGCCATCATCCTGCACGCTCTTGCCACCGACTTGGTTGGAGGTGTTGATGTTGTCTACCTGATAGTCGACGTAGTTCAAGCTGGTACGGACGGACGGGGTAACGAAGTAGTTCACGCCCACCACCATGGCCTTGGTCTTGAACTCGTCGTTGACGTCGTCAGCAACGATACCGGCCAGACCCAGGTTGCCCGGAATGGCACCTGCATCGGAGTCGATGGTGGCGCTTTCATAGCGAGCGAAGACTTCCCACGAGCCTTTCATGTTGTCCGGCTTGTCCCACTTGCCGTCAGCAGCCTTGTACTGGCGCACGCCGTTGAACATGTAGGAAACCTGAGCGTAGTAACCGCTGAGGTCGACGTCGGACTTGGCACCGGCCAGGGTTTCGCCGCTGATCTGACGCTGGAAGTACTCGGCCTGAGCACGGAAGGCACCGAACTGAGCGCCGGACTCCAGCACCCATTCAACGTCCTTGTCAGCCACACGCACGTCGCCGAAGGTCAGGCGGAAATCGTTGTCGCTGCGGATACCCATGCGGGTACGAGCACGAGCGCGGTTATCGTCGGACTCGCTGTTGTGATAGTTGGCGGCCAGGTGAATAACGTCGGTACCGTTGAGGTACGGCGCCCAGTGGGCACGCAGGGTGTAGCCGTAGAGTTCGTCGTTGTCTTCGTTCTTGTAGTTGTTGTCACCTCCATAGGTGGCAACCTGAGCCATCAGACCGTAGTTGTCGCCGGAGTGCTTGAAGTTCACGCCGAACTGGGTGTCTTCATCACCGTTCAGGAAATCGTACATGAACGGGCGCTCGATGGCGGTGATCCAGGAAGAGCTGGTGGTGTTCTCCAGACCGTAGTCGCCACCAAAACGGCCAACGGTGAACTTACCGATATCCAGGCCGGTGTAGGCGATGTACGCGCGGTCGACTTTGGTGTCATCGCCTTCGTCGTAGCTCAGACGCAGACCCCAGTCCCAATCGCTGTAGGCGGTGCCTTCCAGGCCGAACTCACCGCGACGGATGAAGGTGTTGAAGGTATCGTCGAACGGCTTGTTCTGGTCGGCAGCCATCAGACCATCGAACTGCGTGGCATCCCACTGCAGCTTGCCGCTCAGCTTGAAGCTGAACGCCTTGTCGGTGGTAGCGACTTCCAGGCCGCCTTTGGTCTTGATCACGAGGTCGGCGCCGTCAGTGCTGACAGTACCGGCGAAAGCCTGGGCGGAGACGGCCAGAGCCAGGGCGCTGGCTGCGAAACCGGCGAAGTGCTTACGGATCATCGAGGATTCCCCTGTTGGACTTTAGCAGCCTGTTGAAATTCGCTGTGATGACTGCGAGCACTGCGTTGTAGCGGCAGTGCTCGCGGCCACGCGCTCTTGCTCAGGGCGTCGAGCAGGTGAAGTAGCCCGATTTCACAGGTGCCGGGCGC
>NZ_CBDAMB010000009.1:0-231259 GCF_965197125.1 Pseudomonas spartinae
CTTGACGACCATAGAGCGTTGGAACCACCTGATCCCATCCCGAACTCAGTAGTGAAACGACGCATCGCCGATGGTAGTGTGGTGCTTCACCATGTGAGAGTAGGTCATCGTCAAGCTCCTATACGAACGCCCAGTTTGCTAACGCAGACTGGGCGTTCTTCTATGTGCGCAAAAAATGGCGCGTGGCGGTGAGAGTCCCGGAGTGCCGGCCAAGCCCTCGTCAAGCTCCTATACGAAACCCCAGATCGCTAACGCGGTCTGGGGTTCTTCTTTGCGCGGCAGAAAGTCGTACAGGCCTGGGCGGGGCTGGCGGGTCAAGCTGCAGGGCCTGCTTGCGGGTGAGCAGCTGATCGCTGGTAAGCCGGCTCCTACGGGGCGGTTAGCTGGCAGACTGCCGTGCGAGTGCTTCGGTCTTGCAGGTTATCCTGGCTGAAGCCACTCCTACGGTACGCAGCCTGGGTCTGAGTGCTACTAAATCCCTGTGGCGCCCGCTTGGCGATGCGGTGATCGCCGCGCCTGGTTCGCTCTGCAAGCGGACTTAAGTAATCCCTTCTGCCAGTCGCCTTGCGTTGATGAATCACAGGTTATCAACGCGTACGTCCTCTTCGCATGACTATCGATTGATAGCACCTGATCTTCGCGATCCAACCAGACGTGGCGAGCACTAAGGCATTCTCTTATGCGTCAATCGAGCCGTATCACCTTCCGTTCCACCTTTCGCATCAAGATCAGTGATCGAGACAGCGACACCCTGATCGGTTACGCAGGCGATGTTTCCGAATGCGGGATGAAGCTGCTGAGCGATACACCCGTCGAACCCTCGACAGAGCTCCGGCTGCGGGTGCGCATGCGCGATCGTCTGGGCGAGATGCGTCAGGTAGATGTGGACATGATCTGCCAGTGGTCACTGGAGAATGTCCGTACAGGTTTCTTCGAAGCCGGTTTGGCTCTGCAGGGCGACTCGGCCGATTATGTCCGGCTGATCGAAGGCATGCGCAAACTGCGCGAGGAAAAGGCGTAGCGCTTTTGCGTGGCAGTGGTGGTGGAGGCGAAGTGCCGCACCCCACCGCTGTCATCGGCGAGTCAGGCTCAGCCCAGGGTGCCGAGGATGTTGACGCCTACTCTGTCCGGAATCTCGTTCTGTGACAGCACATGCAGGCCGGGGCTGAAGACGCGGGCATAGCGAGCCAGCAGAGGGCGTAGCTGCGGCATGACGGTGAGGATTGGTGGATGGCCATCCTTGCGCAGCTTCTCTTTCACCACCGGCATGGTGTTCTGCAGCTGGTTGAGCAGACTGGGTTCCACCGGGATGTTGTCCAGGCTTACCGGGCCGGCCTGCTGGGCGATGGCCAGGGCATTGAGCAGAGTGTTTTCCAGTGCGTTCTCGAGAATGAAGACCGAAAGCTCCTGGCGTTCACCGGCGATCATGCCGACGATGCTGCGACGCAGCGCATAGCGCACGTCGGAGGCCAGCAATACCGGATCCTTGGTCGATTCGCTGGCTTCGAGCAGGGTCGTGGCGATGGTGACGATATCCTTGAGCGGCACCTGCTCCTGCAGCAGTTGGCGGTAGACGCGGTGCTGCTGCGTGTAGCTGAGCTGACTCTTCAGACTCTCCGCCAGTTTCGGCGCCTGTACCTGCAGACGCTGCATCAGATGGTCGACGTCATCGTGCTTGAACACGTCCGGCAGGTGCTCGCGGATGACCTTGTTCAGGTGCGTGGCGATCACGCTGGCACAGTCGATCACCTGATAGCCAAGGTTGAGTGCGCGGGCCTTGTCCTCGGGCTGGATCCACACCACTTGCATGCGATAGGCCGGGTCTACGCCGAGGATGCCGTCGATCTCGCCATACAGCTCCGGCGAGGGGATGGCCATCATGCGATCGGCATGCAGCTCGGCGCTGTCGATCTTCTCGCCATTGATCTGGATGCTGTACTGCGACGCCTTCAAGCGCAGGCTGTCGCGGATATGCACTTCCGGCAGGAGAAACCCCAGGCTTTCCGAAAGGGTCTGGCGGACTCCGCGCACGCGCTGGGTCAGCGGCGCACCGGCGGCCTCGTTGACCAGGCCCACCAGCTTGTAACCCAGTGAAACCGACAGGCGCTCGACAAGCGGTATGTCTTCCCACGCCAGATTCTGTACCCGCTCCTGCTCCATTGCCTTGCCCAGCGCTTCGACCTGCTCGAGGCTGGTCGCTTCCCTGGGGGGGCCATTGCGCGCCACCATCCAGGCGATGAACGCCACCAGCGCGGCGAAGCTGATGAAGGCCAGGTGTGGCATACCTGGCACGAGCGCGAGAGTGAAGAGAATGCCGGCCACGGTATAGAGCAGTGCCGGCTGAGCGAGCAACTGGCGGTGTACCTGGTCGGTGATCTCGGACGACTCGTTGATCCGGGTGACGATGATGGCGGCCGCGGTGGACAGCAGCAGCGCCGGAATCTGCGCCACCAGGCCATCGCCGATGGTCAGTAGGGCGTACTGCTGGAAGGCCTGGCCGGCGCTCAGGTCATAGACGAACAGACCGATGGCGAAACCGCCGAACAGATTGATCAGCAGAATCAGGATGCCGGCGATGGCATCACCCCGGACGAACTTCGAGGCGCCGTCCATGGCCCCGTAGAAGTCGGCCTCCTTGGCCACTTCGGCACGGCGGCGCTTGGCTTCGTGCTGCTCGATCAGGCCGGCATTGAGGTCCGCGTCGATGGCCATCTGCTTGCCGGGCAGCGCGTCGAGGGTGAAGCGCGCGGTGACTTCGGAGATGCGCTCGCCACCCTTGGTGATGACGATGAAGTTGATGATCATCAGGATCACGAACACCACCAAACCGACGATGAAGTTACCGCCGATCACCACTTCGCCGAACGACTCGATCACCTTGCCCGCCGCGCCGGTGCCGGTATGCCCCTCGAGCAGTACCACGCGCGTGGAGGCGACGTTCAGGCACAGACGCAGCAGCGTGGTGATGAGGATCACCGTGGGGAACAGGGAGAAATCCAGCGGGCTCTTGGACGATACGCTGACCAGCAGCACCAGGATCGCCATGGCGATGTTGAAGGTGAACAGGGCATCGAGCAGCACGGGCGGCAGTGGCAGGATGACCATGGCCAGGATCGACAGGATCAGCACCGGGATGCCGATGCGGCCGCTGCGGAAGGTGGGCGCGAGTTGCTGCAGTAGGTTCATGGATCAGCCCCTGTTGGCCAAGCTGTCGGGAATCGGAAGGTTGCTCGCCAGTTGCGGCTTGCTTCTGCGGCCCTGGCGCCAGGCCTTGAGCTGCAGGATGTAGGTCAGCACGTGGGCGACTGCGGTGTAGAGCGGTGCCGGTATCTGCTGGTTGACCTGGGTGGTGAAGTAGATGGCACGGGCCAGAGGCGGGATCTCCAGCACTTCGAGCTCGTGCTTGCTGGCCATCTGGCGCATGTACAGCGCGGTTTCGTCGACACCCTTGGCCAGCACGAAAGGCGCGGCGGCCTTCTGGGTGTCGTACTTCAGGGCGACTGCGTAGTGCGTCGGGTTGGTGATGACCACGTCAGCGTTCTTGATCACCTTGCTGATCTGCCGTTGCAGCATCTGCCGCTGCAGCTGCTTGATGCGCGCCTTGACCTCTGGGCGACCCTCCTGGTTCTTGTGTTCCTCCTTGCGCTCCTGCTTGGTCATGCGCAGTTTCTTGAGGAAGAAGTAGCGCTGCAGCGGGATGTCGATGAAGGAGAACAGCACGAAGATCAGCATCAGACACAGGGTCAGATTGAAGGTCAGGTCAAAGGCCGCCGAGATCGCCTCGAGCACATTGCCGCGCTGCAGGGCGATCAGCTCCGGCAGGGCCGCGCGCACCAGGAGATAGCCGACCCCGAGCAGCACCAGCACCTTGAGGATCGACTTGAGCAGTTCACTCCAGTTCTGTGCCGAGAAGATTCTTGCCAGGCCGGTGATGGGGTTGAGCTTGCTGAGTTTCGGGGCAAAGTTCTTCGCCGAGAACACCCAGCCGCCAGGCACCAGCGACAGCGCTACCACCAGTACTGAGGTGAGCAGCAGGGGCGACAGCAGTTTGATGAACACCAGCAGGTTGTAGCCAAGCAGGGTGTCGAGATCATCCAGGTCGATCTCGCTGTGGCCGAACTGGATGTACGACAGGCGGAAGCTGTCGCTGAGCCCTTCGAGGAACAGCCCGGCGCTGAACTTGAGGATGAACAGGGTGGCGATCAGCGAGATGGTGGTCGACAGATCCTTGGAGCGCGCGACCTGGCCATCATCCTTGCTCTTCTTCAGTTTGTGCGCGGAAGCTTCTTCCGTTTTTTCCTGGCCGCTATTTTGCTCAGACATCGCCGCCCTCGCGCAGAATCAGACCAATGCCGTTGAGCAGCTCGCGAGTCAGGTGCAGGTAGTTGTCGGGCAGGTTCGGCAAGGTTAGGTAGATGCACAGCAGGCCCATCAGGATGCTGATGGGGAAACCCAGAGAGAACAGGTTCATCGCCGGCGAAATGCGGTTGAGCAAGCCGAAGCAGAACTGCACCAGGGTCAGGCAGAACACGATCGGCAGGGTCACCAGCACGGCTGCCGCCAGCACCCAGGCGAAAGCCTGGATGAAGCTCTGCGCGCCCAGGTAATTCAGCCCGCTGCCTACCGGCCAGAACAGGAAGCTCTGATACAGCACGCTGACGGTGACCAGGTGGCCGTCGATGGCGAAGAACAGCAGGACCAGCAGGATGAAATACAGCTGATAGATGATCGAGGACGACGACACCCCGTTCACCGGGTCGTTGTAGCGGGCCATGCTCATGCCCATCTGGGTCGAAACCACCTCGCCCACCAGCATGAAGATGGTGAACACCAGTTGCAGGGTCAGGCCCAGCAGCACGCCGAAGGCGATCTGCTCCAGCGCGGTCAGCAGGCCTTTGACCGACAGCGGGTCGATCTGCGGTATGTCCGGCAGGGCTGCGCCGAGCACCACCGTCAGCGCCAGGGCCAGCAGGATGCGTACGCGTACCGACACCGCCTTGTGGTTGAACAGCGGCGCCATGCTGAACAGGGCGGCGATGCGACAGAACGGCCACCAGTAAGCCTGCAGGCTGCTCAGATACTGGCTGGTTTGCAGCAGTGGCTCGTGCATGGGCATCAGCCGACCAGGTGGCCGGCCTGCTTGAAGGTTTCGATGAACAGATCACCCAGGGTGCGCAGGATCCAGTGGCCGGCGAATACCAGCATGGCCAGGGTGATCAGCAGGCGTGGGAGAAAGCTGAGCATCTGTTCGTTGATCTGCGTCGCGGCCTGGAAAATGCTCACCAGCAGACCGCCGAGCAGGCTTGGCACCACCAGCACGCAGACGATGATGCCGGTGACATAGACCGCATGGGCCACCAGCTCGGCGGCGTGTTCCGGCGTGAGCATCGCGAAGCCTCGCTAATAGGGCTGAATACTGGTTGTGAGGGTGCCGACCAGCAGCGTCCAGCCATCGACCAGGACGAAGATCATCAGCTTGAACGGCAGCGAGATCATCATCGGCGAGAGCATCATCATGCCCATCGCCATGAGCACGCTGGCCACCACCAGATCGATAACCAGAAAGGGTACGAAGATCATGAAGCCGAGCTGGAAGGCGGTCTTCAGCTCGCTGAGCACGAAGGCCGGCAGCAGCAGGGAGAAGTCCAGCTGGGCCAGGTCCTCGGGCATCTCCTCGCCGGCCAGGCTGACCAGGGTTTCCAGCGAGTTTTTGCTGGTCTGTGCCAGCATGAACTGACTGAGGATGCGCTTGCCTTCACCCATACCCTGTTCGAGGCTGATCTGGTCGGCCTCGAACGGTACATAGGCTTCGGTGTACATCTCCTGCCACACCGGGCGCATCACCAGCAGGGTCAGGCACAGGGCGATGCCGATCAGTACCGGGTTAGGTGGGCTCTGCTGCAGGCCGATGGCCTGGCGCAGAATCGCCAGGACGATGATGAAGCGGGTAAAGCAGGTCATCATCATCAGCATGGCCGGGAGAAAGCCCAGCAGCGTCATGATCAGCAGAATCTGCAGCTTGACGCTCAGGGTCTGGCCGTCTGCGGTGTCGTTGAAGTTGAACAGGGTGATGTCGCCGCCCGCCGCCTGGGCCAGCAGCGGGCAGCACAGGGCCGCCAGCAGCAGGCCGGATTGCAGCAGCCGACGCAGCATCACACGCCCAGCCCGCTGAGGCCGCTGCCGGACAGCTCGACGATGCGCAGGCCGTAGTTGCCGTTCATCACCACCACTTCGGCCTTGGCGAACAGGGCGCCGTTGACCTTCACGTCCAGCGGCTCGCCGGCCAGCTTGTCGAGGGCGATCACGCTGCCGGCGTCGACGTCCATCAGCTCCTTGAGGGTGATCTCGGTGGAGGCCACTTCCAGGGTGACGTTAACCGGGATCTTGCCGAAGAAGCTCAGGTCCTGCTGCGGCAGACCGGGCGGGACTTCTGCCGGCGCGGGCTCCTTGGCGGAGTCATCCAGATTGAGGCCGGCGTCATTGATCAGGCTGTCGAAATCGTTATCGGAAATGGGGCTGCTCATGGGGTCTTCACGCTCTCAAGAGAAGTCAGGAACAAGCAACCGTCCTCTTCGAAGATGGCGCCGCGAAACAGCTTCTGCTGGTTGATCTGTACGTCGCAGCGCTCCAGCAGGCGCATCGGCAGGATGTCGCCTGGGCGCAAGGCCAGCACCTGCGACAGCGGCATCTGCAGGCTGGCCACTACGCAGTCCAGGTGCACCGGCAGCTGGCGAATCTGGTTGAACGAGTTGCCGCTTTGCATGAGGGGCGCTGGAGGGGTGAGGCGGTTGGTCAGCTCATCGACCAGCTGCGTATCCAGGTAGATGAAGATCGATGCCTGGCTGCCGGTGATGTGGCTGGTGAAGTGAAACTCCGCCACGTACTCCCAGTCGGCTTCTTCATAGGCATTGTCGAACGGCTCGAGCTTGCCGAAGGTCTGGCCGGCGAGGAGCGAACGGGCGAACAACTGGCTGACATCCAGGCCCAGGCGCGTGCGCATGCGCTGTTCCGAGGTGCTCACCGGGGTGGCTTCATGGTTGGGCAGGCAGGTGCCGCCGTAATAGCACTCCAGTGCTTCGGTCAGCAGGGCGCGGTCCATGGCGAAGCCGACCTTGCCCAGTGCCGAGCGATACAGGCACTCGGCATCCTTGTCCAGGTGCTCATGAACATCGACCCGAAGCAGTTCGAGATTGATTCGATAGTTGCGTAGAAAGTAGTCGCTGATGATGCGCGGGTACTTGCTGGAGAACTCGCGAATATAGTGAGGAATCTTGTGATAGTGCCGGCCAAGTTTCTGCGGTTTCAACCGGGTCAGACTGTCGGCGGGCACGCCATGAAGGACTTTTTTAATCCCGCTCATGTTGTGGGCTGTATTCCTGGTTGTAACTGCAAGTGCGCCATCGAGCAGTCCGCTGGGCGTGCAGAGGGTGTTTTGATGTGCCGGCGGGCGTTAGCAGCAGCGCCTGGGCCAGGGCGTCGGATTCATCCGGGCACAGTGCTGCAGGCCAGTGATGACGGGGAGGAGTCTAGGCAGGGGGAGGGCAGAAAATTAAATCAATAGATATCAAATGCTGTTTTTGATAGCGAATGGCCGGCATTGATAGGAAATAACAGCAAGTAATTCGGCGATTTTCTGTGCGCTTGTTAACGTTCGCGCCGTGATCCGTCGCACGTAGATAAGGCGCGCCGCCAAGTGCTGCTGAAGTTGACCAATAGAGGCGACGGGAAGTTTCGAAAGATTAAGGGGCCATGTGAAAAAATCTGTCATCTGTTTGGCAGTTTTGAACACGGGGTCGAATGCCGCCGTCGGGCTCATGAAAGACAACGGGTGATTTACCTTGAAGCATTCAACTCAAACGGTAAGTTACGCCTGCGACGAGTTGTTCGATGAACAACTGGGGCAGCAACACATCGTCGTGGTCGGGCAGGCCGATGCTGCCAGTGAGCGCTTGCTGACCGGCGGTCTGCTACGCCAGGGTTTTCAGGTGCGCCGCTTCGCCAGTTGCCTGGAGCTGGACCCGCGTGCTCTGGAGAGCGCCAGCCTGGTGCTGGTTTTCGTCAGTAGCCTCGCGGGCAATACCCTTTATGCACAGGTCGGCGCCATTCTGCGCCAGGTCGGTCGCATCGGTGTGGTGCCGGTGGTGGAGTATGCCGACCAGGAAAAAGCAGCTGCGCTGCTGGAACTGGGCTGCGTCGATTACCTGCTGGCGCCGTTCAGTGAGGCCCAGCTCAGCGCGCTGCTGCGTCGTCAGGAGTCGGCCAGCGCAGGCGAAGAAGGATTTGTGTCCTGCTCGCAGGCCGGCCGCCGCCTGCTGGCCATGGCCCAGCGCGTGGCCATGACCCGTGCGCCGATCCTGATTACCGGCGAGACCGGCACCGGCAAGGAGCTGATGGCGCGCTATATCCACCGTTTTTCGGCGCAGGATGATGCGCCCTTCATCGCGGTGAACTGCGCGGCGATTCCCGAGCAGATGCTCGAATCCATTCTCTTCGGTCATGAGAAGGGCGCCTTCACCGGTGCGGTGAGCGCCCAGCCCGGCAAGTTCGAACTGGCCAATGGCGGCACGTTGTTGCTCGACGAGATCGGCGAACTGCCGCTGGGTCTGCAGGCCAAGCTGCTGCGCGTGTTGCAGGAACAGCGTGTCGAACGCCTCGGTGGACGTCGCGAGATCGCCCTGGACGTGCGCATCATCGCCGCCACCAACCGTGATCTGCCGCTGGAGGTGGCCGAGGGTCGTTTTCGCGCCGACCTGATGTTCCGCCTCGATGTCCTGCCGCTGCATATCAGCCCGTTGCGTGAGCGCAAGGAAGATGTGCTGGCCCTGGCGCGGCGCTTCATTCGCCAGTACGCCCCGCAGGACGCCCGTCACGAACTGCTGACCGAAGATGCCTGCCGCGCGCTGCTGGCGCATGACTGGCCGGGCAATGTGCGTGAGCTGGAGAACTGCCTGCAGCGTGCGCTGATCCTGCGCAACGGCCTGTACATCCAGGCTCAGGATCTTGGCCTGAACCTGCCACCCAGCAGCGTTCCGGAACCGGCACCGCGCCTGCAGCCACAGTCGCTCGAGGGCGGCAAGGCCGCGCTACGCGCCAGCGGCAAGTGGGCCGAATACCAACATGTGATCGACACCATCCGCCGTTTCGGCGGGCACAAGACCAAGGCCGCCGAAAGCCTCGGCATGACCCCGCGCGCACTGCGTTATCGCCTCAATGCCATGCGCGAGCAGGGCGTTCAGATTCCCGTCTAGGAGAAGCAAAGGATGAACCCGATTAGCCAGGTGCAGCAGAACCTGCTGGGCCAAATGGAGCAGCTCAAGGGGCTCGGCGAAGCGACGCCGATCAAACCCGCACAGGCATTCGCCGTGCAGACCGGCGAGCCAGGTTTTGCGACGGCCTTCGACGATGCGGTGCGCGCAGTCGACGCCCAGCAGCATCGTTCCGGCGAGTTGATGGCCGCGGTCGACAGCGGCCAGAGCGATGACCTGGTGGGAGCCATGATCGAGAGCCAGAAAGCCAGCGTCTCGTTCAGTGCCCTGATGCAGGTGCGCAACAAGCTGTCCAGCGCCTTCGACGACATCATGAAGATGCCGCTGTAAGCGGATCGAGGGCTGACGTGTGCTGCAGACCATAAGAAGCAAGCTGCCCGAAACCGGGCTGAAACTCGATCCGCGCATGACCCTGATCGGCCTGGCGCTGATCGCTGCGTTGCTGGCGGTTGGCGTGGTGTTCTACCTGTGGCGCGACCAGGGCTCCTTCCGCCCCCTGTACGGCACGGGTGAAGCGTATCCGGCGGCCGAGGTGATACAGGTGCTCGATGGCGACGCCATCAGCTATCGCCTGCACCCGCAGAGCGGCCAGGTGCTGGTGCGTGAGGACCAGATCGGTCGTGCGCGCATGCTGCTGGCGGCCAAGGGCGTGCAGGTCAAGGTGCCGGCCGGCTACGAGCTGTTCGACAAGGACGAGCCGCTGGGTACCAGCCAGTTTGTTCAGGACGTGCGCCTCAAGCGCAGCCTGGAAGGCGAGCTGGCGCGCACGGTGATGGCGCTCAAGGGCGTGGAAGGCGCCCGCGTGCATCTGGCGCTGCAGGAGAGCAGTTCCTTCGTGGTCGGCAAGCGCGAGCCAGGCAAGGCCTCGGTGATGTTGCAGCTGGCGCCTGGCTACAAGCTGGCGCCGGAGCAGGTCAGCGCCATCGTCAATCTGGTAGCCGGCAGCGTGCCGCAGCTCGATGCCGGCAACGTGCAGGTGGTCGATCAGTACGGCGCACTGCTGTCGCGCGGTATCGACACCCTGGGCGGTCCGGTGCAGAACTGGCAGGTGGTCGATGACTATCAGAGCAAGGCCGTGGCCAATGCCGAAGCGGTGCTGGCACCTGTGCTCGGTGGCGGCAACTATCGCATCAGCGTGTCGGCCGATATCGATTTCAGCCAGAAGGAAGAAACGTTCCAGGCTTATGGCGAGAACCCGCGTCTGCGCAACGAAGTGCTGCGCGACGAAAGCGTGCTCGACCAGCTGGCCCTCGGCGTGCCGGGTTCGCTGGCCAATCGTCCGCCGCAACCGGCGCCACCGGCCAATCAGCCCGCCAATCAGCAGGCGCAGGCGGCTGCCCAGGGCGACAACGCCAACCAGGCGGCGACTTCGCTGCGCAAGGAATCCAACCGCCAACTCGATTACGACCAGAGCATCACTCACGTCAAGCATGCGCCGTTCAGCCTGCGCCAGCAGAGCATTGCCGTGGTGCTTAATGCCGCAGTGGCCCCGGAAGGCGGCTGGACGCCCGAGGCGCGCGAGGAGCTTACGGCCATGGTCAAGAGTGCCGTGGGCTTCAACCAGGCGCGCGGCGACCTGCTGACGCTGAGCGTCTTCCCCTTTACCGATGCTGGTATCGGCGGTGCCGGTGAGGATCTGCTGCCCTGGTGGGAAAACCCCAAGGTGCATGACCTGGCCAAGCTCGGCGTGTTCGCGCTAATTAGTCTGTTGCTGCTGCTGATGGTGGTTCGCCCCGCCGTGCGCAGTCTGAGCCAGCGCAGCCAGTCCACTCTGGCCGCCCCGGCGGAAGGCGATGATCAGCTCGCGCTGCACGGCGAACGTGCGGCTGAGCGCCTGCTGGCCCGGGTCGGCGGCGATGCCCCGGGCGCCACCGTACTCGGCGAACTCAGCCCGCTGTCGGAGATTCGCCTGCCGGCGCCTGGCTCGGGCCTGGAACTGCAGATCGAACACCTGCAGATGCTGGCCAAGAACGATCCCGAGCGCGTCTCGGAAGTCATCAAACAGTGGATAGGGCGCAATGAACGAGACCTCAACCCAGCCTGACGGCCGCGGTGGTTCCACCGCCAAGGAAATGCGCCTGCGCGTGCAGAAGCGTTCGCTGAGCACTTCCGAGCAGGCCGCCATCCTCATGCTGAGCATGGGCGACGAGATTTCTGCCGGGGTGCTCAAGCACTTCTCGCGTGAGGAGATCGTCAGCATCAGCCAGGCCATGGCGCGCCTGTCCAACGTCAAGCAGCCGATGGTGTCTGATGTCATCGGCCGCTTCTTCGAGGACTACAAGGAGCAGAGCAGCATCAAGGGCGCCTCGCGTGGCTACCTCGACGGCATGCTCAGCAAGGCGCTGGGCAGCGAGATCACCCGTTCGCTGCTCGACAGCATCTATGGCGAGGAAATTCGCGCCAAGATGGCCAAGATGGAATGGCTCGACCCCAAGCAGTTCGCCGCGCTGATCGCCAAGGAGCACGCGCAGATGCAGGCGGTGTTCCTCGCCTTCCTGCCGCCGGGCATGGCCAGCGACGTGCTCGAATGCATGCCCAGGGAGCGCCAGGACGAGCTGCTGTACCGCATCGCCAACCTCAGCGAGGTCAACAGCGACGTCATCGCCGAGCTGGAGCAACTGATCGAGCGCAGCCTGGCCGTGCTCAGTACCCAGGGTTCGCAGGTGCGCGGGATCAAGCAGGCGGCGGACATCATGAACCGCTTCAAGGGCGACCGCGGGCAGATGTTCGAGCTGCTGCGCGCCCATGACGACCAGCTGGTCGAGCGCATCGAGGATGAAATGTACGACTTCTTCATCCTCTCGCGGCAGAACCAGGACGTGCTGCAGGCGCTGCTCGAAGCCGTGCCGCTGGAAGAATGGGTGGTCGCCCTCAAGGGCGCCGAGCCGGAACTGGTGCGTGCGATCCAGGGCGCCATGCCCAAGCGTCAGGCGCAGCAGATGGAATCGATCAACCGCCGTCAGGGCCCGGTGCCGCTGAGCCGCGTCGAGCAGGTGCGCAAGGACATCATGGCCGTGGTGCGCGAAATGTCGGCCAATGGCGAGCTGCAGGTGCAGCTGTTCCGCGAACAGACGGTGGAATGAGATGACGGTCAAGGTGATCAGCGGCGACGCCCGTGCGTGGCGCGCCTACCGCTTTCCGCCGCGCAGCAGCCAGCCGGAAGTGGACTGGAGTTCGGATCCGGCCGGTTTGCAGCGGGCCATGGCCGACGGTTTCCAGCAGGGTATCGAGAAGGGCTACCAGGATGGACTGCAGCAGGGCGAAGAGGCCGGGCGTCAGGCCGGCTTCGAGCAAGGCCGCGACGAAGGGCTGAAAATCGGCCGGGACGAAGGCCGCAGTGAGGGCCGCCGCGAGTTCGAACTGGCCGCGCAGCCGTTGCAGCAGATCAGCGAGAAGATCGAGCAGTACCTGGGCGAGCTGGAGCACAAGCGTCGTCAGGAGCTGCTGGAACTGGTCGAGAAGGTCTCGCAGCAGGTGATCCGCTGCGAGCTTACCTTGCACCCGACGCAGCTGCTGGCGCTGGTCGAAGAGGCCCTGGCCAGCATGCCCGGCGAGCCCGAAGAGGTGCAGGTGCTGCTCAGCCCCGAGGAATACGCGCGGATCAAGGCGCTGGCGCCGGAGCGCGCGGCGAGCTGGAAGCTGGTCGCCGACGAGCGCCTGGCCCTGGGCGAATGCCGCGTGGTCACGCCGCAGGCCGAAGCCGATGTCGGCTGCCAGCAGCGTCTGGACGCCTGCATCGAGACCCTGGCCGATCACCTGCACCTCACCGAAGCCTGACCCGGAGCCCTCGCCAGCATGCTCGACTACAAACTCGACGAAGCGCTGCGCTCGCTCGAAGGCGTGCAGCTGGCCAAGGTGGCCGGGCGCCTGGTGCGGGTCTCCGGCATGCTGCTGGAGAGCCTCGGCTGCCAGCGCAGCACCGGCCAGCGCTGCCGCGTCGAGCAGGCCGATGGCAGCCTGCTCGATGCCCAGGTGGTCGGTTTCAACCGCGATATCACCTACCTGATGCCGTTCAAGAAGCCGGTCGGTCTGGCCGCCGGTTCGCGGGTGTTTCCGGCCAAGGACGAAGCCGTGCTGCAGATCGACGAGTCCTGGCTGGGGCGTGTGGTCAACGGCCTCGGCGAGCCACTGGACGAACGCGGCAGACTCAGTGGGCGCGACCCGCTGCCGGTCGGGCTGCCTGCGGTCAATCCGCTCAAGCGGCGTCCGGTGGAGGCGGCGCTGGACGTCGGCGTGCGAGCCATCAACGGCCTGCTGACTCTGGGCAAGGGCCAGCGCGTTGGCCTGTTCGCCGGCTCCGGTGTGGGCAAGAGCGTGCTGCTGGGGATGATCACTCGCCAGACCAAGGCTGATGTGGTGGTGGTCGGGCTGATCGGCGAGCGCGGCCGCGAGGTGCAGGAGTTCATCCTCCATTCGCTGGGGGAGGAGGGCTTGCGCAAGGCCGTGGTGGTGGTGGCGCCGGCCAACGAATCGCCATTGATGCGCCTGAAGGCCACCGAGCTGTGCCACAGCATCGCCGCCTATTTTCGTGATCAGGGCCAGGACGTGCTGCTGCTGGTCGACTCGCTGACCCGCTACGCCATGGCCCAGCGCGAGATCGCCCTGGCGCTTGGTGAACCGCCGGCGACCAAGGGCTATCCGCCCTCGGTGTTCGGCATGCTGCCGGAACTGGTGGAAAGCGCCGGCAATGGCGAAAGCGGCAGTGGCAGCCTCAGCGCCATCTACACCGTGCTGGCCGAGGGCGATGATCATCAGGATCCGATCGTCGACTGCGCACGCGCCATCCTCGACGGCCATATCGTGCTGTCGCGTCGCCTGGCCGATGTTGGCCACTATCCGGCCATCGACATCTCGGCCTCGGTCAGCCGTTGCATGAGTCAGGTCGGCGAACCCGCGCACCTGGCGGCCGGGCGCCAGTTCAAGGAGTTCTACAGCACCTTCCAGAAGATCAAGGAACTGATCCCGCTGGGTGGCTACACCCCGGGCATGGACGCCAAGACCGATCGCGCCGTGCAACTGGCGCCCAGCCTCGAACGCTTCCTGCGCCAGGAGGTCGGCGCCAGTGCCGAGCTCGGTGCCAGCATCGCCACCTTGCAGAGCATCATCAAATGAAAGACCAGCTAGAAGTGCTCGGGCGCCTGGCCAGCCTGCGTGGCAACCGCGTGCAGCAGATGCTCGGACGGGTCAGCTATCAGCAGAATCTCTGTCAGCGCTATCGCAACAACATCACCGGCCTCAGCCGCCTGTGCGGTTTCAGCGTGCCGATGACCACGCCACTGCAGCGCGACAATCAGCAGCGCTACAAGGCGACCCTGTACAAGATGGTCGAGCTGCAGCGCCGCGAGCTGGCGCTGGCCGAGGAGAACCTGGCGCGCATTCAGCGCGAGTTGCTCGCGGCGATGCGCAGCGAAAAGGTCATCACCCAGTTTCTCGAGGGCAAGATGGGCGAGTGGCAGGACCTGCTTGCCCGCCAGGAACAGAAGATTCAGGATGGTCTGGCCGCGCAGGCCTGGTGGCGAACCCGGGTCAGTTAATTTTCGGCGGCGTGTTTAAGTTCTCGCCACCCTCGGTCGCTCTTGAGTCATAACACCACGCGAGTTGGATTCGAATCATGGAAATCAGCCGGCATCTCAAGCCCAGTCTCAACCTGCCCAGCGATGCGCCGGCGCAGGTGCAGAGCGCCCGCCCGCAGCACAGTGGCAATGCCCGCAGCAGTGCCAGCGAGGAACCACGCCTGGAGCAACTGCAAGACGCCCTGCGCAACCTGCCGGACGTCGACCTGGACAAGGTTGCCCAGCTCAAGGCCGCCCTCGCGCGCGGCGAACTGAGCAGCGATCCGGCCGCGTTGGCCGGCAGCATGCTGACCTATCACAGCGGTAGCGATGCGTGACCACTGCGCGTGAGCAACAGCTGCTTCAGGTGGTCGAGCAGGATCTGCATCAGGACTGCGCCGACTACCTGAGCCTGCGCGGGCTGATGCAGGAGCTGTATCAGCAGTTGCTCAAGCGCGACAGCCGGCAGATTGATCTACTCAACGAGCAGATCCTGCCACTGGTGGATCAGGCCAAGGCGCGGGCCGAGCGCCGCAGCAAGGTCCTGGCCGCCTTCCAGCTCGGCAGCGGCCACAGTGCCATGCACAAGCTGCTGGCGCGCTATCCGCAAACCCAGCGCAATCACCTCGCCCTCACCTGGGAGCAACTCGGCCAGCTGGCCGGCCAGTGCAAGCGCCTCAACGAGCGCAACGGCAAACTGCTGGCCATGCATAACGAGATTCTCGAACAGTTGCTCGGCGAGCCAGGCTCGGCGCAGCTGTACGCGCCGCAGCCTTATTGAGTCGCGGCTAAAGCCCCTCGCACATGGGCGAGTGCCAGCATCTGACTCGAGGGCTGCACTGTGGGAGGCGCTTCAGCGGCGACTGCCTCCTTGTGCAAAAAGCGACTATCGCGCCGTGCTAGACTCGCGCGCTTTCGATCTGTAGTGACTTCTTGCCGTGCCTCACACCGCTCTCGCCCATCCGCCACGCTGGCTCACCGATGCTCAGCTGCATTCGCAGCCGGTTGCCGGTGTGCGCGACTGGCTGTTCAACGAGGATTCACTGACCCGGCGCCTGACCGCGCTGTCGCACGACGGCTTCTCGGTGACGCCGTTGCAGGAAGGCTGGCAGGGCCTGCGCAATGACGAATGCGCGCTGCTCGGCGTGGCCGATGGCAGCCAGGGCTGGGTGCGTGAGGTGTATCTGCGTGGCAATGAGCAACCCTGGGTATTCGCCCGCAGTGTCGCCGCGCGTAGCGTGCTGGAAGGTTCCGGGTTGAATCTGGCGGAGCTGGGCAGTCGCTCGCTGGGTGAGCTGCTGTTCAGTGACCGGGCTTTCGACCGTGGCGAGTTGCAGGCCTGTCGCTATCCGGCGGCCTGGCTGCCGGACGAGGTGCGCGAAGAGCGCCTGTGGGCGCGGCGCTCCTGCTTCAGTCGCGGTGCGCTCGGTGTATTGGTTGTCGAGGTATTTCTGCCGGCGTTCTGGCCGGCAGCGGGTATTGACGCCTAGGGCGGAAACCGCGCAGCGTTTTCCACCAGCCATCTGCGCGACGTGCCCCGATCCGAAGGCGCCGTCGCATCTCGCGGCTGTGATGGTGGATGAAAAAAGCACCGACTACGCGCCCCGATCCACCCTACGCCAGCAACCCTCGTATAATCCGCGCAACCTGCACGGAGACGCCTCGATGTACACCCGCCTGCTGCAATCGACCACCCGCCTGCACCCGCGCGCCTGGGACTTCATCCAGCTGATGCGCCTGGACAAGCCCATCGGCATCTACCTGTTGCTGTGGCCGACCCTGTGGGCGCTGTGGGTCGCGGCCGATGGCATGCCGAGCGTGAAGAACCTGTTCATCTTCGTTACCGGCGTGATCCTGATGCGGGCTGCTGGCTGCGTGATCAATGATTACGCCGACCGCAACTTCGACGGCCACGTCAGCCGCACCCAGTTGCGGCCGCTGGCCAGTGGCAAGATCCAGCCGCGCGAGGCGCTGGTGCTGTTCGCCGTGCTGGTGGCGCTGAGCTTCGTGCTGGTGCTGTTCACTAATGCCACCACCATCTGGCTGTCGTTCGGCGGCCTGGCCCTGGCCGCCTGCTACCCCTTCATGAAGCGCTACACCTTCTACCCGCAGGTGGTGCTCGGTGCCGCGTTCTCCTGGGGTATGCCGATGGCCTTCAGCGTCGTCACCGGCGAGCTGCCGCCGCCCGAGGCCTGGCTGCTGTACATCGCCAACCTGCTGTGGACCGTGGCCTACGACACCTACTACGCCATGGCCGACCGTGAGGACGACCTGAAGATCGGGGTGAAGTCCACCGCCATCCTGTTCGGTGATGCCGACCGCCTGATCATCGCCACCCTGCAGGGCATGGCGCTGCTGTGCCTGCTCTTGGCCGGCGCGCGCTTCGAGCTGGGCCTGTACTTCCACCTCGGCCTGCTGGTGGCCGCTGCCTGCTTCGCCTGGGAGTTCCACGTGACCCGCCGGCGCGAGCCGTTGGTATGCTTCAAGGCCTTCCTGCACAACCACTGGGCGGGCCTGGCGATCTTCGTTGGCATCGTGCTGGACTACGCGCTACGTTGAGCCGTGCCGCGCACCTGTCATATCGCTGCAATAATTTCGTTATCTAATGCGGCGCAGACAGAGAACGAATAGAGGCTAAGGCCCCATGGTTGGCAAGAACATCCTGATCGTCGATGACGAAGCACCGATCCGCGAGATGATCGCGGTGGCCCTGGAGATGGCCGGTTACGAGTGCCTGGAAGCGGAGAATACCCAGCAGGCCCACGCCGTTATCGTCGACCGTAAACCTGACCTGATTCTGCTCGACTGGATGCTGCCCGGCACCAGCGGCATCGAGCTGGCTCGCCGCCTCAAGCGCGACGAGCTGACCAGCGATATCCCGATCATCATGCTCACCGCCAAGGGCGAAGAGGACAACAAGATCCAGGGGCTGGAAGTCGGTGCCGACGACTACATCACCAAACCGTTCTCGCCGCGCGAGCTGGTCGCCCGCCTCAAGGCCGTGCTGCGTCGTGCCGGCCCCAGTGACGGCGAGGCACCGATCGAGGTGGGCGGCCTGTTGCTCGACCCGATCAGCCACCGTGTGACCATCGACGGCAAGCCGGCCGAGATGGGCCCGACCGAATACCGTCTGTTGCAGTTCTTCATGACCCATCAGGAGCGCGCCTACACCCGTGGCCAGTTGCTCGATCAGGTCTGGGGCGGCAATGTCTACGTCGAGGAGCGTACCGTCGACGTGCATATCCGCCGCCTGCGCAAGGCCCTCGGTGATGCCTACGAAAACCTGGTGCAAACCGTGCGCGGGACTGGGTATCGTTTCTCCACCAAGGGTTAATCGCTGGCGTGAATTCGCGCCAGCCGCTCGACAAGGATGCGCTCCATCGTGAATCAAGACTGGCGTGGCGCCGTGGTGCGTCGGCTGTTGCTGCTGGTGGGGGCCTGCCTGCTGCTGGGCTTCATCACCGGCGAATATGCCTGGGTGCTGGCCTGCGGCCTGGCCATCCATCTGGCCTGGACGCTCAGCCAACTGCTGCGTCTGCACAAATGGCTGCGTGAGCACAAACCCGACGAGCCGCCGCCGGATGGCTACGGCCTGTGGGGCGAGGTATTCGACAGCATCTACCACCTGCAACGGCGCAACCAGAAGGCCCGCGGCCGTCTGCAGGCGGTGATCGACCGCGTGCAGGAGTCCACCGCGGCGCTCAAGGATGCGGTGATCATGCTCGACAGCCAGGGCAACCTGGAGTGGTGGAACCGCGCCGCCGAGACCCTGCTCGGCCTGAAGACGCCACAGGACAGCGGCCAGCAACTGGCCAATCTGGTGCGCGACCCGCGTTTCAAGGAGTACTTCGAGCGCGGCAACTATGCCGATGCCCTGGAGATTCCCTCTCCGGCCAACGACCGGCGTCGCCTGCAGTTCCATATCACCCGTTATGGCAATCGCGAGCATTTGCTGCTGGTGCGCGACGTCACTCGCCTGTATCAGCTGGAGCAGATGCGCAAGGACTTCGTCGCCAACGTCTCCCACGAGCTGCGCACGCCGCTGACGGTGATCGCCGGCTATCTGGAGACCCTGCTGGACAACGTCGAGGCGGTCAACCCGCGCTGGCTGCGGGCGCTGCAGCAGATGCAGCAGCAGGGCGCACGCATGCAGACCCTGCTCAATGACCTGCTGTTGCTGGCGAAGCTGGAAGCCACCGATTACCCCTCGGACAACCAGCCGGTGGCGGTGGATCTGATGCTGCTGTCGATCAAGAACGATGCCCAGGCGCTGTCTGGCGATCAGTTGCACCGCATCAGCCTGGAGGCCGATGCGCATATCAAGCTCAAGGGCAGCGAGGCTGAGCTGCGCAGCGCCTTCTCCAACCTGGTGTTCAACGCGGTGAAGTACACCCCGGCCGGTGGCGACATTCGCATTCGCTGGTGGGGCGACGAGCAGGGCGCGCACCTGGCCGTCAGCGACACCGGCATGGGCATCGAGGCCAAACACCTGCCACGCCTGACCGAGCGCTTCTATCGCGTGGATTCGAGCCGTGCCAGCAACACGGGGGGCACCGGTCTGGGCCTGGCCATCGTCAAGCATGTGCTGCTGCGCCATCGCGGCAATCTTGAGATCAGCAGCGTTCCCGGCAAGGGCAGTACCTTTACCTGCCATTTCGCCGCGGCGCAGGTGGTGCAGCGCGCGCGCTGAGTGCTTGCATTCGCCGCGGTGAAGCTCCAACCTCTAGCGATCACTGGCCAACCCGAACCTTCATGGACCCCTCCACGAGTCTTCCCGCTTCTGCCTATATCGCCGATTTCGGCCTCATGTTGTTCGCCCTGTTTCTGGTTCTGCTCAACGGCTTCTTCGTCGCCGCGGAGTTCGCCATCGTGCGTCTGCGCGCGACCAAGGTCGATGCCCTGGCCGAGGCCCATGGCTGGCGCGGGCACATCCTGCGCACCGTGCACAACCAGATGGACGCCTACCTATCGGCGTGCCAGTTGGGTATCACCCTGGCTTCGCTGGGCCTTGGCTGGGTCGGTGAGCCAGCTTTCGCCGAGTTGCTGACGCCGCTGCTGGTAGCGGTCGGCGTCGAGTCGCCGGCACTGATTCACGGCATCGCCTTCTTCGCCGCGTTCTCGATCATTTCCTACCTGCACATCGTCATCGGTGAGCTGGCGCCCAAGTCCTGGGCAATCCGCAAGCCGGAGCTGCTGTCGCTGTGGACGGCCGCGCCGCTGTACGCCTTCTACTGGCTGATGTACCCGGCGATCTTCGTCCTCAATGCCAGTGCCAACGCCATTTTGCGTATCGCCGGGCAAGGCGAGCCGGGGCCGCATCACGAGCACCACTACAGCCGTGAAGAGCTCAAGCTGATCCTGCACTCCAGCCGCGCCACCAGCGACAACGATCAGGACCTGCGGGTGCTGGCTTCGGCGGTCGAGCTGGGTGAGCTGGAAGTGGTGGACTGGGCCAATTCCCGTGAGGACCTGGTCTTTCTCGAACTCAACGCCAGCCTGGATCAGGTGTTCACCACCTTCCGCCGGCACAAGTACAGCCGCTATCCGATCTTCGACGAGAGCAAGGGCGAGTTCGTCGGTGTGCTGCACATCAAGGACCTGCTGCTGCATCTGTCGCTGCTGGAGATGTTGCCGTCAGCGCTCAAACTGGGGGATCTGATGCATCCGCTGGAGCGCGTCAGCCGCCATATGCCGCTGTCGCAGCTGCTCGAGCAGTTCCGCCAGGGTGGTGCGCACTTCGCCCTGGTCGAGGAGGCCGATGGCAAGGTGATCGGCTACCTGACCATGGAAGACGTGCTCGAAGCACTGGTCGGCGACATTCAGGACGAGCACCGCAAGGCAGAGCGCGGCATTCTCGCGTACCAGCCGGGCAAGCTGCTGGTGCGTGGCGACACGCCGCTGGCCAAGGTCGAGCGGTTGCTTGGCGTCGACCTCGACCATATCGAGGCCGAGACGCTCGCCGGCTTGATCTACGAGACGCTCAAGCGCATGCCCGATGAAGAGGAAGTGCTCGACACCGATGGCCTGCGCATCATCGTCAAGAAGATGAAGGGGCCGAAGGTGGTGCTGGCCAAAGTGGTCAAGCTGGACTGAGTCGGCAAGGCGCCAACGGACCGCGTCTCAGTCGGTGAAGATCGCTGTTCGTTCGGTCAGCTTTTTCTCCTTCAAGCCAGGCCCGTTCAGGGCCTGTTCAGTTTCGCGACCGCTTATCCGGTTTGTCGAATAGCCGTTGGCAAGGGAAGTCTAGGTACTTGCGTCCCATCTCCCGGTGGGGCGGGGTATCCACTCATTGCCAAGGAAATCGTCATGCAGCTGTCCAGCATCACCCCCAAAGCAACACTCGCCCTGTGCCTGGCGGGCGCCTCGCAGGCCTATGCAGACTCGGTCACCGACCCCATCTCGACCTTCGGTGTCATCGCTTCGCACAACCAGTACAAGCTCACCGTGGACGATGAAAGCGACAAGGAGCGCCTCAACCAGGGCGGTCTGTTCTACCACTTCGGCAACAAGCTGACCGGGCAGGAAGGCTTCATCTACCAGGCCGGGATCGAAGGTCAGTACCGTGACAAGGACGACGTGGAATACAAGTCCGCACGTGCCGACATCGACCTTGGCCTGCGCGCGGCGCTGAGCACCAACAACTACGTCGACCTGATCGTCGGCGGCGGCTATGACTGGGGCCGCATCGAGCAGGACGACGTCGGCCCGCTCGACAGCAACGTCAAGCTGACCAGCAAATCGCCTTTCGCCAAGGCCGGGCTCGGTTACAACTACCTGACGCCGGATTACACCCTGCGCCTGGAAGTGGGGGCGCGCTATTCCATCAACTCCGAAGCGCGCCTGAAGGTCGATGGCGACAGCGACTCCGTGGACCTCAAGGACAAGGTCAATCCCTACGGCGAGCTGACCGTGCTGTGGAACAAGGGCATCAACAGCCTGCCGGTCAGCACCAGCCTGTACTACACCCAGACCCGTTACGAGCTCGACAGCAACAGCGAGATTGCCGAGCGCAGCAAGCTCAAGCAGGAGCAGGTTGGCCTGCGTGTAGGTCTGGCGTTCTAAGCGCCGCGTGGACCGCCTGGCATGCCGGGCGGTCTGCCGTGATTCCCCCGCTCACATCCTCCCCAACCTCCGAATGGCGGGCTGCACGCGATCTGGCCAGCGCTTGCTCGATCCAGTAGGGTGTCATCCCGCCATCTCGGGAGGCGGCCGCTGTGCCGTCGTGTCGTTTTCATTGTGAGGAAAGAGCGCATGAGTGCACCCGTCGTCATCATCGGCACCGGCCTGGCCGGCTACAACCTGGCCAAGGAGTGGCGCAAGCTCGACACGCAGACGCCCTTGCTGCTGATCACCGCTGACGATGGCCGCTCCTACTCCAAGCCGATGCTGTCCACCGGCTTTGGCAAGAACAAGGATGCCGACGGCCTGGCCATGGCCGAAGCCGGTGCCATGGCCGAGCAGCTCAATGCGGAAGTCCGTACCCATACCCGCGTCACCGGTATCGACCCAGGCCACAAGCGTCTGTGGATCGGTGAGGAGGCTGTGGCCTACCGCGACCTGATCCTGGCCTGGGGCGCCGAGCCGATTCGCGTGCCGGTCGAAGGTGATGCCCAGGACGCGCTGTTGCCGATCAACGATCTCGAGGACTACGCCCGCTTTCGCAGCGCCGTGGCTGGCAAGCGCCGCGTCCTGATTCTCGGCGCAGGCCTGATTGGTTGCGAGTTCGCCAACGACCTCAGTGCCGGCGGCTACCAGGTCGAGGTGCTGGCGCCCTGCGAGCAGGTGATGCCCGGCCTGCTGCATCCGGCGGCGGCCTCTGCCGTGCAAGCGGGTCTGGAGGGCCTGGGCGTGCGATTCCACCTGGGGCCGGTGCTGGCCAGCCTCGACCGCCAGGGTGATGCGTTGCAGGCGTCGCTGTCCGACGGCAACCTGATCCAGTGCGATGCCGTGGTTTCGGCTGTCGGCCTGCGTCCACGCATCGCGCTCGCCGCGGCGGCAGGGCTCGACGTCAACCGTGGGGTGATGGTCGACCGCCAGCTGCGTACGTCGCACGCCAATATCTACGCCCTGGGCGATTGCGCCGAGGTCGATGGTCTCAACCTGCTGTACGTCATGCCGCTGATGGCCTGCGCCCGGGCGCTGGCCAAGACCCTGGCCGGCGAGCCCACGGCTGTCAGCTACGGGCCGATGCCGGTGACGGTGAAGACCCCGGCATGCCCGCTGGTGGTTTCGCCGCCACCGCGTGGCCGCGAGGGCGAGTGGACGGTCGAAGGCAGCGGTAGCGACATCAAGGCGCTCTGCCGCGAGGCTTGCGGAACGCTGCTCGGTTACGCGCTGACCGGCGCAGCCGTGCAGGAGAAACTGGCCCTGAACAAGGAATTACCAGCACTGCTGGCATGATTGGCTGCCGTTCTGTCGGATACGCCACGAAATTGCCCGGTTAAACCGTCCGACGAGACTGGCGCCGCGCGGTGCGGCGTGCCATTCTCCCTTGGGTCTGCCGCAGCGCAGAGCTGTTGCGGCGCCTTGGGCGCTGTTCTGGAAGAACAGCACGGACACAACAACAAAAAACCGTCAAAGAGGCATCTATGCGTAAACCGGAACTCGCCGCCGCCATCGCCGAAAAGGCTGATCTGACCAAGGATCAGGCCAATCGTGTACTCAACGCCGTACTGGAAGAAATCACCGGTGCACTGAACCGCAAGGACAGTGTGACGCTGGTTGGCTTCGGTACCTTCGTCCAGCGCCATCGTGGCGCCCGCACGGGCAAGAACCCGCAAACCGGTCAGCCGGTGAAGATCAAGGCCAGCAATACCGTCGCCTTCAAACCGGGCAAGTCCCTGAAAGACGCGGTCAACTGAGCCCCTTACCCGGGGCCATTCGGCTCCGGGGTCCCCCTGCGCAGGCATACTGCGCCCCACGCTGCTACGGCCGTGCTTTAGACGGGCTGTAGTCTTGCAAGAAAACCACTACAATGCGCGCCCATCATCTTCGATCACGAGGGCCTGTGCATGAAATTCCGTTTTCTTCTGTGGATGCTGGGCCGCCTGATGGCCAAGGCCAGTCGTGAGAACCCGGCGTTCCGTCAGCAACTCGAAGGCCGCGATATGGTGTTCCAGCTGCACACCCTCGACGGCAAGGTCGCCCGCCATTTCATCGTTGCCGGTCAGCGTGTGACCAGCAAACGCGGCACCGCGACGGACCCCGCTTTCGCCATCGGTTTCAAGGATGCCGCCTTTGGCTTCGAAACCATGACCACGAAGAACAAGCAGCTGGCCTTCATGCAGGGTATCCAGAACAAGGACATTCAGATCCAGGGCAACCCGGCGCTGGTGATGTGGTTCCAGGGGCTGACCAAGTACCTGATGCCGAAGAAGAAGACCGAGGCGCCGAAAAAGGCTGCCTGAGCGACACCGACAGGCGTCGCGGCTGGCCGCAACGCTGCGCTTTGGTTAGGCTGCCAGGCACGTTCCTGTGGAAAACCTGGCCATGCGTCTTTTCCTGCTCCCCCTGCTATTGCTGAGCGCGACCACTGTGCGGGCCGAGCCGGCCTCTGCCAAAGCCCTGCTGCCTCTGTTCGAACTCGCCGGTATCCATCTGCTGTGCGAACAGAGTGCGCCGTTGCTGCAGCGTGGGCAGGCTGAAGCCGAACAGCAGCGCCTCGCTCAGCTGTTCGCTGGCGAGGCGTTCTGTCTGGAGCTGGCGACGCGGGTCGCGACCCGCTTCGATGCGGTGCAGGGTGAACAGGCCCGTGAGCGTCTCGATAGTGCGCTGGCGCAGCGTTTCACCGCGGCCGAGCGGGCGGTGGGCGAGCAACCCGAGGGCCTGGCCGAGTACCGCCAGCGGCTGCAGGAGCAGCCGCCACGCGGCTCGCGCCTGGAACTGATCAAGCGTCTCGATGCCGCCGCGCATACGACCGAACTGGCCAGCCTGCTGCGCTACGAAGTCGGCAAGACCCAGGCGTTACTGGCGCTGAGGGCGCGTGGCGAGAATCTCGGTGAGGCTGAGTTGCAGGCACAGACGCAGGCACAGGCGGATGCCATTCGCCAATCCAGCGAGCAGGCAGTGGAGACCTTCATGTTCTATGCCTATCGGCAGATGCCCAGCGACCAGCTCGCCGAGTATGCGGCGCTGTACGAGCATCCCAGCGTCAGCCAGTTGCTCAGCACCAGCCTTGACCTGTTGCCGCAGCTGTTCGCGGAGCGCCGCGAGCAGCTGCGCAAGGCGGCTATCGAGCCTTAGACAGCCGCGCTCACGACCACTCAGTGTTGCGGCTGTTGGAACTGCGCCGCCAGTTCACGCAGGGCAACCTCGGCGCTGAGCACCTTGCTCACCGCATCGTCGGCCTTTTCCCGGCTCAGGCCCAGGGCCTCGAACAGCTCGTCAGGAATCTCGTTCTGCGGGCCGGCACCGATACCCCGGTTGCGCAGCAGGCTGACCGCCAGGCACACCAGGTTGGGGAAGGCGGCGTTGTCGCCGGCATAGGACGGGTCGTGCTGGAAGCGCAGGGCGTTGGACAGCTCTTCGGGCATGTCCCAGTGGCGCATCAGCCAGGCACCGATCTGCTCGCGGGTGATGCCCAGCAGGTGTTGCTCGATATGGCTGTGCGACAGGTGCGGGTTGACCTCCAGATGACGGCAGATCAGCGAGAAGTGCGGCGGGAAGACGTGCGCCAGAACCAGATAGCCGAAATTGTGCAGCAGGCCGGCGAGGTAGGTCAGGCCGGCTTCTGGGCGCTGCGCGCGCGGCATGGCGCGGGTCAGGCCTTCGATTACCGCAGCGGTGTAGATCGCCTGTTGCCAGTAGGGCGTGGCGTGCTGGGGCTGGTCCTTGGGCAGGCTCAGGGTCTTGCCCAGGGCCAGGCCGAGGGCCAGGTTGATCACCAGATCGAAGCCCAGCACGCGAACGATGGCGTCCTCCACCGAGCGAATCTTGCCGGGTGCGGCGTAGTACGGCGAGGCCGCCCAGCTGACCACTTGGGCGGCCAGCGCCGGATCGGTTTCCACGACGCCGGTGATGTCGTCCACCGTGGCATTGGGGTCGACCCGTAGTTTGATGATTCTCTGCGCGGTTTCCGGCAGCGGTGGAATCTCGATGGTTTCTTCCAGGCGCTGCTGGATGCGCCGCGCGGTGAAAGCCTGTACCGCCTGGGTGATTTCCGCGCGGTCGTCATGCGGGCGATCGAGGTTCGGTTTGATCGCGCTGACCGGCTCGCCGAAACGCGCCGCGCTGGCCTTGCTCAGCAGCGCCTTGAATGCGTCGGTGGGGATTTCCAGCAGCACGCCGGGCTGGCCGGAATCGATCAGCAGGCTGGGGGCCAGCAGCAGGCGTTCCTCATACAGGCAAGGCGAGCTGGTCAGCGGTGGCAGGCCGGGCAGGGCGGCCAGGTTGTGCTTGCCGAGCATGCGCTCCAGGCGCTCCGGTTTGACCGCGGTGAGCTGGCGCCCGGTCAGTTCGGCCAGGCGCGACAGGTCGAGCAATTGGCTGCGCGGGTAGAGCACCAGCAGAGCACCGACGGCGTCGTCCAACAGCACGGCTTGCAGGCGTGCTTCGCTTGGCTGGCCCGGTCGCTCCGCACGCACCTGGTAGGGCACGGCGAGTTTCTCCAGCAGTTGCGCGATCACGGCAGGTGGTTGCGGAGTTGGATTGGCGGCGAAGGCTGCTTCAGTCATATCGATATCCAGCGTTGGCGCATGTGCCCCGGAGTATAACCAGCGAGGATTTGCGCAAAGGTTCGTGGCGACGGTTGTCCTGTGAACAGGTTCACACTTGACCGTATTGCTGGCCGTGACGCAACCAGCGCTCCAACAATGGAGCCACATGTTGCGGCCAATGTTCCAAAAGAGCTTGCGCGGCGTCGCGCACGGCGGGTAACAGGTCGGCATCGCGCATCAGGTCAGCGACCTTGAACTGCAACAGGCCGGTCTGCCGGGTGCCGAGCATTTCGCCGGGGCCGCGCAGTTCGAGATCCTTCTCGGCGATGACGAAACCGTCGGTGGTTTCGCGCATGATTGCCAGGCGCTCGCGCCCCAGTTGTGACAGGGGCGCATGGTAGAGCAAGACGCAGTGGCTGGCGGCGCTGCCGCGCCCGACCCGGCCGCGCAACTGGTGCAACTGGGCCAGGCCCAGGCGCTCGGGGTTTTCGATGATCATCAGGCTGGCGTTGGGCACGTCGACGCCGACTTCGATCACCGTGGTGGCCACCAGCAGCTGCAGGTTGCCCTGCTTGAATTCGTCCATCACCGCCGCCTTTTCGGCGGGCTTCATGCGTCCGTGGATCAGCCCGACACGCAACTCGCCAAGCGCCGCAGAAAGCTCCTCGAAGCTGGTTTCGGCAGCCTGGCAGGTGAGTTCTTCGGACTCTTCGATCAGGGTGCATACCCAGTACGCCTGGCGCCCCTGCTGGCAGGCATTGCGCACCCGCTCGACCACCTCGATACGGCGGCTGTCGGCAATCACCAGGGTGTTGACCGGCGTCCGTCCGGGCGGCAGTTCGTCGAGGATCGACGTGTCCAGATCGGCGTAGGCGCTCATCGCCAGGGTGCGCGGGATGGGGGTGGCGGTCATGATCAATTGGTGCGGGCTGAGGCGTCCGTCGATGCCTTTCTGGCGCAGCGCCAGACGTTGCTGCACGCCGAAGCGGTGCTGCTCGTCGATGATCACCAGGGCCAGGCGTTTGAACTTCACTTCGTCCTGGAACAGGGCGTGGGTGCCGACCACCATCGGGCAGCCGGCGGCGATCTGCTCCAGTGCGGCGGCACGCGCCTTGCCCTTGAGCTTGCCGGCCAACCAGGCGACGTCCAGGCCGAGCGGCGCCAACCATTTGCTGAAATTGAGAAAGTGCTGCTCGGCTAGGATCTCGGTCGGCGCCATCAGCGCTACCTGGTAACCGGCCTCCAGCGCCTGCAGGGCGGCCAGGGCGGCGACCACCGTCTTGCCGGCGCCGACGTCACCCTGCACCAGGCGCAGCATGGGTTCGCTCTGCGCCAGGTCATAGGCGATCTCGGCGCCGACGCGCTGCTGCGCGCCGGTCGGGGCAAAGCCGAGGTTCTGCAGGTACAGCTGTGGCAGTTTTTTCGCCGGCGGCAGGGCTGGCGCCTGCTGGGCGCGTACCTGTTCGCGCAGGCGTTGCAGCGACAGCTGATGGGTCAGCAGCTCTTCGAAGGCCAGGCGATGCTGCGCCCAGTGGCGGCCCTCGGCGAGTTCTTCGACATCGGCGTCCGGTGGTGGCCGGTGCAGGTAGCGGATGGCATCGCTCAGCGGCGCCAGGCGATAGTCGCGGGCCAGCTCGTCGGGCAGCCAGTCCGGCAGGCTGCGCGGACCGAGGCGCGCAAGCGCCTGCTGGCTGAGCTGGCGCAGACGCTGCTGGGTCAACCCTTCGGTGGTCGGGTAGATGGGCGTCAGGCTTTGCTCCACCGGGGCCGGCTCGTCGCCGCTCTGCGCGCGGTATTCCGGGTGGTAGATCTCCAGGCCGGTGGCGCCGGGGCGTACTTCGCCATAGCAGCGCAGGGCGGTGCCGCGCTTCAGGCCGTCCTTCTGCGCCTGGCTGAAGTGGAAGAAGCGCAGGCTGAGGGTGCCGCTGCCATCCTGCAGGCGCACCAGCAGGCTACGGCGGCGGCCCATGACCACGTCAGCACCGGCAACGATGCCCTCGACGACCGCATCCTGCCCCGGGCGCAGCGCGCCGATGGGGGTGATGCGGGTGCGGTCCTGGTAGCGCAGCGGCAAGTGGAACAGCACATCCTGCAGGTTTTCCAGGCCGACCTTGGCGAGTTTCTCCGCCAGCGCGGCGCCTACGCCTTTCAGCGCGGTGACGGAAATCGCTGACAGCTCGCTCACGTCCGGCCTCAGGCGCTCTTGGTCTGCGGGCTACGGGCGACCGAGCAGAGGCGGATGGAGTCAGCCAGCACTTCGATGGCGTTGGGCCGCGGGAAGCTGGCGCGCCAGGCGATGGCCACGGTGCGGAAGGGTACCGGCGCGCTGAGCGGACGCACTTCGATCACGCCCGGCGCGTAGTGGTGGCTGTCCACCGCCGAGAACGGCAGGATCGATACGCCAAGGCCGGAGGCGACCATGTGACGGATGGTTTCCAGCGAGCTGGATTCGACCGTGGTGTGCTTGCCGTGGTCGTCGCCGCCCTTGCGCAGAGTGGGGCAGGCCTCCAGTACCTGATCGCGGAAGCAGTGGCCTTCGCCGAGCAGCAGCAGGCTCTTGTCGTTGAGCAACTTGGTGTCGATGGTGTCCATCGCCGCCCAGGGGTGGCCGGCCGGCAGCAGCGCGTAGAAGGGCTCGTCGTACAGCGGCTTGGTCAGGACATCGGCTTCCTGGAATGGCAGGGCGATGATGATGGCGTCCAGCTCACCGGTGCGCAGCTTGTCGCGCAGGATGTGAGTGAAGTTTTCCTCGATGTACAGCGGCATGTCCGGAGCGACCCGGTGCAGCTGCGGAATCAGGTGCGGGAACAGATAAGGGCCAACGGTGTAGATGGCGCCGATCTTCAGCGGTGCGGTCAGCTGGTTCTTGCCGGCCTGAGCCAGTTCGCGAATGCCCTGGGCCTGCTCCAGCACTTTCTGCGCCTGGGTGACGATGCCCTCACCGACCGGGGTCAGGCGCACAGCGCTCTTGCTGCGCTCGAAAATCAGTACGCCGAGCTCGTCCTCCAGCTTCTTCACGCCGACCGACAGGGTTGGCTGGCTGACATGGCAGCGTTCGGCGGCGCGACCGAAATGCTGTTCCTGAGCGAGGGTGACGATGTAGCGCAGTTCGGTGAGGGTCATAGTGTTTATCCATTAAGTTGCCGCCAAGCATAGCCTTTGCAAACAGATGAACCAACCGGGCTAACAGGCTGTTGCACAACTATCGCGACTTTGGCGACTGCTGCGCGCGCCTTCACCCAGGCGTCGTCGCGTTGCCGCCTGGCGCCGGCTGCCTCGCCAGCGCTCTGGGACGGCCTGTTACACTGCGTTTTTGCGTTAAGGTCATGGAGAAAAGCATGTCGGGAAGCAAAAGTCTGCTGATCGCCGGGTGCGGGGACGTCGGCAGCCGTCTGGGTCTGCGCATGGCCGACCAGGGCTGGCGTGTGCTAGGCATGCGGCGCAACGTGGCTGCGCTGCCGGGCGGCATCGAGCCGCTGGCGGGTGATCTGCATGCCGATGCCTGTCCGCCGGGCTGGCCGCAGGGGCCGCTGGACTATCTCGTCTACTGCGCCGCCGCTATCGAGCACGACGAGGCCGGTTACCGCGCGGCCTATGTCGATGGCCTGCGCCGTGTGCTGGGCTGGCTGGCACAGCATGGCCAGCGCCCGCGACGTATTTTCTTCGCGTCCAGCAGCGGCGTGTATGGGCAGCAGCAAGGCGAATGGATCGATGAAGACGCTCCAGCCGAGGCCCAGAGCTTTTCCGCCGTGATCATGCGTGAGGCCGAACGCGTCGTGCTCGACAGCGGCCTGGCCGCGACCACGGTGCGCCTGACCGGGCTCTACGGCCCCGGTCGTGAATGGCTGCTGAGCCAGGTACGTGGAGGCTATCGGGTCAGTGAGACGCCGCCGCTGTATGGCAATCGCATTCATGTCGATGACGCTGCAGGCCTGTTCGCCACGCTGCTGCAAGCGGACGCCGAAGGTGCCTCTCTGGCCGACTGTTATCTGGGTGTCGACGATGAGCCGGCGCCGCTGCATGAGGTGGTGGGCTGGCTGCGCGAGCAACTGGGCGTCAGCCATTGGAGCGATGAACAGCGTGTGCGCCGTGCTGGCAGCAAGCGCTGCCGCAATGCCCGCGCCCGTGTGCTGGGTTGGGCGCCGCAGTACCCCAGCTATCGCGAGGGCTATGCGGCGATCCTCGGCGGGCACTGAGGTGGACGCCAATAGCCTGCTGGCCAAGCCGTGGTTGCCGGGCGTCGAGCTGTTTCACGCCGATTTCTCCGGGCAGGCATTCGGCCGGCACAGCCACGATGCCTTCGCGATCGGCGCCATCGTGCACGGGGTGGGCGGCTATCAATGCCGTGGCCAGCGCTATGCACTGCCTGCCGGCACGCTGTCGCTGATGAACCCCGAGGAGCCGCACACCGGGCATGCCGAGTCCGAGCGCGTGGTCTATCGCATGCTCTATATCGAGGAGTCGCGCCTGCCCACGTTGCTTGGCCGCAAGCGGCTGCCCGAAGGATTTCGTGAACTCAATCCGGCCGATGATGGACAGGTCGCGATGCGCCTGGCGCGCCTGGCGGATGCCTTCGAACGCAGCGATGCGCTGGGGCTGGAAAGCGAGCTCCTGGGGCTGCTGGAGCAGGTATTCGTCCGTCATGGTGGCTTGCGCGAGGCGCGCCCGGCCCGTCGCGACAGCGGGGTGACGGCGGCCCTGCGGGATTATCTGGAGGCGCACTACGCCGAGGCCGTCAGTCTGGAACGCTTGGCCGGCCTGGTGCAGCGTCACCCGCGACACCTGATCGAGGCGTTTCGCCGGGCCTATGGCGTGCCGCCGCACACCTACCTGCTGCAGCGCCGGGTGCGCGAAGCCAAGCGTAGGTTGCTGCAAGGACAGGCGCTGGCCGAGGTGGCGCTGGAGCTGGGTTTCTATGACCAGGCGCACTTCAACGGTGTGTTTCGCCGCTTCACCGGGGTCACTCCGGGGCGCTTTCGCACGCTGGCGCAGGGCTGAGCACGCAGCACCGCAGGACGAAGTCGCGGCGCTGCGTCAGGCTCGCCGGTGGGACCTCGAGCAACTGATAGCCCGCTTTGGCATAGACCTCGCGCATCACCGCGCAGGTCCGTTCGGCCTCGGCCGCATCCTGGCGGCGCTCAGGGTCGTTGCGGTAGATCTGTGGCCAGTGGGGCAGCAGGAACACTTGCCGCTGGTAGCGCAACTGGCGCGCCGCCTGCAACAGGTGTTCGCCGACCGGCAGGTCGTTCAGGCGCAGGTAGCCGATGATGTCGATCAGGCTGCGGTCGAAGAACACCGGCCCCTTCATCGTCAGTGCCTGGCGATGAGCCCTGAGCTCCCAGGCCAGCATCAGTTCGGCGAACAGCTTCGGGTCACGCCAGGGCAGGCCGGCGCCGCCGATGGCCTGTTGCTCGCGAATGATCGCCCGGCCGGCTTCCTCGCAGGTACTGTGGCCGGCCTGCGCCAGAGCTGCCAGCAGGCTGCTCTTGCCGCTGCCGGGGCCTCCGGTGAGGACGTGAAAAGGTGGAGGGCATGGCATCAGGGTGAGTTCCTCTGAGTTTTTTCCAATACACCGCTACCGGTAGTTGCCGACACTGCCTCCGCCAAACGGAGGTTGCATGTTCGCGTTGTTTCTACTGGTTTCCGGTACTCATTTCGCCGCCCTGCTGTCGCCCGGGCCGGATTTCTTTCTGTTGATTCGTACCGCGCTGGCGCAAGGCCGGCGTCAGGCCGACGGTTGCGCCTGTGGCATCGCGCTGGCCAATCTGCTGAGCATGCTGCTGGTGCTGTTCGTCATGGCCCTGCTACCCGCCGAGGGCAGTTGGTTGTGGCGCGGATTGCAGCTTGTCGGCGGCTTGTACTTCGCCTGGATCGGTCTGCAGGCGCTGGCCTCGCGGCGGGATCTGCTGCTGCCGCAGGGCGACCAACTGAGGCTGGGCGGGTTGTGCAAGGGTATGCGCCAGGGCTTGCTGGCCAGCAGCCTCAACCCCAAGCTGCCGCTGTTCTACGCCGGGCTGTTCGGGGTGTTGCGCGAGTCCGCGATGCCGGCATGGGGGCTGGGCCTGGCGATGGCGTGGATGACCCTGGTGGTGCTGTGCTGGGATCTGGCGTTGGTACGTCTGCTCGATCAGGCGCGCTGGCGCGCCTGGTTGCAGCGCCGGGTACGCTGGCTGGATCGCGGCTGCGGCGGGTTGCTGCTGGCGCTGGGTGTCTGGTTGCTGCTGGGGGCTTTTTAGCTGGCGCCGCTCCTGCCCGGAGTCGGCGCATCCTGCGTCAGCGGCGCTTGAGCAGCCAGCGCTGCGGGCCGGGCTGGTACTCGGGCATCTCGTCGAACTGGGCGCGGTTGTGCGCTTCGAAGATGCGCAACTGGTTGCCCTCGTGGACGAACAGCCAGGGGCTACCCTGATCGCCCGCCTGCAGCCAGATACTGTCGTGCTCGCCGCTCATGGCGGCGCAGTCGCCCGCCAGGCACAGGGCGAAGCGCTCGGCGCCGGGTAGGCCATGCACCTGGCCGTCGCTGTCGAAACGCACCAGGCCGCCCTGGCCTTGGCCTTCCTCGATCAGCCAGTCACCGCCCAGGTAGTCGCGGTACAGCGCCTGTTCGAAGCTGCTGCCCAGAGCCTTGGGTTCGCCCGAGCCATCGACGCGGGTGAAGTGCTGCTCGGGCCAGTAGTCGCTGGCGATCTGCACCAGTTCGCCATTCTGCACGCTCAGCTGTTCCTGGTAATCGCCATAGAAGGTGACCTGCCAGCGTCCCTCTGCGGCGCTCTGCAGCTTGCCTTCGGCCAGCTCGAAGCCATTGCTGTAGCTGGCTTGCTGACGGTCAGGAGCGATATGCCATTCGAGGTTGGGACCATAGGCGAGCAGGGCTTCGCGTAGACGACCGCTTTCACGGGCGGCGTCGATGGCGGCCTGGTTGATCCAGGTTCCACTCGGGTCGTTGTTCGGCTTGCTGGCGCAGCCGGCCAGCAGGGTCGCGCAGAGCAGCAGGGAAAGCAGACGCATGGTGATCTCCATGCTACGTGAGGAGGGAAGAGCGGGGCGTGAGGCCCCGCTGTGGCGCTTATTCCAGAACCAGAATCGCGTCCATTTCCACCAGCGAACCACGCGGCAGGGCGGCAACGCCGATGGCCGCACGCGCCGGGTAAGGCTGTTCGAAGTAACGGCCCATGATCTCGTTGACCTTGGCGAAATGCGACAGGTCGGTGAGGAAGATGTTGAGCTTGACGATGTCCTTGAACGAGCCGCCGGCTGCTTCGGCTACGGCCTTGAGGTTTTCGAACACCTGTACGGTCTGCGCTTCGAAGCCTTCGACCAGCTCCATGCTCACCGGATCCAGCGGGATCTGGCCAGACATGTAGACGGTGTTGCCGGCCTTGATCGCCTGGGAGTAGGTGCCGATGGCGGCGGGGGCCTTGTCGCTGCTGATGACGGTCTTGCTCATGAATCGCTCCTTATGAGAACTGACTGGGTCGAGGCACCCAGCCTACAGACTGGAAATAGGGGGATTGTGTCAGGCGCGTACTCGGGTGATACGCATCACGCCCTTGAGCGCGCGCAGTTTCTTGATCACGCGGGCCAGGTGTACGCGGTCATGCACGCTGACCACCAGTTGTACCACGCTGATGCGACCATCGCGTTCGTCCATGCTGATCTTCTCGATGTTGCCATCGGCGGCATTGACGCTGCTGGCCAGCAGGGCGATCAGGCCGCGCTGGTGCTCCAGCTCGACGCGCAGTTCGACGTTGAATTCGCCGGTGACGTCCTTGGCCCAGTTGAGCTGGATGCACTTTTCCGGGTTGTGGCGGATTTCGACGATGTTCCGGCAGCTTTCCATGTGTACCACCATGCCCTTGCCGGCAGACAGGTAGCCGACGATGGGATCGCCCGGAATCGGTGTGCAGCACTTGGCGTAGCTCAGCACCAGGCCCTCGGTACCGCGAATCGCCAGCGGCCCTTCACTGCCGGGCAGGGTTTCGTCGCCACTTTCGGCCAGCAGGCGACGGGCCACGACGTAAGCCATGCGGTTGCCCAGGCCGATGTCTTCGAGCAGGTCCTCGATGACTTCCTGGCGATACTCGCCCAGCACGGCTTGCACGCGCTCGGGAGCGATCTTCTCCAGGTGCGTATCGAAGCTGGCCAGCACCTTGTTCAGCAGGCGTTCGCCGAGGTTGATGGATTCCGAGCGGCGCTGCTGCTTGAGCGCATGGCGGATATGCGTGCGCGCCTTGCCGGTGACCACGAAGTTGAGCCAGGCCGGATTCGGCCGTGCGCCCGGGGCGGTGACGATTTCCACCGTCGAACCGCTTTCCAGCGCCTGCGACAGCGGCGCCAGGCGACGGTTGATGCGGCAGGCGATGCAGGTGTTGCCGACGTCGGTGTGCACCGCATAGGCGAAGTCGACCGCCGTGGAGCCTTTCGGCAGCTCCATGATGCGGCCCTTGGGCGTGAACACGTAGACCTCGTCCGGGAACAGGTCGATCTTCACGCTCTCGATAAATTCCAGCGAGTTGCCGGCACGTTGCTGCAACTCCAGCACGCCCTTGACCCACTGGCGCGCGCGGGCGTGGTTGCCCTTCGGCACTTCGTCCTCGTTGGACTTGTACAGCCAGTGCGCAGCGATGCCGTTGTTGGCCATCTCTTCCATCTCGCGGGTGCGGATCTGGATCTCGATGGGCACGCCGTGCATGCCGAACAGCGTGGTGTGCAGCGACTGGTAGCCGTTGGCCTTGGGAATCGCGATGTAATCCTTGAAGCGCCCGGGCAAGGGTTTATACAGGTTGTGCACGGCGCCAAGCACGCGGTAGCAGGTGTCGACCTTGTCGACGATGATGCGGAAGGCGTAGACGTCCATGATCTCGTTGAACGCCTTACGTTTACCGCGCATCTTCTGGTAGATGCTGTAGAGGTGCTTCTCGCGGCCGATCACCTCGCCTTCCATACCTTCGTGCTGCAGGCAGACCTGGATCGATTCCTCGATCTTGGCGACGATTTCCTTGCGGTTGCCCCGAGCGCGGCGCACGGCGGCGCGGATGCGCTCGGAGCGCATCGGGTGCATGGCCTTGAAGCCCAGGTCTTCGAACTCCACGCGCATGTTGTGCATGCCCAGCCGGTTGGCGATGGGCGCGTAGATTTCCAGGGTTTCCTTGGCGATGCGCCGGCTCTTCTCGTGCGGCATGGCATCGAGAGTGCGCATGTTGTGCAGGCGGTCGGCGAGCTTGACCAGAATCACGCGGATATCGCGGGCCATGGCCATGGCCATCTTCTGGAAGTTCTCGGCCTGCGCCTCGGCCTTGGTCTCGAAGTTCATCTGGGTCAGTTTGCTGACCCCGTCGACCAGTTCGGCCACGGTTTCGCCGAACTGCGCGTTGAGCGCTTCCTTGGCGATGCCGGTGTCTTCGATGACGTCGTGCAGCATGGCGGCCATCAGGCTCTGATGATCCATGTGCATTTCAGCGAGGATGCTGGCCACGGCCAGCGGATGGGTCACGTAGGCTTCGCCACTGCGGCGGCGCTGGCCATCGTGCGCCTGTTCGGCGTAGAAGTAGGCTCGGCGTACCAGGTTGACCTGGTCATGGCCGAGGTAGGCCGAAAGTCGGTCGGCGAGAGCGTCTATGCCTGCCATGGGGTATCCCCCTCAGGGCTGGCTTGGCTACACGCCGCGCGACTTCGACCCGGCATCATCGACTTACAGAGGCTCGTTGGCCTCTTCCTCGAAGGCGGCGAACAGCGGCTCTTCCTCGACGATGTCGTCCTGGGCGATCACTTCATAGTCCACCAGGCCAGCCGCGATTTCGCGCAGGGCCACTACGGTGGGTTTGTCGTTTTCCCAAGCCACTTTCGGCTCTTTGCCGCCGGTGGCCAGCTGGCGCGAACGCTTGGTCGCGAGCATGACCAGTTCGAAGCGGTTATCAACGTTGTCCAGGCAATCTTCGACGGTAACGCGAGCCATGGTGTTCCTCGTAACTTGTGCGGATAAGCTTGGCCCGAGCGGGCGAGCGGACTGAATAGTCTAAAAAATCACCAGCGACAATGGAAGCGCTGTTTTACGCCAGCAGTTCGCTGAGCAGGCCGGCATGGCGCTGCTGCTGTTGCTGCTGGATCAACTGATTGCTGCGGAAGATGGCTTTCAGGTCGCTCAGGGCGTGGTTGAAGTCATCGTTGATCACCAGGTAGTCGTACTCGACGTAGTGGCTCATTTCACTGACCGCCTCGCGCATGCGCCGCTCGATGATCTCGCCGCTGTCCTGGCCGCGATTGGTCAGGCGATGGCGCAGGGCCTCCTGGGTCGGCGGCAGAATAAAGATGGACTTGGCCTGTGGCATCAGCTTGCGTACCTGCTGCGCGCCCTGCCAGTCGATCTCCAGGATCAGGTCGAAACCTTCGGCCAGGGTCTGTTCGACCCACTTCTGCGAGGTGCCGTAGAAGTTGTCGAAGACCTGCGCATGCTCGAGGAACTCGCTGCGCTCGATCATGGCGCTGAAGTGTGCATGCTCGACGAAGTGGTAGTTGACCCCGTCCTGCTCGCCCGGGCGCATGGCACGCGTAGTGTGCGAGACCGAGACGCGAATTTGCGCTTCGCTGTCGATCAGGGCCTTGACCAGGCTGGTCTTGCCGGCGCCGGAAGGTGCGGAAATGATGTAGAGGGTGCCGGTGGTGGCCATTAGAGCTTCCTGAGCGAATCTTGGTGGACGTGAAGACGTAGCGAGCGACGGCTGGGCAAGGCGAAATCAGGTGAGAAAGCGGAGTTTACGACTGTAAATGAGCATTTCGAACCTGATTTGTACGCGGTATAGCCTAGCGTAGCCGTCTTCACTCGATATTCTGAACCTGCTCGCGCATCTGCTCGATCAGGACTTTCAAGTTGACTGCCGCTTGCGTGCTGCGCGGGTCGAAGGCTTTGGAACCGAGGGTGTTGGCTTCGCGGTTGAGTTCCTGCATCAGGAAGTCCAGGCGCCGACCCGCGGCGCCGCCAGCCTTGAGCACGCGGCGCACTTCGCTGACGTGGGTGCTCAGGCGGTCCAGTTCCTCGGCCACGTCGCTCTTCTGCGCCAGCAGCACCAGTTCCTGTTCCAGGCGTTGCGGGTCGAGCTCGGCCTGCATCTCGGCGAAGCGGGTTTCGATCTTCTGGCGCTGGCCGGCGAGCATCTGCGGCACCAGTTGGCGCAAGGCGGCGACTTCGTCGAGGATGCTGTCGAGGCGCTCGTTGAGCAGCTTGGCCAGTTCCGCGCCTTCACGGGCGCGGCCGGCCTTGAGCTCGCCCAGCGCCTGGTCGAATAGCTTCAGTGCGGCCGCGTTGAGGGCTTGCGGGTCGGCCGAGTCGGCTACCAGCACGCCTGGCCAGGCCAGCACTTCCAGCGGGTTGAGCGGCGCCGGCTGCTGAATCAGGGCGGCGACCTGCTCGGCGGCGCTGATCAGTTGGCGAGCGCGCTCGCTGTCGACCTGCAGTTGTTTACCGGCGCTTTCTTCGGCGAAGCGCAGGGTGCATTCCACCTTGCCGCGCGACAGGCCCTGGCGCAGTGCTTCACGCACGGCGCCTTCGAGGTCGCGAAACGCTTCGGGCAGGCGCAGGTGCGGCTCAAGATAGCGGTGATTGACCGAGCGCAGTTCCCAGCTCAGGGTGCCGTGGGCTGTTGCCTGCTCGTTGCGGGCAAAGGCCGTCATGCTGTGAACCATGGGATACCTCGTGGAAGTCGGCTCGAAAAACGCAGGATTGTAGCGCAGTGAATCGACCCGACCCAATTCGGCATGTCGCCACAGCCGCCCGGCCCCTATAATGCGGACTGTTTTCACTTAACGAAGTAGGTATCGCTCGATGAAACGTCCCAGTGGCCGCGCCGCCGATCAGTTGCGCTCGATTCGCATCACCCGCAACTACACCAAGCACGCCGAGGGCTCGGTGCTGGTGGAGTTCGGCGATACCAAGGTGATCTGTACCGTCAGCGTCGAGTCCGGGGTGCCGCGTTTCCTCAAGGGCCAGGGCCAGGGTTGGTTGACCGCCGAGTACGGCATGCTGCCGCGCGCCACCGGCGAGCGTAACCAGCGTGAGGCCAGCCGCGGCAAGCAGGGTGGTCGTACCCTGGAGATCCAGCGCCTGATCGGCCGTTCGCTGCGCGCTGCGCTGGACATGACCAAGCTGGGCGAGAACACCCTGTACGTCGACTGCGACGTGATCCAGGCCGACGGCGGTACCCGCACCGCGTCCATCACTGGGGCCATGGTGGCGCTGATCGACGCGCTGAAGGTGCTGAAGAAGCGTGGTGCGCTGAAAGGCGAGCCGCTCAAGCAGATGATCGCAGCCGTGTCGGTCGGCATCTACCAGGGTGAGCCGGTACTGGATCTGGATTACCTGGAAGATTCCGCCGCCGAGACCGACCTCAACGTGGTGATGACCAACGCCGGCGGTTTCATCGAGGTGCAGGGCACCGCCGAAGGTGCGCCGTTCCAGCCTGACGAGTTCAACGCCATGCTGGCGCTGGCGCAGAAGGGCATGAACGAGATCTTTGAACTGCAGAAGGCCGCTCTGGTCGACTGAGATCTTCAACCGCGCAAGGAGCACCCGCATGAATGACGATATGCAAGACCCGGTTCCGACGCCCAGCCAGGAAGCACGTCAGTGGGCGATGTTCTGTCACTTCGCCGCCTTTCTCGGCCTGGTGTTCCCGTTCGGCAATCTGCTCGGTCCGCTGATCATCTGGCAGATCAAGAAGGACATGGACCCCTTCGTCGACGCTCAGGGCAAGGAAGCGCTGAACTTCCAGATCAGCGTGGCGCTGGCCGCTGTCGTCTGCTTCATTCTGATGGTGGTGGTGATCGGCTTCCCATTGCTGATGCTGCTGGGCCTGGCCGCGCTGGTGCTGACCATCATCGCCGGGATCAAGGCCAACGAGGGGCAGGCTTATCGCTACCCCTTCAGCTGGCGCCTGGTGAAGTAAAGCTGCGTGCAAGAAAAAGCCGGCGATAAGCCGGCTTTTTCGTATCTGTCGATCAGATGCTGAGAATCCAGTCGTAATCGACGATCAGCGGCGCATGCTGGGAGAAGCGCGGCTGACGCGGCAGGCGGGCGCTGCGAACGCTGCGGCGCATGCCCGGAGTGAGCAACTGGTAGTCGAAGCGATAGCCCAGGTTGAGCATCTCGGCCTGTTCGTTGTCAGGCCACCAGCTGAACTGGTCGCCTTCGCGGCTGACTTCGCGCAGGGCGTCGACATAGCCCATGTTGCCGACCACTTCATCCATCCAGGCGCGCTCGGGCGCCAGGAAGCCCGGTGATTGCTGGCAATCGCGCCAGTTCTTCACGTCCATCTTCTGGTGCGCCACGTGCAGCGAGCCGCAGTAGATGTACTCGCGACGCTTGCGCCGTTGCTTGTCCAGATAGTGGGTGAAGTCGTCCATGAACTTGAATTTCTGATTCAAGCTCTCGTCACCGTCCCGCCCGCTTGGCAGAAGCAGGGTGGCGATACTTACCTTGTCGAAATCTGCCTGCAGGTAGCGCCCGTAGCGATCGGCCATCTCGAAGCCGAGGCCGCTGATCACCGCCTTGGGTTGCAATCGCGAGTAGAGCGCCACGCCACCTTGGCTGGGCACTTCACCGTCGCATGCATAGAGGAAATAACCATCCAGCTGGAAGGCTTGGTCGTCCATTTCAAAGGCGGAGGCACGGGTGTCTTGCAGGCAGATCACGTCGGCATTCTGGGCTTGCAGCCAGCTGAGCAGACCTCGCTCGGCCGCAGCCTGAATACCATTCACGTTCACACTGATGATCCGCATAAATGGCCCCCAAAAACACATGCATGTATGATACCCGAGCTCACTTCAATTAGCTAAATCCGTGCCGTCCGGGACTTTTCATGCAAGCGTACCAGCGCGATTTCATTCGTTTTGCCATCGAGCGCGGAGTTCTGCGTTTCGGTCAGTTCACCCTCAAGTCCGGGCGCACCAGCCCCTATTTCTTCAACGCCGGCCTGTTCGACAGCGGCCTGGCGCTGGCCCAGCTGGGGCGTTTCTATGCGGCGGCTATCGTCGATAGCGGCATCGAATTCGACGTGCTGTTCGGCCCGGCCTACAAGGGCATTCCGCTGGCGGCGACCACTGCCGTCGCGCTGGCCGAGCATCATCAGCGCGATCTGCCCTGGTGCTTCAACCGCAAGGAAGCCAAGGATCACGGCGAAGGCGGCACTCTGGTCGGCGCGCCACTCCAGGGCCGTGTGCTGATCGTCGATGACGTGATTACCGCAGGCACCGCCATCCGCGAAGTGATGCAGATCATCCAGGGCCAGGGCGCCCAGGCTGCCGGCACGCTGATCGCGCTGAACCGCCAGGAGCGTGGCCAGGGCGAGCTCTCCGCGATTCAGGAGGTCGAGCGCGACTTCGGTATGCCGGTAGTGAGCATCGTGTCACTCGAACAGGTATTGGAATATCTGGCAGGGGATGCTGAACTGAAGCAATATCTGCCGGCTGTCGAAGCCTATCGCGCCGAGTACGGAATCTAGCCCTAGCACAAGGTTGTCCTATGCCTGCACCGCTCCTGACCCGCTGTACGCTGCTCTGTAGCCTGCTACTGCCGTTGTCTGGAGTGGCTGCGGAGCTGTATCGCTATGTCGATAACAAGGGCGTGACGGTGCTCAGTCGTCAGGGCGTGCCGCCGGAACTCATCGGCAAGGGTTACGAGGTGCTCAACGATCAGGGCCGGGTAGTACGAGTGATTCCGCCTGCGCCGACGCCGGAAGAGTTCGCCCGCATGCAGGCGGACAAGGTTCGCGCCAGCAACGATGCCCAACTGCTGCGCCTGTACACCAATCTCGATGATGTCGACCGCGCCCGCGAACGCAAGCTGTCCGAGCTCGACGGCGTCACCAGCGTCGCTCGCGGCAATCTGCAGTCGGTGCGTACCCAGCAGGCCAACCTGCAAAGCCAGGCCGCCGATCATGAGCGCGCCGGGCGCCAGGTGCCGGAACACCTGCTGGCGCAGATCAACAACCTCAAGGAAGAGCAGCAGCGTCTGTTGCGAGATATCGCCCGTTACAAGGACGCGCGCGCCCAGGCGGAGGCCAGTTTCGCCGCTGATCGCGCACGTCTGGCGGAGTTGTTCGGCGAGCCGCAGAGCAAACCCTGACGTTCAGCCCTGCGGCGCAACCTTCTCGACGTTCTCGATCTTTTCCCTGAGCCACTGCGCCAGCGCTGCGCTGCGGCGTGTCGCGCCATCAGCGTGTACATAGACGATTTCACCGCTGGTCAGCAGCTCGCCGTCGCGCGGATGGCCCGAGTATGCGCATCGCTATGTTTGCCAAGCCCTCTCCCGCGAGCGGGAGAGGGGCATCAGAAGGCCGCGTAGCGGCCGCTGTTAAGGGCGCTTGCGATTGCTGATCATGGTGCCGTTGCCGACATCGGTGAAGATTTCCAGCAGCACCGCATTGGGCACACGGCCATCGATGATGTGCGAGCTGGTCACGCCACCCTGCACGGCTTCCAGGGCGCATTTGATCTTCGGCAGCATGCCGCCGTAGATGGTGCCGTCGGCGATCAGCTCGTTGACCTGCTCGGTGTTCAGGCCGGTCAGTACGTCACCCTGCTTGTTCATCAGGCCGGCGATGTTGGTCAGCAGCATCAGCTTCTCGGCTTTCAGCGCCTCGGCCACCTTGCCGGCCACCAGGTCGGCGTTGATGTTGTAGGACTCGCCGTCCGGGCCGACCCCGATGGGCGCGATGACCGGGATGAAGTCGCCCTTGACCAGCATGTTGAGCAGGTCGGTGTTGACCCCGGTGACTTCGCCGACATGGCCGATATCGATGATTTCCGGCTGGGTCATCTCCGGCGTCTGGCGGCTGACCTTGAGCTTCTTCGCGCGGATCAGGCAGGCGTCCTTGCCGGTCAGGCCAATGGCGCTGCCGCCATGCTGGTTGATCAGGTTGACGATGCTCTTGTTGACCTGCCCGCCGAGTACCATTTCCACCACATCCATGGTGGCGGTGTCGGTGACGCGCATGCCATCGATGAAGTGGCTCTCGATGCTCAGGCGTTTGAGCAGATCACCGATCTGCGGGCCGCCACCGTGTACCACCACCGGGTTGATGCCGACTGCCTTCATCAGCACGATGTCACGGGCGAAGCCCTGCTTGAGCTCCTCGCTTTCCATGGCGTTGCCGCCGTACTTGATCACCAGGGTCTTGCCGACGAAGCGGCGGATATAGGGCAGGGCTTCGGACAGTACCTTGGCAACCTGGGCGGCGGCGTCACGCTCGAGGGTCATGCAGGGGCTCCTGGAACAAATAGGTCAAAAGGGCAGTTGCAGGTCGGGGGCGACCTTGAGCAGTTGCGCGCGGAACACGTCCTGGATGCGCTCCAGCTCTTCCTGGGTTTCGGCTTCGAAGCGCAGCACCAGCACCGGTGTGGTGTTGGAGGCGCGGATCAGGCCCCAGCCCTTGGGATAGTCGACGCGTACACCGTCGATGCTGGTGATGTTCGCCTCGCCCCACTGGCCTTCACGCTGCAGGCGTTCGATCATGCCGAACTTGGTCTGCTCGGTGACCTTGATATTGATTTCCGGCGTGGAAATGTCGTTGGGGAAGGCGCTGAACACCTGCTCGGCGTTGCGCTTTTCGAGGCTGAGAATTTCCAGCAGACGGGCCGCGCTGTAGATACCGTCGTCGAAACCGTACCAGCGCTCCTTGAAGAAAATGTGGCCGCTCATTTCGCCGGCCAGCAGGGCGCCGGTTTCCTTCATCTTCTTCTTGATCAGCGAGTGGCCGGTCTTCCACATCACCGGGCGACCGCCATAGCCGCTGATCAGCGGGGTCAGGCGACGGGTGCATTTGACGTCGAAGATGATGTCGGCGCCAGGGTTGCGCGAGACCACGTCCTTGGCGAACAGCATCAGCAGGCGGTCCGGATAGACGATGTTGCCGGTGTTGGTCACCACGCCGACGCGGTCGCCGTCGCCGTCGAAGGCCAGGCCCAGGTCGGCGTTCTCGGATTTGACGCGGGCGATCAGGTCGACCAGGTTCTCCGGCTTGCCCGGATCCGGGTGGTGGTTGGGGAAGGTGCCATCCACTTCGCAGAACAGCGGAATCACGCTGCAGCCCAGGGCTTCGATCAGTTGCGGGGCGATCACGCCGGCGGCGCCGTTGCCGCAGTCCACCACCACCTTGAGCGGCTTGGCCAGGGCAATGTCGTCGCGGATGGTCTTGAAGTACTGCGGCAGCACGTCGACCTGCTGCACGCTGCCGACGCCGCTGGCCAGGTCGTTGTTGTCCAGGCGGCTCTTCAGCGCGAGGATCTGCTCGTTGGCCAGGGTGTCGCCAGCGATGATGATCTTGAAGCCGTTGTAGTCCGGCGGGTTGTGGCTGCCGGTGAGCATCACGGCCGAGCGGCCTTCCAGCACGTTGGCGGCGAAGTACACCACCGGGGTTGGCACCATGCCGATATCGGTGACTTCGCAGCCGCAGTCGAGTAGGCCTTGCACGAGCTGTTGCAGCAGTTCCGGGCCGGACAGGCGACCGTCACGGCCGACGATGACCTTGGGTTCGCCCTGGGCCAGGCTTTGCGAACCGATGGCGCGGCCAATCCAGTAGGCGTATTCGGCGGTCAGGGTGTCACCGACCACGCCACGAATGTCGTAGGCGCGGAAGATGTCGGCGGGAAGTTTCGGGGCGCTTTGGCTTTTGCTCATTGCGGGGCTCTGCTCCAGTCCCAGGAGATCCTGGTCTTCATCGAGAATGTCGATATCGAGGATATCGGTGTCCTGAAACAGCGGGTCGACCAGCTCGGCCGGTTTGGCGGCCGGCTGAGCGGCGGGGGCCGCTGCTGTTCCTTTAACGGGGGTACTGCTGCCTTCAGGGCTGCTACGACGCGGCAGTCTCGCCAGGCTCTGGGCCAGGACATCGAGCGCCGGGACGCTGAGGCTGAAGGCTTTGACGTTCTTACCGGCAGAGAGTTCTTTGAGCATCTGCCCAAGCTGCTGGGCATCGCCATTGACGCGCCGTTGCAGGGCACCCTGCACCAGAATCAGGCCGATCAGGGCGCCGCCGAGCGCCAGCAATGCCGCAAGGCCGAGCAGCGGTAGCGGAAGGCCGCCCCCTGTCAGGCCGGGACCCGGGCTGAAGCTGAGCTTCCAGTAGGGGTTGCCGGTGGTGAAGGTCTGCGTAGTCCCCTCGCCTGGTTGGCCGCGTTGCAGCAGGATTTGTGCCGGAGTGTTGGCGAACTGCTGCACCAGCTGCACCTGGCCGTACTCGGCAGGAAGCGCCGGCAGGGCTGCGAGCAGGCGTTGCAGGTCGAACGCCAGCATGAGCGTGCCCTGGGGCGGTTGGCTGTCGCTGGTGCGCAGCACCACGGCGTTGTAGGCCAACCAGCGTTTGCCGACGCGATAGGCTTCGACAGCCGGCTGCTGACCGCTTTCGGCGCGGCGCAGCATATCCAGGCCGGCGAAGTTCATCGGCGCGGCGCGCGAGGTGTTCTGGACGGCTTCGCCACGGCGATTGAGGTGGGCATCGATCACGCCATCCCAATAGCCTAGGCGCCGTTCCGCTTCGCTGACCTGCAGGTTGTCGCCGCTTTGCAGTGCCTGCAGCAGTTCCGGGTTGCGCGCCGCCGCGAGGCTGTCGGCCTGCAGTTGCTTGAGTGCCTGTTGCACTGCAGCGGCCTGGTTGCTGCCGATGGCCTGGGTCAGTTCGGCCTGGCGCGCCTGGCTGCCGCTGCTGTCGGCGAACCACAGCAGTGCGCCCCCTGCGCCGACGCCAAGCAGTGCGGCCAGCAGGCCAGGCAGGAGAGGGCCCAGCGAGGGTTGGGCGGCCTTGCTCCTGGACTTGCTCGGCGCCGGGCTGGCGGCAGTGTCGGCTTCCTTGGCGCTACGCTTGAAGAGTTTCACGTCGGTGCTCCTCGGCGGGTCGTCCTACGGTGGGATGAGTCAGTGGCTACCGGAGTGGCCAAAGCCACCTGCGCCACGTTGGGTCTCGTCGAACTGTTCGACCAATTCGAAGTGCGCCTGCACCACGGGCACCAGTACCAGCTGCGCGATACGCTCGCCGATGGCGATGGTGAACGGCGTCTGGCCACGGTTCCAGCACGACACCATCAGCTCGCCCTGGTAGTCCGAATCGATCAGGCCGACCAGGTTGCCGAGGACGATGCCGTGTTTGTGGCCGAGCCCCGAGCGCGGCAGGATCATCGCCGCCAGGCCGGGGTCGCCGATGTAGATCGACAGGCCGGTGGGAATCAGCACGGTCTGGCCCGGCTCGAGGACGATCTCCTCCTTGAGCATGGCGCGCAGGTCGAGGCCGGCGGAGCCGGGCGTGGCGTACTGCGGCAGCGGGAATTGTTGGCCGAGGCGGGGGTCGAGGATCTTGGCTTGCAGAGCGTGCATGGTCAGTTCTTGTTCAGTCGTTCGGCGATAAGGGTGATCAACTGGCGGGCGATCTTGCCCTTGCTGGTCTGGGCGAAGCTGGTTGGCTGCAACCCACGGTCGATCACGGTGATGGCGTTCTCTTCACTATTGAAGCCGATGCTGGGGTTGGCCACATCATTGGCGACGATCAGGTCGAGATTCTTGTCGCGCAGCTTGCGCGAGGCGTATTCCAGCAGGTTCTCGGTTTCGGCGGCGAAGCCCACGCTGAACGGGCGATCCTCACGGCCGGCGATGGTGGCGAGAATATCCGGGTTGCGCACCATTTGCAGGAGCATGCCTTCGCCGCTGGTGGGGTCTTTCTTCAATTTGTGCTGCGCGACCACTTCCGGGCGATAGTCGGCCACCGCTGCGGCGGCGATCAGCACGTCGCAGGGCATCGCGGCTTCGCAAGCGGCGAGCATGTCACGGGCACTGACCACGTCGATGCGGCTGACCCGGTCCGGCGTCGGCAGGTGCACCGGGCCGCTGACCAGCGTCACGCGCGCGCCAGCTTCGGCTGCGGCCTCGGCCAGGGCGAAGCCCATCTTGCCGGAGCTGTGGTTGGTGATGTAACGCACCGGGTCGATGTTTTCCTGAGTCGGCCCGGCGGTGATGAGGATGTGCAGACCATCGAGTGCCTGGCGCTGGAAGCAGTCGGCGGCCAGCAGGGCCAGGTCGTTGGGTTCGAGCATGCGGCCGAGGCCGACATCGCCGCAGGCCTGGCTGCCGGATGCCGGGCCGAACAGGCGCATACCGCGCTGCTGCAGCAGGTCGAGATTGGCCTGGGTGGCGTCGTCGCGCCACATGGCCTGGTTCATTGCCGGCGCCAGTGCGACGGGGGCGTCGGTGGCCAGGACCAGAGTGGTCAGCAGGTCGTTGGCCACGCCCTGGGCCAGTCGCGCGATCAGGTCGGCGGTGGCCGGGGCGATCAGGATCAGGTCGGCCCAGCGCGCCAGCTCGATATGGCCCATCGCCGCTTCGGCGGCCGGGTCGAGCAGATCGAGATGCACGGGGTGGCCGGAGAGGGCCTGCAGGGTCAGCGGGGTGATGAACTCGCGTCCGCCCTGGGTCATTACCACGCGGACTTCGGCGCCTTGATCCTTGAGTCGGCGAACCAGTTCGGCACTCTTGTAGGCAGCAATACCGCCCCCTACGCCGACAATGATGCGTTTGCGATACAGCCGCTGCATAGGCCTGCCTTTTATATACCGGTGGATGTGCGCCACGTGACCAACGCCTCCCCAGGCCGGCCCCGTGTAAAAAGATGGGCTACGATAGCACAGCGCCCGCAGCGGAACAGTGGGCGCCTGGCTCGACTAGGCACCTCTGAAAAACCTGGGGATGACAACGCAGGTAGTTTTTAGAGGCGCCGCACAAGGAGGTGTACATGAGCATTCGTGATTGGCCCGCGGCAGAGCGTCCGCGGGAGAAATTGCTGGAGCAGGGCGCCGCGTCGCTGACCGACGCCGAGCTGCTGGCGATCTTTCTGCGTACCGGGGTGACCGGCAAGAGTGCGGTGGACCTGGCGCGCTATCTGCTGAGCGAGTTCGGCAGCCTGAGGGCCCTGCTCGAAGCCGATCTGGCCGGCTTCAGCCAGCACCTCGGCCTGGGCCCGGCCAAATATGCGCAGTTGCAGGCGGTGCTGGAGATGTCGCGGCGCCACCTGGCCGAGCGCCTGCGCCGCGATTCCGCGCTGGAGAGCCCGCAGGCGGTGCGTGACTACCTCAAGGCGCAACTGCGTCACGAGCCGCATGAGGTGTTCGGCTGCCTGTTTCTCGACGCCAAGCACCGCGTGCTGGCCTTCGAGGTGCTATTTCGCGGCAGTATCGACAGCGCCAGCGTCTATCCCAGGCAGGTGGTCAAGCGAGCGCTGGGCAACAATGCCGCGGCCGTCATCCTCACCCATAACCACCCATCTGGCGTGTCGGAGCCCAGCCAGGCCGACCGCGTGCTGACCCAGCGGCTCAAGGACGCGCTGGCATTGGTCGAGGTGCGCGTGCTCGATCATTTCATCGTCGGCGATGGCGAGCCGCTATCGATGGCCGAGCTGGGCTGGATGTAGCTGGGACAGGCGCAGGGCGGGTGTACCCGCCGTTATCGATGCGGCGGGTTGCCCCCGCCCTGCGTGTCGTAGTCTGCCATCTGTAGGTTGGGCTTTAGTCCGCCACGATGGCGCCTTATGGTGCGATCTGCACCGAGGCGAAATTCTGCCGGCCGAAGGGGCTGACCTTGTAGCCCTCGACCTTCTCGCTGAGCAGGGCGAAGGCGGTGGGGTGGGCCAGCGGCACCCACAGCGCCTGCTCCTGAATGATCTTCTGCGCCTGATGATAGAGGCGGCTGCGCTCGGCCTGGTCGCTGCTGGCCTTGCCGTCCGCTATCAGCTTGTCCAGCGTTTCGTCGCAGTAGCGCGCGAAATTGAGGCCCGATTGCACCGAGGCGCAGGCGAATTGCGGGGTGAGGAAGTTGTCCGGGTCGCCGTTGTCGCCGGCCCAGCCCATGAACAGCAGGTCATGCTCGCCGGCCTTGGCGCGGCGGATCAGCTCTCCCCATTCGATCACGCGGATCTCGGCGTCGATGCCGATCTTGGCCAGGTCAGCTTGTAGCAACTGCGCGCCGAGACTGGGGTTGGGGTTGAGCAGGCTGCCGCTCGGGCGCGTCCAGATGGTGGTCTTGAAGCCGTCCTTCAGGCCCGCTTCGGCCAGCAGGGCGCGGGCCTTTTCCGGCTCATGGGCGTAGCCGGGCAGTTCGCTGGCATAGCTCCAGGTGTTCGGCGGGTAGGGGCCGTTGGCCGGCTCGGCGCTGCCTTCGAACACGGCCTTGACGTAGCTGGCCTTGTCGAACGCCAGGTTGATCGCCTGGCGCACCTGCGGCTTGTCGAGCGGCGCATGCTGGCTGTTGATGCCGACGAAGGCGGTCATGAAGGCGGCGGTCTGCGCGCTTTTCAGCTTGGCGTCGTCGGCGATGGCCTGTACGTCCTGCGGTTTCGGCGACAGGGCGATCTGGCATTCGCCGCGGCGCAGCTTCTGCAGGCGCACGTTGCTGTCCGGGGTGATGGCGAAGATCACCCGGTCCACACCCGGTTTGCCGGCGAAGTACTCCGGGTTGGCGCGGTAGCGCACCACCGCGTCTTTCTGGAAGCGCTCGAAGACGAACGGGCCGCTGCCCACCGGCGCGCTGTTGAGTTTCTGCGGGGTGCCGGCGGCCATCAGCTGGTCGGCATATTCGGCCGAGTAGATCGATGCGAACCCCATGCTCAGGGTGGCAAGGAAGGTGGCGTCGCGTCGGTTCAGGGTGATGCGCACGCTGTGCGCATCCGGCGCCTCGACCTTGGCGATCAGGCTCGGCCACTGCATCGACTGGGCGTGTGGATAACCGCTGGTGGCGACTGCATGCCAGGGGTGCTGCGGATCGAGCATGCGCTGGAAGCTGAACAGCACGTCCTGGGCGTCCAGGTTACGGCTGGGCGTGAAGTCTGCGCTGTGGTGAAATTGCACGTCGTCGCGCAGGCTGAAGTCGTAGGTCAGGCCGTCTGCGGAGATCGACCAGCTGCTTGCCAGGCTCGGCAGCAGCTTGCCCTGCTCGGCGTCGAACTCCACCAGGCGATTCATCAGCATGTCGGCCGAGGCGTTGGTGGTGGTCAGCGAGTTGTACTGCACCACGTCGAAACCCTCCGGACTGGCTTCGGTGCAAACGCTGAGGGTGGCGGCCTGAGCCAGAATCGGGGTGCACAGCAGAGTGGCGAGCAACAGGCGCATGGTTGATTCCTCATTCCTGGCGTTGACGGCAAGCTTGCAACCCTAGTCGATTTGTCGGGCGCTGAATACCTGGGCGAGGCGACGAGCGGTCGAATCTTGATCAGGCCCCCAGGGGCCGGTCCCTGGCCGGTCTGCTGGCCCGGGCTTGTGTTTTATCCTGCAGTTTTCCTTGTTGCTCCCTGGGCTTTCTGGTATAAAGCAGCGCTCTTTTCTAGGGGCCCGGTTCTTGCGCTATCCAGTGCGCCCGGTAAGACCCTCGAGAAACGCGGCGCTGAGCGCCAATGACATTGAGTTTAAGCGGCCAACCCATGCCGGGTTGGGCATGTGGTTTTAGAGGGCTGAGGCATGTCGAGAGTCTGTCAAGTTACCGGTAAGGGTCCGGTAACCGGGAACAATATTTCCCACGCAAACAACAAAACCCGTCGTCGTTTCCTGCCGAACCTGCAGCACCATCGCTTCTGGGTCGAGTCCGAGAAGCGCTTCGTGCGTCTGCGCGTATCTGCCAAGGGCATGCGTGTCATCGACAAACGTGGCATCGACGTAGTGCTGGCTGAGCTGCGCGCTCGCGGCGAAAAGGTTTAAGGAGAGAGTCATGCGTGAACTGATCCGTTTGGTGTCCAGCGCCGGTACCGGCCACTTCTACACCACCGACAAGAACAAGCGCACCACCCCCGACAAGATCGAAATCAAGAAATTCGATCCGGTCGTACGCAAGCACGTGATGTACAAGGAAGCCAAGATCAAGTAATTGATCGGCTACCTGTCGAAGAAGCCCGCCTCTATGGCGGGCTTTTTTGTTGCCTGCGTTTCTGCTGTTCTCGCGTGCGCGGGGCGGCGCGACCATTGGTCGCGGTTGTTTCATTGGCAACTCGACCTTCTGTTACTTACGTCACAAAAGCCCCCGGTTTAGACTGCGGCGTTGCCGTGGACCTGACTCATCCATCAGCTTTTTGGTGGATTTGGGCACATGCAGTTCGGGCACTCTCCGTTCGTCATTTGCCCAGAGGCTTGCATGACTGCTTCAGCTCATTGTGTGGAAGTTCTGATCGCCGAGGCTGACCCCTGGACCTCCAACCTGTTGCAGCAGCTGGTGCTCGATGTGCGCGGCGATGCTCGCGTGTTGCAGGTCAGCGATGGCCAGGCGGCACTGGCGCGCTGCAAGCGCCGCCTACCTGATCTGGTGATTGCCGATGGCGAGTTGCCTGGGCTCGATGGTCTGGAGCTGCTGCGTCAGCTGCGCCGTCACCCGCGTACGCCGGCACTGCCGTTCGTGCTCATCAGTGGTCGCCTGGATGCCAGCAGTGTGCGCGCTGCGCGACCACTGGCGCCGAGTGCTTACCTGGCCAAACCCTTCAATGCCGAAAGCCTGCGTCAGCGCTTGCAGGCCCTGTTGCCTTCGCCTGCGTCAGCGATGGTGGTGCGCCAGCCGCTGCTGGTGAACGAGCTGCGCGACTTTCTCGATACCTTGCGTGAAGAGGGGCAGGGCGCGCCGCTGCTCAGCGATGTGCGCAATGCGGTCAGTCAGGGGCTGCAGTCCGGCGAACAGGACCTGGGCGAGCTGGAGGCGGTGTTCGGTAGCGACCCGCAGATCACCGCGTTGTTGATCGCTGCGGCCAGTAGCGCTGCGCAGCATCAGGGCGCGCCCTGCCATACCCTGACTCAGGCGCTGCATCGCCTGGGTGTGGCGCGCACGCTGAACCTGGTGCTGGGCCTGGCGGTGCAGCGCAACGCACAGCTGCGTGATCCGCGCCTGGCCGAGCTGGCCAGCCACGCCTGGCAACAGGCGCGGCGCAGTGCCGATCTGGCGCGCTGGCTGGCGTTGGAGCTGAAGCTGGATGCCGAACTGTGTTACACCGCCGGCCTGCTGCACAACCTGGGGGAGCTGGCGCTGCTGCGCAGCCTGCAGGATTGGCTGGAAGCCGGCGGTGAGTTGAGCAACGAGCAGATCGAGCAGACCATGCAGCGCAGGGCGGCGAGCTTCGGTTCGGCCTTGCGTATTCGCTGGCGTCTGCCATTCGGTCTGCGCGAGCTGATCGCAGCGTTCTACGGCCTGGGCAGCGGCGTTTTCTCACGCGAGGCACTGGTGCTCAACCTCAGCGGCCTGCTGCTGGCGCTGCCGGCCCGCGAATCGCCGACGAGCCTGGTCGAGGCGCGCTGCGTACGCATGCTGCGTCTGCATCCGGCGCTGCTCGAACGTCTGCCTGCGGAGCTCTATCAGGCTTCCTGAGTGCCGTGGCGACGGGCGTCGTCGGCCAACTGCCGCAAGGGTTGCGGACGGCCGACGAAGTAGCCCTGGGCGTAGTCGATACCGAGGCGGCGCAGGCAGTCCAGGCTGGCCTGGGTCTCGACGAATTCGGCAACGGTGAGCAGTCCCAGTTGCCCGGCGATCTGGCGCATCGAGCCGACCATGGCCTGGTTGATCGGGTCGTGCTCGATGCCGCTGATGAAACTGCCGTCGATCTTGAGAATGTCCAGCGGCAGGTGGCGCAGGTAGGCGTAGGACGCAAAGCCGCTGCCGAAGTCATCCAGTGCGACCTTCAGCCCCTTGCTGCGCAGCGTCTCGATCCACTGGGCGGAGACGCCCAGCTCGCCCAGGGCGACCATTTCGGTCACTTCGATACACAGCTTGCCGGGCGGCAGGCCGTAGCGCTGCAGTTCGTCCTGCAGCAGGCGATGGAAGTTGCAGTCGAGCAGCGAGCTGGCGCTAAGGTTGACGTTTACCTGGGCCAGCTGCGCCAGGTGCCGCGGGTTGGCGGCCAGCCAGGCGCACAGGTGCTGGACCACCCAGCGGTCGATGGCGCCGAGAAAGTCGTAGCGCGCCGCCGCATCGAGAAACTGCGCCGGGCTGATCCACTCGCCGCTCTGCGGATCGCGATAACGCAGCAGTACTTCGTAATGCAGGCCGCTGGTGGTGCTTTGCAGCGCCTGGACCGGCTGGAAGAACAGCTCGAAATGACCGCGCTCGGTGGCTTCGCGCAGGCGGGTGATCCATTGCAGTTGGCGCTGATGTTCGAGCAGCGCACCGTCAGCCGGGTTGAACTGCTGCACGCGGTTGCGGCCTTGATGCTTGGCCAGCTGGCTGGCGCTGCTGGCCCAGTTCAGCGCGGTTTCCCAGTCGCTGACGCCGGAGCTGAGGGCCAGCATGCCGATACTGGCGTGCAGGCGAAACGGCCGTCCCTGCCAGGTGAAGACGAACTGCTCGACGGCGCGGCGCAGTTGCTCGGCCTGGCTCAGCGCGGCTTCGTCATCGACTTCGCACAGGAGAATGGCGAATTCATCGCCGCCGACGCGGGCCAGCTCGGCATGACGGGCAAGCTGATGCAGCAGTTGGCTGGCCAGCTGCTTCAGCAGTTGGTCGCCTGCTGAGTGGCCGAACAGGTCGTTGACCTGCTTGAAGCGATCCAGCCCCAGCAGCAGCAAGTGGCTGAAGCGCCGTTTGGCCGTGCCGTTGAGGGTTTCCGAAAGCAGTCTTTCCAGCTCGCGACGGTTCAGCAGGCCGGTCAGGGCGTCGTGGGCGGCCAGCTGTTGCAGGCGTTCTTCCAGCGCGCGGCGCTCGCTGAGGTCGACCACGATGCCTTCGATGAACTCCTGATGCGGGCGCAGGTGCAGTGACAGGTAAACCCAGCGGGGCCGCTGTTCGAGGTCGTACAGCTGGCACTCGCAGCTGACCGCGCCGGTCTGCACGTCGAGCTGCAACAGCAGCCAGCGCCATTGGGTTTCCCCCACCAGGCTTTGCAGGGACAGTTTGCTGAGGTCGTCCGGCAGGGTTTCGCTACCGAGCAGGCGCGCCAGGCTCGGGTTGGCCTCACTCAGGCGGCCGTCGCGATGGCAGCGGAAGATGCCTTCGCCGCTGTGACGGAACAGCGCCTGGTACTGCTCCAGATTGTCGATGGCCTGTTCCTGGCTGCTCAGCAGCACACGGCGCACCCGCTCCAGCTGTTTGTCGAGCAGGGCGCCGAACAGCAGCATGCTCATGGCCGGCAAGTAGGCGTACAGCGCATAGAATCCGCCGGGCAGCGGGATCAGCCCGGCGCGGCTCAGCGGCACCAGCAGCATCAGCACCAGTGCGGCGCTCCAGCACAGCAGGTAGCCAGGTGCATAAGGGCGCCGCTGATAGACGCCGAGGATCATCAGCAGCAGCTGATACAGCCCGGTGGCCAGCGTCAGCAGATTGAGGATCTGGTAGGCCTGAGGGTGATCGACGAAGACGCCGCCAAGGCTGACCAGCAAGGTGGCCGCGAACAAGGCGTCGCGCAGCCAGCGCAGGCGCCCCAGGCGCAGGCCCAGGGCGCTGGCGATGAACAACGAGCTGAAGATCATCATCCCGGCGGTGGGCAGATTGATCAGCAACTTGGGCAGCAGCGGCCACTGCGGCCAGAGCAGCCCGGCCAGGTTGTACAGGCTGGCGTTGTAGAGCGCCACGCACAATGAGGTGAGGCTGAAGTAGGCCAGCTGCGCTTCGCGCAGGGTGCTGTACTTGACCAGATAGAACAGCGCCAGGGCCAGCAGCGCGCCAATCAACAGGCCGCTCTGCAGCCAGCTGTGGGCGATCAGTTGCTGACCCTGCGCGGCACCGACCACCTGCAGCGGCAGGTTGATCGCCGAATGGCTCTGCACACGCAGCAGCAGGCTGTGCGGGCCTTGGCCCAGGCGCGGCAGGTTGAGGAGAAACTGCGGGTAGGGCTCGCCGCGCTCGGCGAATGGACGAGTGGCCCCGCTGTACAGGGGGGCGAGCGGGGTGTCACCGTCGAACAGCCAGATTTCCAGGTCGTCGAGGAAGGTCTGGCCGATGATCAGTTGCAGGCGTTCGGCCGGAGGCGTTTGCAACTGCACGGCCAGCCACCAGGCGCTGCGCGTGTAGCCGATGCGTGCGGTGCCCTGCACCTCATGGCCTTGCTCGCGGATGCGTTGCAGCACCTCGCTGGCCGTCAGTTGGCCGCTGGGGTCTTCCAGCACCAGGCTGCGCTCGATACTCACTGGCTCGGCCAGGTCGGCTGCACCGAGCTTTAGCAGAGGCAGCGCGCCAGCTGCCCAGGCCGGTAGAGCGCAGGCCAGGCACAGCAGAAATAGCAGTGAGCGAAACGGGTGGAGCATCCAGAGCGCCTCATGGCTACTACGAGGGCGCCGAAGTCCGGTGGACGCGTCCCCTTGTGGGGAGCGCTCGGGCGCTTGAGGATTCTAGCCGACTGCTGGCGGGATGATTGCGTTGCGAGTCTCATCTGCCAGGATGGCGCGACGAATGACTGCTTGGCCGAGACGGCGGCGCACCGCTGCGCCGCGCTCGGGCAATGCTCAGGCGGTCTGCGTGCGCCCCTCTCTGGATTTTTGCTGGCGCGTCCAGCGATTGGCGCGGGCGAAGGTGCCGAAGTCGTTGAAGCGCACCCCCATCTCGCGCATCACCCGGTGGGCGAAGGGCACCGTCAGTTGGCGAATGTAGAAGGGCTCCTTGACCACGAAATGGTGGATCGCGTGGCTGCTGCCGAAGTTGAAGCAGAAGGCTTGCAGCGGCCACAGCCACCAAGGATTGAGCACCTGGGTCTGCTGGATCACGTTGCCCGGCTCGACGTCTCCGTAGTAGTGCATGTTGGAGCTGACGAAGTGCAGGCAGAAGGTGCGCAGCACGTTGGGACCTACCAGCACCACCACGGCAACGTTCACCACGGCCATCACCTTCAGGGTGCCGGCCGACCAGGTGATGGGAGCGCCGAGCGCGGCACTGGCCCAGTCCAGCAGATGGAAGCCGAGAAACAGGTACCAGGTCGCCCAGTTGAGCAGGCCCAGCGGCGCGTAGACCTTTAGCGTGCGGGTGAGGATCAGCCTGCGGTGTTGCGGGGTCTTCGCGCGCAGCCAGCGGATGAGCGAGCTCATCATGTTGTCACCGACCATCAGCAGGCGCGCGATGCCCCAGGGTTCACCGTTGGTGATGGCGCGCTCCTCCGTGTCCGCTTCGCTGCCGGACACCTTGTGGTGGTTCAGGTGCAGATGGCGGCGTACCCAGGGGTTGATGGTGCTGGGCCGCGCCAGCCAGACCAGCGCCATCATCAGGTTGTGCGGCAGCGCTCGCTTGCGGAAATACATCGAGTGGATCAGGTCGTGCTCCAGCTCATGAGTCAGCGAGGCGAAGAACGCATTGAGCAGCAGGCACGCCCACCAGGGTAGGTAATCGCCGATATACAGCGCCGCCGAAGCGAACATGCCGAGCAGGGCGAAGGCCAGAATACCGGCGCCCAACGCGTCCTGATGCTGCAGGATCGGATAGCGCTGACGCAGGGTGTTGCCATGGGCCATCACCTGTTCACGGATATAAGCGGCGCGTTGCTGGTCATTAAGGCTTGCGGGAGAGGGCGACATGCCGACATCCTCTTGTTATCGGGTTGTGACTTCACTGTGCCGTGACGGTCGTCAGAGCGCCCGACCGTGCACGCCAACCTGCCTACCGGATACGCCAATCTGCATGACCGCCGAACCCTCAACCCTGGCCAGCTGGACCCGCGCCCTGCGCAAGCAGCTCGATGCGCTTGGCCTGGACAGCGCAGAGCTGTGCCGCCAGGCGGGGCTCGATCCGGCAGCGCTCGACGACCCCAACGCGCGCTGCCCGCTGTCGTTGACCACACGCCTGTGGCAGTTGGCAGTGGCCGCCAGTGGTGACCCCGCGCTGGGGTTGAAGACCTCGCAGTTCGTCAGCCCGACCACCTTCCATGCCCTGGGCTATGCGCTGGTTGCCAGCAGTAGCCTGCGCGAGATGTTCGAGCGCATCGTGCGCTATCACCGCGTGGTCAGTGATGCGCTGCAGCTGGAGCTGTGCGCGCTGGAGGAGGTCTACGAATTTCGTTTTCGTATACCGCCAGGCAGTCCGGCGCCCGCACCTGAAGCGCTGGATGCCTTCGCCGCGATCTACGTGCGCAGTTGCCGGAATCGTCTGAGCCGCGACTTCTCGCCATTGCTGGTGCGGCTGCAACGACCTCGGCCAGCCGACCCGACGCCGTGGCAGGCGGTATTTCGCGCGCCTGTGCAGTTCGATGCCGAGGAGAGCCTGCTGCGTTTCCCTCGCGCCGCCTTCGAGCAACGCCTGGACGATGGCAACCCGGAGCTTGCCGAACACAACGAGGCGGTGCTCAGGCGCAACCTCCAGCAACTGCAGGCCGCCAGTTGCAGCGAGCGGGTGCGCGCTTGCCTGGAGGCACAGTTGCCGGATGGCGAGCCGTCCGCCGAGCGCATCGCCCAGGCCCTGCACCTGAGCCTGCGCAGCTTGCAGCGCCACCTCGCCGAGGAGGGCAGCAGTTATGAGCAGTTGCTGGGTGATACACGCCACGCCCTGGCGCTACGGCACATGCGCGACCCGCGCTGCTCGATCAGTGAAGTTGCCTATCTACTCGGCTTCAGCGACAGCAGCAGCTTCGGCCGAGCCTTCAAACGCTGGACCGGCCAGACGCCGAGCCAATACCGCGACGGATTCAAGAACGCATGACCCAGTACGACCTGATCCTGGCCGGGGCCGGCCATGCCCACCTTGGTGTGCTGCGCCGCTGGGCACTGGTGGAGCGTCCGCCGGGGCGTATCGCCTTGCTCAGTCCTGGCCCGGAAGCCTGGTACGCCGGCATGCTGCCCGGGCTGATCAGCGGCCGTTTCAGTGCGGCGGACTGCCGGGTTGAACTGCAGCCGCTGTGCCGGGCGGCCAAGGTCGACCTGATCGAAGGCGAGATCGCCTCGCTCGATGCCGATGCGCGCATCCTGAACTTGGGCGACGGCCGCCAGCTGCAGGGTGAGTGGTTGTCGCTCAACGTGGGGGCCGGTATGGCCATTCCACCGCAGCAGGGAGATGGCATGCAGGTACTGGCGGCCCGCCCCATCGAGCGCTTGCTCGAGGGCTGGCAGCAGTGGCAGGCCGAGCCGCGGCGCATGGCGATTCTCGGCGGTGGCGCCGGTGGTGTGGAGCTGTCTCTGGCGCTGGCCGACAAGGTACCGGCGCTGGCGCTGTTCTGCGGCGGCTCCTTGCTCGACGGGCTGGCGCCGGGGCTGCGGCTGCGTGCGCTGGGGCACCTGCGCCAGCGCGGCGTGCAGGTGCGCGAGTATTGTCCGATCGGGCGTATCGAGGATGACTGGTTGCTCAGCGGCGACGAGCCGGTCTGGCGCGGGCGGCGCCTGCTGCTGGCCAGTGGCGCACGGCCCTGGCTCTGGCTGACGGCCAGTGAGCTGGCCAAGGACGCCGCCGGTTTCGTCGCCATCCGCCCGACTCTGCAGTGCGAGTCCCATGCGCAGATCTTCGCCGTTGGCGATTGCGCCAGCCTCGATGGCATGCGTCGCAGTGGGCGCTTCGCCGTACGCCAGGCGCCCGTGCTTGCCGCCAATCTGCATGCCGCGTTGCATGAGCGGCCACTGCAACATTACCGGGCGCAGTGGCAGAGTCTGGCGCTGTTGGCCACTGGCGATGGTGGCGCCTTGCTCGGTTGGCACGACTGGAGTGCTGGCGGCCAGCTTTACGGGCATTGCAAGGATTGGCTGGACCGGCGTTTCGTCAAACGCCATCGCATGGCCGGCTAGCCTGCCGTTGAGGCCAAAGCCAGCGCGGTTTTGCAACCGTTTGCTAATGCCACCCGATTAGGCGTCGATACAGTGGCTGGGTCCCTGGCAAAGACTGCGCTGGAGGCCTGTTTGCGCTCGGCCTGCCAAAGGTTGACCGTCTAATTTCGTGGCAGTGTGCTACCAAAGTTTTATGGTGCTGGCGCTTCCAAGCTGCTCGAATCCCGGTCATGGTGCCCGTTCTGCATACGCTGATTTTTCGTCGGGCCTGTCGTACACGTAGCCTGCTGCCCAGGTTGCGTGGGATATTCAAGGAGAGAACCCGCCGTGACCCCGTCCGCCTACAGCGCCTCGCCGCGCACCAGAACAAGAACTCTGAGGTCGGTCATGCAAGCTGCCTTTGTCCGTTCCCCCGTTGCCTGTCTTCTTCACGCCCTGGGGCTGGCCGCGCTGATGCTGGTCTACCAGCAGGTGCAACTGCCGGTCTATGTCAGCGTGGTGTCCTTCCTGTTGCTGGCCTTATGGCCCTGGCTCGGGCCGTGGCAGCGCCGCGACGAGCCGGAGCACGCTGCCCAGCAGAGCCTGGGCGGCGACTTCGTCGAGCTCAGCCGTGGGCTGTCGCGACACACCTGCCACAACGCGCTGTCGGCCGCCAAGGTGGCCCATGCCGTCAAGCACCTGGCCGAGCGCCTGCAGTCGCAACTGGCGGCGGTGCAGCAGGTCAGCCAGGCGGCCGAAGCCATTACCTATACCGAGCAGGACAGCGCCACCCGCGCCGAGCACACCCTGGCCGCTGCGCAGCATGTGCGGGCCGCCAGCGCCGATGGCCAGGCCGAGCTCAACCAGGCCATCGAGCGCATGCAGCAGCTCAGCGCCCAGACCCTGGCCAGTCGTGAGCTGATCGACGGGCTCGGCAGCCGCACCGAACAGATCGAACAGGTCACCCAGGTGATTCAGTCCATCGCCAGCCAGACCAACCTGCTGGCGCTCAACGCGGCCATCGAGGCAGCCCGCGCCGGTGAGATGGGCCGCGGGTTCGCGGTGGTCGCTGACGAGGTGCGCAACCTCGCTGCACGCACCGCCAGTGCCACCGAGGAAGTCAGCCAGATGATCGCCGACATCCGCCAGCAGAGCACGGCAGTGGTCGCCCATATCCAGCGCCAGAGCGTCGAGCTGGAGCAGGCGGCGCGCCAGGTCGAGACGGCCGGTAGTGGCCTGCACGGCATTGCCGAGCAGGCCGAGGAAGTCGAGCAACAGGTGGCGCAGATCAGCGCCGGTACGGCAGACAACCACCAGCGCCTGGCCAGCCTGTCGGCGGCTGCCTTGCAATTGCAGGACGATGTGCAGGGCAGCGAAGGGCAGACGCGGCAACTGGCCGATGCTGCCGAGCAACTGGTCGGCCAGGCCGAGACCGTCAGCGAGCAGCTCGCCGAAGTGGGCCTGGATGACTACCACCAGCGTGCCTATGACCTGGCCCGCGAAGGCGCAGCGGCCATCGCGGCGCAATTCGAAGACGATCTGCAGGCCGGTCGCATCAGCCTCGACGATCTGTTCGACCGCCACTACCAGCCGATTGCCGGCACCCACCCGCAGAAGTACCGCACGCGCTTCGACCAGTATGCCGACCAGGTGCTGCCGGCCTTGCAGGAACCCTTGCTCAAGCGCCATGAGGGGTTGGTTTTCGCCATTTCCACCACGCCGGAAGGCTATGTGCCGACCCATAACGCCGCCTTCAACCATCCGCCCAGCGGTGACCCGGCGGCAGACGCCACCCGCAGCCGTGGCAAGCGCCTGTTCAATGACCGAACCGGCATCCGCTGCGGCAGCCACACGCAGGCGCTGCTGCTGCAGACCTACATGCGCGATACTGGTGAGCTGATGCACGACCTGTCGGTGCCGATCATGGTGCAGGGCAAGCATTGGGGCGGCTTGCGCCTGGGCTACAAGCCGGAGCCATAGGGCCACCGTGCGCGCCGTCACTGCGTGGGTGGCGCGGTTTGAGCGGCGGTACGCCACGGCCTCCTGCCGCTCGGCGTGGTTTGAATCGGCACGATTGTTTAGCTAGCGCATAACCAAGCGTATGAAAAACCCGATTTAACGCACGTCAAACCCTGTGCGACGCTGCCAAGCCATGAGTTCCCCGGTCTGCCACGTCCATGTTCTACCGCACCGCGCGCCTGCGCGGCGGCGCCTGCTGGAGCGGCTCAACCCCCTGCTGACCATCATCCTCGCCTTCTGGGCGTTGTGGCATTGCCGCCACGCGCGCCCGCCGGACGTCGTCCCCGCCCGCTGAATACCGATGGCTGCGCCATGCCCGCAGCTACTGCTATCACCTTGTCTGCCTGTGCAACCTGTTCAAGAATCGAACGGGCCGTGCGGACACCGAGCGCCCAACTGGCGCAAGCGAGCGCAACATGACGACTTTCGCCCCCGTGCAGGAAGCTCAGGACTTCCTGGCGAACAATCCCGATATCGAGTTGATCGAGCTGTTCATCCTCGACGCCAATGGCGTGCCGCGCGGCAAGCTGCTGCACCGCGAGGAGCTGTTGGCGCTGTACCGCAGCGGCCGGCCGCTGCCGAGCACCATGCTCGGCCTGTCCATCCAGGGCGAGGACGTCGAGGATTCCGGCCTGGTCTGGGAGGTGGGCGATATCGACTGTCGCGCCTATCCGCTGCCTGGCAGCCTGGTGCGCCTGCCCTGGCGGCAGATGCCCACCGCCGCCGTGCAGGTGTCGATGCATCCCACCGAAGGCCTGCCGGCCACGCCGGCCGACCCACGCCAGCTGCTGATCCGCGTGATCGAACAGCTCGAAGCCGAGGGCTATTACCCGGTGATGGCCTGCGAGCTGGAGTTCTACCTGCTCGATCAGAAGCGTGATGCCCAGGGCCGCCCGCAGCCGGCGCTGGATGCCGATGGCGGTCGCCCACGGCAGACTCAGGTCTACGGCCTGCGTGAGCTGGAGCAGATCGAGCCCTTCCTGCGTGATCTCTATGCTGCCTGCAAGGCCCAGGGTATTCCCGCGCGCACGGCGATTTCCGAGTACGCCCCCGGCCAGGTGGAGATCACCCTGGAACATGGCCCGGTACTGGCGGCGATGGATCAGGCGGTGCGCTACAAGCGCCTGGTCAAGGGCGTGGCCCATGCCCACGGCATGCAGGCCTGCTTCATGGCCAAGCCCTTCGATCACCTAGCCGGTACCGGCATGCACATGCATGTCAGCCTGGCCGATGCGCAGGGCAACAATCTGTTCGCCAGTGAAGATCCGGCCGGCACGCCGCTGCTACGTCAGGCGGTCGGCGGCATGCTCGCCAGCCTGCTCGACTCGCTGCTGCTGTTCTGCCCCAACGCCAATTCCTACCGGCGCTTCCAGGCCAACAGCTACGCGCCGCTGGCGCCGACCTGGGGCGTGGACAACCGTACCGTCAGCCTGCGCGTGCCCGGTGGCCCGGCGAGCACCCGGCATGTCGAGCACCGCATCTGCGGCGCCGATGCCAACCCCTATCTGGCTGCGGCGGCGATTCTCGCCGGGATTCACCGTGGCATGCGTGATCGCCTCGACCCCGGCGCACCGGTGGAGGGTAACGGTTACACCCAGGCCACGACCCTGCTGCCGACCGAATGGCTGGTGTCGATCCAGGCGCTGGAGCGCTCCAGCTGGGCGCGCGATGCCTTCGGCGCGGACTTCCTCAAGGTCTTTCTCGCGGTCAAGCGTGCCGAGTACCGCCAGTTCATGGGCGAGGTCGGCGAGCAGGATTGGCGCTGGTACCTGAGCAACGCCTGATTGAACAGCATCGCGGCTGAAGCCGCTCCTACGCATGCTTGACCCGTAGGAGCGGCTTCAGCCGCGATCCCAGATTCACCGGTGCGAATGCACCCCAAGGACATGCAATGAACACGATCAAGCAACCCGTCAAACCCGCTGCCGAGCGCGCGCCGTCCTACTACTCGGCCTCGCTCAACTTCGAGTCCGACTACCCGACGCTGCAGGGCAGCGTGAGCGTCGACGTGGCCATCATCGGCGGCGGTTTCACCGGTATCGCCACGGCGGTGGAGCTGGCCGAGCGCGGCCTCAAGGTGGCCGTGGTGGAAACCAACAAGGTCGGCTGGGGCGCCAGCGGGCGCAACGGCGGCCAGGTCACCGGCAGCCTGTCCGGCGACGAGGCCATGCGCAAGCAGATGCGCAACACCCTGGGCGAGGAGGTGGACGACTTCATCTGGCACCTGCGCTGGCGTGGCCATGAAATCATCAAGAGCCGCGTGGCCAGGTACGGTATCGACTGCGACCTCAAGCACGGCCACCTGCATACGGCGATGAAAGCCAGCCATATGGACGAGCTCAAGGCGACCTACGACGAAGCGCTGCGCCGCGGCATGGCGGGCGATGTCAGTCTGCTCGATGGCGCCGGCGTACGTGCGCAACTGGGCAGCGACCTGTACTGCGGGGCGCTGAAGAACACCCGCAACATGCACCTGCACCCGCTCAACCTGTGCCTCGGCGAGGCCAAGGCCGCCGAAAGCCTGGGCGCGCTGATCTTCGAGCACTCCGAGGTGCTGGATATCGTCCACGGCCCACGTCCGGCGGTGGTCACCACGGGCGGGCGCATCGAGGCCAAGCAGGTGCTGCTGGCCGGCGACGTCTACCACAAGCTGGAGCGGCGCACGCTCAAGGGCATGATCTTCCCGGCCATGGGCGGCATCGTCACCACCGCGCCGCTGGGCGAGTTGGCGCAAGAGATCAACCCGCAGGACCTGGCGGTCTACGACTGCCGCTTCGTGCTCGACTACTACCGTCTCACCGGCGATGGCCGCCTGCTGTTCGGCGGCGGCGCCAACTACTCCGGCCGCGATTCACGCGACATCGCCGGCGAGCTGCGTCCGTGCATCGAGAGGACCTTCCCGCAGCTCAAGGGCGTGCAGATCGACTTCCAGTGGAGCTGCGCCATGGGCATCGTGATGAACCGCATCCCGCAACTGGGCAAGCTCTCGTCCAACGTCTGGTACTGCCAGGGCTACTCCGGCCATGGCGTGGCCACCACCCATATCATGGGCGAGATCATGGCCAAGGCGATTACCGGCGACCTGGAGCAGTTCGACACCTTCGCCGCCTGCAAGCACATCAAGGTGCCGCTGGGCGATCAGCTCGGCAACCCGATGCTGGCGGCAGGCATGTGGTACTACCAGATGCTGGAGAAGCTGCGCTGACCGCTGGCCCCCGGGATCGGACCGTGGCGCTGCTCATTCGCTGAGCAGCGCTGCCTCTGTGGCGCCCGCTTCACGCTCGGCCACGAACGCGGCTGGTGGCGAGCCGTCGGCATTGAGCTGAAGAATGCGTGTGGGGCGGCCCTGCTCGTCGAAGAACACCTGGCCGAGGCCGGCGCTGTTCCACAGTCGTTCGCCTGAGCGGCTGCGATCGGGGATCAGCGGGGTGACGCGCATGCGCCGACGTTTGGTCAGCCAGTTGAGTGGCGACCACGGCGCGTAGAGCCAGCGATTGAGGCGGTCGAACCAGTCCAGCAGCTGGGCCGGAAACTCGTTCTTGATGCCGCTGCTGGTGATCTGCCAGATGGTCGGGCTGGCGCGACGGTGGCGGATGCTCACGCGATAGACGAAGGAGTAGTGCACATCGCCGGAAAGGATGACGAAGTCGCCTGGTGTGCGCGAGTGACGGAAGATGTTCATCATCACGCTGGCTGCGCCGCGGTGGGCCATCCAGTTCTCGGCATCGACCATCAGCGGGTGGCCGGCGAGGGTGAAGAGTTTCTGGATGCCTTCGATCAGCTTCACGCCGAACATCGGCGCAGGCGAGACGATGATGCAGCTGGGGTGGTCGAGCAGCGCCTGCTGAAAATCGCACAGCGCCTCCCAGTCCATCAGCCCCGAGGGCTTCGACTGATGCCCTTCGCTGCGCCAGCGGCGTGTGCGGGTGTCCAGCACCAGCAGCGCCGGCGTGGTCGGCAGTACGTAGTGCCACTGTTCGAACTCCAGCAGACGATCGATCAGCGCGTCATGTGCCGTGGCCTGCAGATGGTCGTCCTGGCGCTGCTCAAGCAGTTCGCGAAAGACCTGCAGCGGCTCCTCGAATACGTCCGGGTTGTTGCCCCAGCCCTGGCACAGCAGATAGGCGAGCAGGGCGTTGCCGATGATGCGCTTGGAAAACGGGTGGCCGTAGGCGGTCTGCTCCCAGCGTGCGGAGAGGTTCCAGTCGTCGGTGACGTCGTGGTCGTCGAAGATCATCAGCGTCGGCAAGTGAGCGAACACCCGCGCGGCCTGGCCCAGATTCTGGCGAAAGGCATCGATACGTTCGCGCTCGCTGGCGTAGCGCTGCTGCTGTTCGTCGTCCAGCGCTGGCTGCTTTTCGCTGATCAGCGTCCAGGGCAGCGGCGACCAGACCAGCAGGTACATGGCGATCATCTCGGCGAAGGTCACCAGGTGGTTGTCGGCGCTGCTGCTGGTGAATACCGGCTTCTCGACGCCGCCGAAGAACTTGTCGCGCAGGGTCTGGTTGCTCTTCACCGCCGGCAGCAGCTCGGCGCGCTGGTAGTAGCCGACCGGGTTGGCGTACAGCGACTGGCTGTTTTCGACCACGGCACCTTCGAGAAACTCGTCGAACAGGCCGAGGCGGGCGATCAACTGGTGGATGGCGCAGAGCATCGGCCCGGCGACGTCGTCCACGTAAACCTGATCGCCGCTCATCAGCAGCAGGGCCGGGCGCTGCGTGGCGTCGTGTGGTTCGGCGAGCAGACGGTCGGCGCACAGCAGGCCATCGTCGGCGGCATGATGCGGCTTGCGGCAGGAGCCGTGGAGCAGCTGATCGACGCGCGAGCGCAGGACGAAATCGGCATGCTCGGCGCCGTCATGCAGCACGTGCGGTGCCCAGTCGCGCATGCCTTTCGCGCCCGCGTCATCGACGATCTGCAGGTCGTAAGCGATGCGCTCGTCCTGCGGCAGCGCTTGCGAGAGGGGCAGGTCGATCAGGTGCAGCACGGCATGTTTGCCGAGCGGCAGCTGCTGGCAATGCTCGTCACCCAGGCTGTGGCGTTGTTGCGCCTGGCCCTCGGGTTGCAGCCACAGTTGCAGGGTCAGCTCGCGACTGGCTACCAGCCACAGCACCAGGCGGCCGGGTTCCAGGCGGCGCAGCAGCGGGCCGGCGAGCACATCGGGCAGCGGGGCATGGGTGTTGTCAGGCATCGTTGCGGCGCTTCCTGCAGGAAAATTGACAGGGCTTGGACAGTGGCAGGGCGCCAGCGGTTCAGGAGGCCAGCTGGCGCAGGCGTTCGATATCGAGAATCTCGATTTCGCCGTAGGTCAGCTGCACCACGCCCTGTGCCTGCAGCTCCTTGAGGATCTGGTTGGTGGTCTGGCGCGACAGCGAGAGCATCAGCGCCAGCTGTTCCTGGGCCAGGTGCAGCACTCGCCGTGGTTCGCTCTCGCCGTAGTTCTCGGCGATCAGCAGCAGGCGCCGGGCCAGGCGTGGCGCGGCCGGCAGCAGGCTCATGTCCTCCAGGGTAAGGAAAGTCAGGCGCAGCTTGTGGCTCATCAGCAGGGCGAAATCGCGCCAGTACTGCGGCTCGCGTTCGAGCAGGGCGAGCAGCTCATGCTGGGGTAGCAGCAGCAGGGTGCTGGCGCTCTCGGCGAAGGCATCGTGGGTGCGCGGCAGGCCATCGAACAGGGAAATTTCGCCGAACCAGTAGGGCGGCTCGACCAGCGTCAGCAGCGCCTCCTTGCCGCTCTCGCTGACCGCGCCGACGCGCACCGCGCCTTCGACTACCGCATACAGCCCGCTGGGTTTGTCGCCACGGCGAAACAGCCGCTGGCCGGCGTCCAGGCGTTGCACCTGGGCCATCGCCAGCAGGCTCTGGCCAAGCGGTTGGGGCAGTGCGGCGAACCAGTGGCCCTGGTTCAGCTGGCTGAAATAGTCACGGGGATCGAGCATTGCGGCTCCTGTGAGGTTACGCGGCGCCGAGGCCATCGTTGCCATTGTCGGCTAGCCGACAGTGCGACGAGCCACGGCAAGGTGATGATGCTCGGGCCCGTTTCACACGTGAGGACGATAACCATGAAAACCCTCGTCGATCACCTGGCGCAGTATGCCGCCTACCACCGCGACCGGCGCAACATCGCCAGCCATTTCATCGGCATCCCGATGATCGTGTTGGCCGTCGCCGTGCTGCTGTCACGCCCGGGGTTCCAGTTCGCCGGCCTGTGGCTGGCGCCGGCGACCTTGGTGGCGCTGGCGTCGGCATGCTTCTACCTGCGCCTGGATACCCGCTTCGGCCTGCTCATGAGCGCTCTGCTGGCGTTGTCCCTGTGGGTCGCGGCCAAGCTGGCGCTGGCGAGTACCGGCCTGTGGCTGACGGCAGGGCTTGGCCTGTTCGTGGTCGGCTGGATCATCCAGTTCGTCGGTCATTACTACGAAGGGCGCAAGCCGGCGTTCGTCGACGACATCACGGGGCTGATCATCGGCCCGCTGTTCGTGGTCGCTGAACTGGTCTTCCTGCTTGGCCTGCGCAAGGAGGTCGAGCATGCCGTGGTGGAAATCGCCGGCCCGACCTGCATCCGCGAGAAGAAGGCGCTGGCCTGAGCACGTACCGCTTCTGCTGTTCGTCGCGGCTAAAACCCTTCCCACAATCCCGAGAGACCGTGGGAGGGGCTTTAGCCGCGAGCTTTTCTCGGTTCTGTATGAGAAGCAGGAGCCCGCTTGCTGGCGACCCCGCAGTGTGACGATCTGACGAAAAGCATCGCCAGCAAGCCGGCTCCCACGATTGCTTTGCACGGTCGCGGGGCTAGAACATCGTCATCCATTGCGCCGTCATGGCGCGCGCGTGGCGGTCCACGGTGATGGGGGCGAAGGGGCGGCCGGAGACGCTTTGCAGGGTGTTGCTCTGGCTGTTCATGTCGGCCAGTGCGGCGCGCAGATAGCTCCAGCGCGTGTGCAGCTTGCTCACCTGCGGGTCGGATTGGTCCTTGAGCGCCTGCAGTTCGCTATCGATGGCCGGCAGCAGCAGGCGTTCGTCCTGGCCGAGATAGGTGCCGGGCTGCTCGCGGGCGATCTCGAAGGTGCCCAGATACGAGCGGCTGAGGTACTGCACGCAGAGGTACTCGACCTTGGCTGCCAGCTCACTCTGGTCTCCGGCGCCCGTTAAGGCGCGGGCTGCGCTGAGAAAATCGCGCAGGGCACGGCTGAGATCCTCGGGGAAGCGCCAGGGCACGTTCTCATCACCGGGGCCATAGGAAACACCGTTGCGCAGTTGAGTAACGAGGGCCAGATGGGCGCTGGTGAGCGCCGCGTTGCCCTGCGGCAGGCTCTGCATGGCGCCGGCCAGCGCGGCCAGGTCGGCGTCCAGGCGCTGCTGATGAGTCTTCTGGAAACCTTCGCCACGTAACAGCATCAGGCTGCTGGTGGCGCGGCTGGCGTGTATCTGAATCTGTTCCTGTGGGCTGACGGCCTCGGCGAAGGCCATTGGCGAAAGCCCGACGAAGAGTCCGAGCGACCAGACAAAAGCATGGCGCAACAGTGCTTTACAGCGCATCCGGGGTGCTCCTTGTTATTGTTTTGAGCAGGTATGCATTGGCAGCGTCAATGACGCAGCGCCAAGACTACTGCGCCACGCGTAGCGGAGCATGACCCGAAAGAGTGATTTCGTCGGAAATCGCTACCGTTCAGGGGCTTTTCGTCAGATTGCGCAGGTAGTCGGTGCTGAAGGCGTCAGCGGGGAAAAAGGTTTCCAGCGCCAGTTCGGCCAGGGTCACGTCGTTCGGCGTGCCGAATACCGTGGTGGTGCTGATCAGGCTCAGCACGCCGGCCTCGGTACGCAGCTGCACCGGCATCAGTACCGCCTCGGCCAGCGGGTCGCCTTGATCCTCGGGGGCGGGGTAGGTCAGCAGTTCTTCGTGCAGGGCGAAGAGCTGCGGGTCGCCACTGACCTCGGCATCTCGATGCAGGCGTAGCAACAGATGCGCGCGCCATTGCGCCAGGTTGACGATGCGTGGCGCCAGCCCCTGCGGGTGCAGGGACAGGCGTAGCACGTTGAGCGGCGGGCCGAGCAGAAAATCCGCCACGCCATCGAGAAAGGGAGCGACCGAGGCGTTGGCCGCCAGCAGGTTCCACTGCCGATCGATGGCCAGGGCCGGGTAAGGCTCATGGGCCTGGAGCAACTGCTCGATGGCCTGGCGGGCCGGAGCCAGCGCCGGGTCGGCCAGGTCATGCTGGCTATACAACGGGGCGAAACCCGCGGCGCTGAGCAGGCGATTACGCTCGCGCAGAGGGATCTCCAGCTGTTCGGCGAGGTGTAGCAGCATCTCGCGGCTGGGTTGAGCGCGCCCTGTCTCGACGAAGCTCAGGTGGCGCGTGGAAATATCGGCCTCGCAGGCGAGGTCGAGCTGGCTCAAACGGCGTCGCTGGCGCCATTGGCGCAACAGCGTGCCGGCGGTCTGGGAGTTCGTATTCATGGTCAGCACGATAGTCCAGCCAGGTCATGTCAGCCATTACCTGGGAGGTAATCGACGCCCCGAGCGTTTCAGCGAAATCTGTAGGCCAGGTACCACCCCGGTGCCCTTACGGAGGATTCGCCATGAACGCACTACAACCCACCCCGATGCTGCGCAACGCCCTCTTGCTCGATGGCCTGCTCAGCGGTGTCACCGGCCTGCTGCTGGTCCTGGCTGCCGGCTGGCTGGGCGCCTTCCTCGAATTGCCGCGCCTGCTGTTGCTGGTCGCTGGCAGCGCCCTGTTGCCATTCGCCGCGCTGCTGGTGTGGTTGTCCAACCGTGCCGAGATCAGCCGTCAGGTCATCTGGGCGGTGATCGCGGTCAATCTCATCTGGGTGCTCGACAGCCTGCTGTTGCTAGTGGTCGGTTGGCTGTCGCCGAACCTGTTCGGCTACTGCTTCGTCATCACTCAGGCGCTGGCGGTAGGACTGCTGGCCGGATTGCAATGGCTGGGCCTCAAGCACTCGTCGGCCGCCGTGATCTGATGGGTCTGGCTCAAAGGCCGCGCAACGCCAGCTCGGCCCCGAGCAGCAACAGACCGACGAAGAACCAGAGCTTGAAGCGCTCCGGGCTGATGCGTTTGCGCAGCCACTGGCCGGCGGCCATGCCCAGCAAGGCGGGTAGCAGGGCCAGGGCAGAGAAGCCGAGGACCGCCGGTTGCAGCAGTTCACCGCTGTGCCCGAGCGCGGCCGCCAGCGCCAGCGTCGAGACGCTGAACGACAACCCCAGGGCCTGGACCAGATCGTCTTTCTCCAGGCCGATGGCCTGCAGGTAGGGCACGGCGGGAATCACGAACACGCCAGTGACTGCGGTAATCGCGCCGGTGATCGCACCGATCACCGGGCCTAGCCAGGCTTCCCTGGCGCGCTCCACGCGAAAGTGCACCTTGGCCAAGCCGAGCAGCGCGTAGAGCACCAGGGCGGCACCCAGCCAGCGGCTGGCGCCGGGCAGATCGAGGCTCTGCAGCAGGCCGGCGATCAGCAGCGTGCCGAACAGGATGCCCAGCAGCATCGGCCACAGGCGGCGCAACATCGGCAGTGGGCTGCGGCCGTCGCACAGCTGCCAGATGTTGGTCACCATCGACGGGATGATCAGCAGCGCAGCGGCCTGCAGCGGCGCCATCACCAGGCCCAGCAAACCGACGGCGATGGTCGGCAGGCCGAGGCCGACCACGCCCTTGACCATGCCAGCGAGGAGAAAGGTGGCGAGGATCAGCGGTAGATGCTCGGTCATCGTGCAGCCCCCTGTTCGTGGATCGCCCGGCTGTCGGCAGGCGCCTCGTCGCGTTCGTGCATGCCGTAGTCGCGCAGTACCTGGGCCACGCGCAGACGATAGTGACTGAAAACCTCCTCGCGTCCTGCCGTCTGTGCGCGTCGGTGTTCATCGCGCTGGCGCCAGGCCTGGACCGAGGCCTCGTCCTGCCAGAACGACAGCGACAGGATCTTCCCTGGCTGGGTAAGGCTCTGGAAGCGCTCGATGGAGATGAAACCCGGCTGTTCGGCGAGCAGCGGGCGCAGCTCTGCGGCGAGGTCGAGATAGTCCTGCTGTTGGTCCGGTTTGGCCTCGACTTCGAAGATCACGGCGAGCATCGGCTTTCTCCCTGGCTCTGGCTGAAGTTGCCTGCCAGTATCCACATTTGTTGCATGCCATGTTTCGTCATGAGGTGAACTATGGAATACGCACCGGGTTTCAGTTCGATTGCTGCGCTGCTCGCCGATGCCGGGCGCGCGAGTATGGTCTGGGCACTGATGGATGGTAGCGCGCGGCCGGCCGGTGAATTGGCCTTGCTGGCGGGGCTGTCGCCGTCGTCGACCAGCGCGCACCTGGCCAAGCTGGTAGAGGGCGGCCTGCTGGCCCAGCAGCGGCATGGGCGCAATCGCTATTACCGCCTGGCCGGGCCGGAAGTCGGGCAACTGGTCGAGGCGCTGGCCAGTGCTGCACTGGCTGCACAGCCCCGGCAAGCTCGCGCTATACCAAGCTCGCGCGGCACGCCGCAGCCCATGCGCGAGGCGCGTACCTGCTATGACCACCTGGCCGGCGAGCTGGCAGTCGGCGTGTTCGCGCGCATGCATGCCGCCGATTGGCTGAGCGAGGAGGGCGCTGCGCTGACCCTGACCGCGCGCGGTGAGCAGGGCCTGCTGGCATTGGGCATCGATCTGCAGCAGGTCGGCCGTCAGCGCCGCCAGCGTCTGTGCGCCTGCCCCGACTGGAGCGAGCGCAAGCCGCATCTGGGCGGAGCGCTGGGCGCGGCGTTGCTGAGTCTGTGCGAAGGCCAGGGTTGGCTGTGTCGCAGTCAGGGTTCGCGTGCGCTGCAGGTTTCCCCACAGGGGCGCAGGGCGATCATGGCGATCGCCCTGGATTAGGCCGCTCAGGCCTGGGCGCTGACCGGCTTGCCGCCCTTGGGCTTGAAGTACAGGGTGGTGCCGCGGGCGAGGTTGTCCAGGCTGACGTGATCCTTGGCCACCTCGGCCTCGATCAGTTCGTCCTGGCCTTCGACCTTGAGGGTGATGCGGGTGATGGCGCCGAGCAGGCGGATGTCACGCACTTCACCGGCCTTGTGCTCCGGGCTCGGCTCGCTGGACAGGTCGACCTCGTGCGGGCGGAACAGCACGTGGTGGTCGTTGCCGACGTAGAGGCGGTTGGCATCACCCAGGAAGTGGTAGACGAAGTCGCTGGCCGGGTATTCGTAGACCTCGGCTGGGGTGCCGATCTGCTCGATCACACCTTTGTTCATCACCACGATGCGGTCGGCCACTTCCATGGCTTCTTCCTGGTCGTGGGTAACGAACACGCTGGTCAGGTGCACTTCCTCGTGCAGGCGCGCCAGCCAGCGGCGCAGCTCCTTGCGCACCTTGGCGTCCAGTGCGCCGAAGGGTTCGTCGAGCAGCAGCACTTTCGGCTCTACCGCCAGGGCCCGGGCCAGGGCGATGCGCTGGCGCTGGCCCCCGGAGAGCTGCTCCGGGTAGCGGTCGCCGAGCCAGTCGAGCTGCACCAGGTCGAGCAGTTCGTGCACCTTCTGCTTGATCACCTCTTCGCTTGGGCGCTCGCGCTTGGGCTTCATGCGCAGGCCGAAGGCGACGTTGTCGAATACCGTCATGTGGCGGAACAGCGCGTAGTGCTGGAACACGAAACCGACGTTGCGATCACGCACGTCGTGCTCGGACACGTCCTCGCCGTGGAAGCCGATGCTGCCGCTATTCGGGGTTTCCAGGCCGGCGATGATGCGTAGCAGGGTGGTCTTGCCGCAGCCGGACGGGCCGAGCAGGGCGACCAGCTCGCCGCTCTGGATGCTCAGGTTGATCTCGTTCAGCGCCTTGAACTGGCCGAACTGCTTGTTGACGCCTGTGACTTCGATACTCATGGCTTATTCCTGGTGGTTCCGTGGGCCGGGCCTCACGGCTGTCAGTCTTCTCGATCGGCTTGTAGCTGGCGGCTCAGACGCGCCTCGCTCCATTGGCGAAGCAGCAGCACCACCAGGGCCATGACGAGCAACAGGATCGCCACGCTGAAGGCGGCGACGATGTTGTACTCGTTGTAGAGAATCTCGATATGCAGCGGCAGGGTGTTGGTGTACCCGCGGATATGCCCGGAGACCACCGATACTGCGCCGAATTCGCCCATCGCACGGGCGGTGCACAGCACCACGCCGTAAATCAGCGCCCATTTTACGTTAGGCAGCGTGACATGCCAGAACATCTGCCAACCGTTGGCTCCGAGCAGGCGCGCGGCCTCTTCCTCGGTGGTGCCCTGCTGCTCCATCAGCGGGATCAGCTCGCGGGCGACGAAGGGGAAGGTGACGAAGATCGTCGCCAGCACGATGCCGGGTACGGCGTAGATGATCTGCAGGTTGTGCGAGTCGAGATAGGGCGCGAGCACGCTCTGCGAGCCGAACAGCAGCACGTAGATCAGGCCGGCGACCACCGGCGACACCGAGAACGGCATGTCGATCAGGGTGACCAGAATGCTCTTGCCGCGAAACTCGAATTTGGTCACTGCCCAGGCCGCCGCCACGCCGAACACCAGGTTCAGCGGCACCGAGATGGCGGTAGCCAGCAGGGTCAGTTGCAGCGCCGAGATGGCATCCGGCTCGCGGATCGCCGCCCAGAAGAATTCCAGGCCACGACTCAGGCCCTGGGTCAGCACCATATACAGCGGTAGCAGCAGGATCATGGCGAACACGGCCCAGGCGATGACGATCAGGACGATGGCGCCGACGGAGCGGCTGGCCGGGCGCGCAGCCGCGCTCTGGCCAAGGGTTGCAAGGCTCATGACGGGCTCCTCAAAGTGGCGGCTGGATGCGGCGCTGCAGGATGTTGATCAGCAGCAGCAGGATGAACGACACCACCAGCATGATCACGCCGATGGCGGTGGCGCCGGGGTAGTCGTACTGATCCAGCTTGGAGACGATCAGCAGCGGCAGGATCTCGGTCTTCAGCGGGATGTTGCCGGCGATGAACACCACCGAGCCGTACTCGCCGACACCGCGGGCGAAGGCCAGGGCGAAGCCGGTCAGCCAGGCCGGCAGCAGGCTCGGTAGCAGCACGTGGCGGAACACCTGCAGCGGCCTGGCGCCCAGGCAGGCGGCGGCTTCCTCGACTTCCTTGGGGATGTCGGCCAGCACTGGCTGCAGGGTGCGCACCACGAACGGCAGAGTGACGAACACCAGCGCCAGGGTGATGCCCAGCGGGGTATAGGCGATCTTGAACGGGAACAGCGAACCGATCAGACCATTGGGGGCGTACAGCGCGGTGAGCGCGATGCCGGCCACCGCCGTGGGCAGGGCGAAGGGCATGTCGACCATGGCATCGATGATGCGCCGGCCAGGGAAGGTGTAGCGCACCAGCACCCAGGCGATGACGGTGCCGAGGATGCCATTGAGCAGGGCGGCGGCCAGCGCGGTGCCGAACGACAGTTGCAGCGAGAACTGCAGCTGGCGGTTGTTGAGCAATGCCCACCACTGTTCGCTGCTCAGTTGCAGCGAGAAGAGCAGCATCGCCCCTAGCGGAATCAGCACGATCAAGGCCAGGTAGCTGATGGTGTAGCCCAGGGTCAGCCCGAAGCCGGGTATGACCGGGGAAGTTCGACGAGACATGGAGTGTCCTTCATGTGGCAGCGATCAGGGCCGCACCCAGGGCCGCTGGGTACGTCCCCATGGGCGCGACTCCGTGGCGAAACGCGCGAGACAATCGCGAATGAATTCGCTGCTACTGGTTGATCTTGCTGAAGATCTGATCGAACACCGCGCCGTCACCGAAATACTTCGGCTGGGCTTCTTTCCAGCCGCCGAAGTCCTTGTCGATGGTCACCAACTTGAGGTTCTGGAACTGATCCTTGAACTCGGCGGCAACTTTCTCGTTGCGTGGGCGGTAGAAGTTTTTCGCAGCGATGCGCTGGCCTTCTTCGCTGTACAGGTGTTGCAGGTAGGCTTCGGCCACTTTGCGTGTGCCCTTGCGCTCGACGTTGGCATCGACCACCGCTACCGGCGGCTCGGCGAGGATCGACAGCGACGGAGTGACGATCTCCAGCTGGTCGCCACCTTCTTCGGCCAGCGACAGGTAGGCCTCGTTCTCCCAGGCCAGCAGCACGTCGCCCAGGCCACGCTGGACGAAGCTGATGGTCGAGCCGCGAGCGCCGGTATCCAGCACCGGGGCATGGCGGTACAGCTCGGTGACGAATTCCAGCGCCTTGTCTTCGCTGCCGAATTTCTCGCGGGCATAGGCCCAGGCGGCGAGGAAGTTCCAGCGCGCGCCGCCGGAGGTTTTCGGATTCGGGGTGATGACTTCCACGCCGTCCTTGACCAGGTCATCCCAGTCCTTGATGCCTTTCGGGTTGCCCTTGCGTACCAGGAACACGATGGTCGAGGTGTACGGCGTGCTGTTATCCGGCAGGCGCGCCTGCCAGTTCGGGTCGATCAGTTGCTGGTTGAGGTTCAGCGCGTCGATATCGCCGGACAGCGCCAGGGTCACCACGTCGGCACGCAGGCCGTCGATCACCGCACGGGCCTGCTTGCCCGAGCCGCCGTGGGACTGTTGGATGGTCACGGCCGGGTTGCCCTGCGCTTGCCAGAATGTGTTGAAGGCGGCGTTGTACTCGACGTACAGCTCGCGGGTCGGGTCGTAGGACACGTTGAGCAGCGGCTGGGCGATGGCCGGGCCGGCGATCAGGGTGCTGGCCAGCGCGGCCAGGGCGAAACGGCGAATGGACATGGTGCAGCTCCTAAACTGGATAAGTTCTTGTGTTGGCGGAGGCGTTGGGGTTCTAGCCCTCCGGTGGTCCAGTCGGGCTGCATCATGAGTCGGTGATCTGTCAGCTGTGCTTGGTGTTCGGCTGTTGCAGGCGGATCTTTTCCTTGCGCTCGATCTGCACCACCTGGCCGTTGTGCACGGTGATTTCCACCGAGCCGAATTTCAGGCCATGCAGGGCGGTCTGGATCTCGCGGAGGATGACGGCTTCATCCTGACCTTCCAGGTTTCTCAGCGTCGCGGTCATTTCCAGGCTCCTTGTGAATGGGCACCACGGCGGCGCAACGAGTGCCGACGCTGGCGTGGAGCGGATAGTAGGTAGGCACGAATATTCTTAAAAATACTGTTTAAGAACATTTATATTCTTTTTGGAAATATAAGGCGTTGTCTGCTTGAATTGTATTTATGGAATAAGCAAATAAATTCTTATTCTTTTTGTAATGAATTCGCGCTGCCTAGACTGACGCCATTCGATTCAAGGAGGCGCCGTCATGGCCAGCGAAGCAATCCGTTATCTGATCCTGCCGGGTTGGCAGGGCTCACCCGAGGAACACTGGCAAAGCCACTGGCAGCGCAGCCTGCCAAACAGTGCGCGGGTCGAGCAGCAGGACTGGATCAACCCGCAACGGGGCGACTGGATCGCTGCGCTGAATACAGCGGTCGCCGCCGATCCGCGTCCGGCCATGCTCATTGCGCACAGCCTGGGCTGCATCACCGTTGCGCACTGGGCGCGGCAGGCTCCGGTCGAACTGTTGCGCCGTGTGCGTGGTGCGCTGCTGGTCGCGCCGGCCGATGTCGAGCGGCCAGGCTGCCCCGAACCGCTGCGAAATTTCGCGCCGATGCCGCGCGATTTGCTGCCCTTTCCCAGCCTGCTGGTGGGCTCCGATAACGATGCTGCAGCCAGCGCGCTGCGCGCCCTGGAGCTGGCGCGTGACTGGGGCAGTGAGACGGTGATCCTCAGCGGTGCCGGGCATATCAACGTGAAGTCCGGACACCGTTATTGGGAGCAGGGCTTCGCCTATCTGTATCGCCTGCAGAGCCGTATCGAGCAGCGCTCGCGCCGGCGTGCCTGAACGGCTACAACCCGCCAATGTGATGCGGCGTAGTGCTTCGCGACGATTGCATGGATGCAGCAAGCCAAAGCCGAGTACGGCCTATGGGACCGCGTACCTACGGTGCCAGCAGCGACACTGATTTGATCTGAGCCCAGATCGCCTGTCCGGCGTGAATGCCCAGGTGATCGAAGGAGTAGCGGGTGATCCGCGCCAGCAAACGCTGATCGCCGATGCTCAGGGTCAGCAGCATCTGCGCACCCAGCGCGTGCCAGCCCTCGACCCGCACCGGCAACAGGTTGAGCAGGCTGCTGCCCTCGGCGCGTTGCAGGCTCAGGCTGACGTCGCGCGCCTTGATCTTCACCCGCACCCGGTGGCCCTCGGGCAGCGCCGCATGGGGCAGGCGCAGGCAGGCTTCGCTGCCGGGAAGGCGCAGTTGCAGCAGGTCGTAGGTGCCATCGTGGCCGCAGACTGCGCCGTCGATCACGGCTTCGGCCTCGTCATCGCTGGCAAACGGCAGGTCGGCGCGCAGCAGGGTTTCCTTCAGTGGGCCACTGGCGCGCACCTGGCCTTCGTCGAGCAGCACCAGATGATCGGCCAGGCGCGCCACTTCGTCCGGTGCATGGCTGACGTAGAGCAGCGGGATGTCCAGCTCCTCGTGCAGGCGTTGCAGGTAAGGCAGCACTTCCTGCTTGCGCTTGAGATCGAGCGAGGCCAGCGGCTCGTCCATCAGCAGCAAACGCGGGCTGGTGACCAGTGCACGGGCGATGCCGACGCGCTGGCGCTCTCCACCGGACAATGCCGAGGGCATGCGCTCGAGCAGGTGACCGATGCCCAGCAATTCCAGCGCCTGATCCAGCGCCACCTTGCGCTGCGCCGCCGGGATGCGTTTCTGCCCGTATTGCAGATTGCGGCGCACGTTGAGATGCGGGAACAGGTTGGCGTCCTGGAACACGTAGCCGATGGCGCGCTGGTGCGCAGGCAGGAAGAAGCCACGTGCGCTGTCCTGCCAGAGCTCACCGGCCACTTGCAGGTAGCCCTGTTGCGGGCGATCCAGCCCGGCGAAGCAGCGCAGGCAACTGGTTTTGCCCGAGCCGGAATGGCCGAACAGCGCGCTGACCCCGCGCGCCGGCAGGTCGAGGTCGACATCCAGACGAAAGCCCGGATGCTGCACCAGAAAGCGCGCGCGGATGCGCCCGTCATCCGTCACGGGCAAAGGCGCGGGCTTGCCGAAACCGAACATCACAGCGCCCTCATGCGCGGGCGGCGCCCGCTGTACAACGTGAGCAAGACGATGAAGGAGAACGCCACCATGCCACCGGCCAGCCAGTGCGCCTGGGCGTAGTTCATGGTTTCCACATGGTTGTAGATCTGCACCGACACCACCTGGGTCTTGCCGGGGATGTTGCCGCCAATCATCAGCACCACGCCGAATTCACCAACGGTATGGGCGAAGCTGAGAATGGCGGCGGTGATGAAGCCCGGGCGGGCCAGCGGCAGCACCACGCTGAAGAACGTATCCCAGGGGTTGGCGCGCAAGGTCGCGGCAGCTTCCAGCGGGGCGCGGCCGATGGCCTCGAAGGCGTTCTGCAGCGGCTGCACGACAAAGGGCAGGGAGTAGAAGATCGAGCCGATCACCAGGCCGGTGAAGCTGAAGGTGAAGGTGCCCAGGCCGAGGCTCTGCGTCAGTTGGCCGAAGAAACCGTTGGGCCCCATGCTCACCAGCAGGTAGAAGCCGATCACCGTCGGCGGCAGCACCAGCGGCAACGCCACCACGGCGCCGACCGGGCGTTTGAGCCAGGACTCGGTGCGTGTCAGCCACATCGCGATGGGCGTGCCGATGATCAGCAGCAGCACGGTGGTCAGCGAGGCCAGCTCCAGGGTCAGGAGGATGGCATCGAGGTCGTTCTTGGACAGCGGCATGCGTGATTCCGAAAGGCGAACCTGGCGCGGATGCAGCCCGGGCCGGATTCAGGCAAATGGTTCTACGGCAGTTTATAGCCGAACGACTCGATCACCTTCGCCGCTTCCGGGCTTTTCAGGTACTGCACCAGCGCCGCAGCCGCCGGATTGTTCGCGCCTGGCTTGAGGATCACCGCGTCCTGCTTGATCGGCTGGTACAGGGTGTCCGGCACTATCCAGGCCGAGCCGCTGCTGACCTGGCCCTGCTGGTACACCTGCGACAGCGCGACGAAGCCCAGCTCGGCGTTACCGGTGGCAACGAACTGATATGCCTGGGTGATGTTCTGGCCCTCGACCAGCTTGCCCTTGAGCGTTTCGCTCAGGCCCAGCTTGGCCAGCACCTGAGTCGCCGCCAGGCCATAGGGCGCGGCCTGCGGATTGGCGATGGACAGGTGCTTGAACTGGCCGGCTTTCAGCGCCGCGTCCGTACCATCGAGATAGCTGGCATCGGCCGACCACAGCACCAGGCTGCCGATGGCGTAGGTGAAGCGCGAGCCAGGGACGACCTTGCCTTCGCTTTCCAGTCTGGCTGGAGTGCTGTCGTCGGCCGCGAGGAACACCTCGAACGGCGCGCCGTTGTTGATCTGCGCATAGAACTGCCCGGTGGCGCCGAAGGAGGCCAGCAGCTTGTGCCCGGTGGCTTTCTCGAACGCAGGGGCGATGGCCTGGATCGGTGCGGTGAAGTTGGCCGCGACCGCGACCTTGACTTCATCGGCGCTGGCGCCGCCGGCAAAGAGCAGGCCGAGGGCCAGAAGGCTGTGCTGGAGAGGCTTGAGCATGGCAATTCCTTGTCGTGTGCAGGCGTCGCCTCGACGCCTGGCAGCCGGTATGAATGCGGCAATGCTACATCGTTATATCTTTTTGTATATAGCGATTATGAGTCGGTTTCCCTGCACGATCTTTGTGCGCAGCCGTAGGCGCTTGCACCGTCAAAGCCTGCGTGCAGTTTTTCCCTTGCCAGCAACTACAAAAAACATAATTTCGCGAATCCCTCGCTCTGAACAGAGTGTCTGCAACGAGCCGCCCCGGCGGAATCCGCGAGTAGGGTGGACGACGCTCTTTTCATCCACCGCCTGCCCTGTGATGGTTGATGGAGGAAGCGCCATCCACCCTGCGGACGCGCCCATGTCCCCACCGCAACCTGTTCACCGACGCTGCCTGTGACGCCGTGATCGCCGGGCGTGAGGACTTCACCACCCTGGTCTGCCGCCCGGCAGTCTCGATCAGCTCGAACGCTGCGACGCCCTGCTGGCGCGCCTGGCCGGGTGGATGCAGTAGTCCACCCATTCACCGCGCGGGTGTGGCTTTTTACCTCGTTCGTGCCTTGAAACGGGGCTCCTGGTAACGTTTTTGGTGCATTTTCTCGGCGCAGACTCTTCCGCCAAACATCCCATTTCCTTTTAAAACAACGGCTTGGCATTTTTGGCATGGTCGATGCTTTTGGATGATTGTGTTTTTGGATCCAAAAATTCAGGAATCCTCTCCATGCCTTTCGCCGTTACCTACAACGCCCAGCCAGCTTTGTCCGCCGAGGACGAAGCCTATCTGCATCTGCTCGATGCCATCTGCCAGGGCCGCTATCGCACCGGCGACCGGCTGATCGCCGAGGACATCGCCAGCGAGCTGGAGATGAGCCGCATGCCGATCCGTGGCGCCTTCAAGCGCCTGGCGGCAGAAGGGCTGGTAACGCTGCGACCCAATCGCGGCGCAATCGTAAGCGGTCTCAACCTCGATCAGATGCGTGAGGTCTTCGAGATGCGCAGCGCCCTCGAGGGGCTGGCGATTCGCGTGGCCACGCCCAAGGTCAGCGAGCGCCACCTGGCGCGCCTGGAACGTCTGCTCGACGAGATGGACGACTGCCGCGAAGACAGTTCGGAGTGGGTGGTGCGCCACCGCATCTTCCACGAATACCTGTGCAGCCTCAGCGAGCGTCCACGGCTGATGCGTCAGATCAGCGCCCTCTACGCACTGATCGAGCCGTACATGCGCCTCTGGCTCAAGCACGTCGACAAGCCGCTGAGCGCCCGTGAAGAGCACAAGGTGATCCTCGACGCCTTGCGCACGGGTGACGCCGCGCATGCCGAGCGGATCATCTGCGAGCACATCGAGGGCACCGTCCCCGATCTGCTCGAATTCCTGGAAAAGTCGGGCGCCTGAGACCCGATGACCTCCGTTTCATTTCGAACTGCCATACCAACAATTACACCGGAGTCGAATATGTCAAAACGCACTTTCACCACATCCCTGATGGCCCTCTCGCTGATGGCTGGTCTGGCCCAGGCCGAGGTCACGGTTCCCGAGCGCCTGCAAGCGTCGGACAAGATCGTTTATTGCGGGGCGATGGACTCGCCGCCCATGGGCTTCTTCGACGCGCAGCAGAAGCCGGTCGGCATCACCGTCGAGCTGGGTGACGAGATCGCCAAGCGCCTCGGTGGCAAACGTGTGGAGTGGCGAGTGACGCCGTTCTCCGGCCTGATCCCGGCGCTGATGGCGCAGCATTGCGACATGATCGTCGACCAGCTGTTCGACAAGCCCGAGCGCCGCGAAGTCATCGACATCGTCAACTACATGTATTCCAGCCAGGCAGTCACCGTGCTCAAGGGCAACCCGGCCGGCATCCACAGCCTCGACGACCTGTCCGGCAAGCGCGTCGCGGTACTCAACGGCTCCACCATCCGCACCTTGCTCGAAGCGCATAACGACCTGCTCGCCAAGGCCGGCAAGGCGCCGATGACCCTGGTGGTGTTCAACTCCGACACCGATGCCTTCCAGGCGCTGCGCGTCGGTCAGGCCGATGCCTACGGCACCACCATGGAAACCGCCGGCTACTACCAGAGCATGGCGCCCGATCTGTTCGAAACCGGCGTGCCGGCCTTCGCCAAGATCCTCACCGGCTTCGGTCTGCGCAAGGACGATGCCGAGCTGAGCAAGGCGGTCAGCCAGGCTCTGGCCGACATGAAGGCTGACGGCAGCTACATGGCGCTGCTCAGCAAGTGGCACATCGAAGGCAACCAGCTCGACTGAGGTAAGACGATGAACTTCAACTGGGACATATTCTGGCAATACTTGCTGCAGCCCAGCGACGTATATCTCTACGGCCTCTGGCTGACCTGCGTGATTGCGGTGATGGCGATGCTGCTGGGATGCGTCCTGGGTTTGCTGGCGGCGCTGATGCGCGCTTCCAGCAATCCGCTGCTCAACTACCCGGTGCGCTTCTACATCTGGCTGATGCGTGGCACACCCTTGTTGGTGCAGATCGTCTTCCTCTACACCGCACTGGCGGCGGGCGGCATCTTCCGCTTCGAGGATCTGAACCTGGGCCTGTTCGTCCTGCCGGGCAACATCCAGGCAGCGATCCTCGCCCTGGCCCTCAACGAAGGTGCTTACATGGCGGAGATCATCCGCTCCGGCATCAACGCGGTGGATCGTGGCCAGTACGAAGCGGGGCGTTCGCTGGGGATGAGTTATCCACGGCTGATGCGTCGCATCGTGCTGCCGCAGGCCTTTCGCGTGATCGTGCCGCCGCTGGGCAACGAGTTCAACGTGATGCTCAAGAACACCACCCTGGTCAGCGTGATCGGCGTGCAGGAGCTGCTGCTCAGCACGCAGATGATCACCTCGGCCACCTTCCGTGTGTTCGAGCTGTATCTGGTGGTGGCCATCTACTTCCTGCTGCTGACCACGCTCTGGGGCTTCTTCCAGCGCTGGCTGGAGCTGCGCTTCGGGCGTACCGACGGCCATGTGCCGGCGAGCAGCCGGCTGTTCGGCCTGGGTGCCATGAAATTTCTGAGGGGGCGTTGAGATGAGCGCATTGGACGAGAGTCTGGTGATCCAGGCGCAGAGCGTACACAAGCGTTTCGGCGAGCTGGAGATCCTCAAGGGCGTATCGCTGAACGTGCGCCGCGGCGAGGTGGTGGTGCTGATCGGCGCCTCCGGCTCGGGCAAGACCACCTTCATCCGCTGCCTCAACTACCTGGAGGATATCCAGGGCGGCAGCATCCTGGTCAACGGCAAGCCCATGGGCTACATCGAGCGTGCCGACGGCAAGCGCGTGCGCGACTCCGAGCGCAACATCGCGCGCATGCGCCGCGACATCGGCATGGTGTTCCAGCGCTTCAACCTGTTCCCGCACATGACCGTGCTGGAAAACATCATCGAGGCGCCGACCCAGGTGCTTGGCGTCGGTCGGCGCGAGGCCGAGGAGCAGGCGCGGCAACTGCTGGCCCGCGTGCGCCTGTCGGACAAGGCCGATCACTACCCCAGCCAGCTTTCCGGCGGACAGCAGCAGCGCGTGGCGATTGCCCGCGCGCTGGCGATGAAGCCGCAGGCGATGCTCTTCGACGAACCGACCAGTGCTTTGGACCCGGAAACCGTGGGCGAGGTGCTGCAGGTGATGAAGGAGCTGGCCGAGGAGGGCATGACCATGGTCGTGGTCACCCACGAGATGGGCTTTGCCCGTGAGGTGGCCGACCGCGTGGTGGTGCTGCACCAGGGCGAGTTGATCGAAGAAGGTCCGCCGGCCCAGGTTTTCGGCAACCCCCATCACCCGCGCACGCGGGAGTTCCTCAGCCGCGTTCTGTGAAGGTCGCGAGCGGCCTTGTTCAATCTCTGGATCGAGTTCAATCCATGCTCAATTTTTCTGCTCACGAATATCCCTACGCGTCCCAGCGCCAGAGCGTGTTCGCCCGCAAGGGCATGGTCGCCGCGTCGCAACCGCTGGCGGCCGAAGCGGGTATCGCCATGCTGCGCCGTGGCGGTAACGCCATCGATGCCGCCATCGCCACTGCCGCCGCGCTGACGGTGGTCGAGCCCACCGGCTGCGCGATTGGTGGTGACGCCTTCGCCCTGGTCTGGTTCAAGGACAAGCTGTACGGCCTCGACGCCAGCGGTCATGCGCCGGCAGCGCTGTCCAGCGAGGCGGTCAAGGCTGCCGGCCACGAGCGTGTGCCGGTGCACGGCTGGCTGCCGGTCACCGTACCTGGCTGCCCTGCTGCCTGGGCCGAACTGTCGCAGCGTTTCGGCAAGCTGCCCTTCGCTGAGCTGCTGCAGCCGGCCATCGAGCTGGCGCGCGATGGCTTCCCGGTATCGCCAGTGGTCGCCCACCAGTGGCGCATCGCCTTCGATGAATACCAGGCCAGCCGCGAGGCCTTCCCCGAGTTGCAAGCCTGGTTCGACACCTACCTGATCGACGGCCAGGCGCCGGTCGCCGGACAACTGTTCCGCAACCCGGCGCAGGCGCAGACCCTGGCCGAGCTGGCCGAGACTCAGTGCGAGAGCTTCTACCGGGGTGCCATCGCCGAGCGTCTGGCCAGCCACGCCGCAGCCAGCGGTGGCAAACTCTCGGTCGACGATCTGGCCGGCTATTTGCCGCGCTGGGTCGAGCCGATCAAGGTCAGCTACCGTGGCTATGACGTCTGGGAGATTCCCCCGGCTGGTCAGGGCCTGATCGCCCTGATGACCCTGAAGATCCTCGAAGGCTTCGACTTCGATCACCGCGACAGCCGCCAGACCTGGCACCGTCAGATCGAGGCGATGAAGCTGGCCTACGCCGACGGTCTGCACTACATCACCGACCCCGAGCACATGCGCGTGGCCGCCGAAGAGCTGCTCGCCGACAGCTACTGCGCCCAGCGCCGCGCGCTGATCGGCGAGCGTGCCCGCGAGCCGCTGCATGGCGACCCGCAGGCCAGTGGCACGGTGTACGTCGCCACCGCCGACGCCGAGGGCAACATGGTCTCGTTCATCCAGAGCGCCTACCATGGCTTCGGCTCCGGCGTGGTGCTGCCGGACAGCGGTATCGCCCTGCAGAACCGGGGTTACGAGTTCAGCCTCGACCCGAGCCATGCCAACTACCTGCAACCGGGCAAGAAGACCTTCCACACCATCATCCCCGGCTTTCTCAGCAAGGACGGTGTGGCGGTCGGCCCGTTCGGCGTGATGGGCGGCTACATGCAGCCGCAGGGCCACGTGCAGATGGTGATGAACATGGTCGACTTCGGCCTCAACCCGCAGGCCGCGCTGGACGCTCCGCGCTGGCAGTGGCTGGGCGGGCAGAAGGTCGGCATCGAGCAGGAAACCCCGCGCGACCTGACCTTCGCCCTGGCCCGTTGCGGGCATCAGATCGAGGTGGCCTGCGACCGCACCGAGTACGGGCGCGGCCAGATCATCGTGCGCGACCCACAGACCGGCGTGCTCTGCGGCGGTACCGAGCCGAGGGCCGACTCGCATATCGCGGTGTATTGAGCGGCGCCTGGCTGGGCCATGACGGCCAGCCGTACACGAGGCAGTCATCGTGTACGGCCTGGCAGCATCAGGAGACTGACAACATCAGGCGCTGGGCCTAACGCGCAGGGTGGAGGTTTCTTGGGCATAATCCGCGTCTCCAGGGCGCCAGGTGCCCGCTGCCAGCAAGGAACAGGGACGTATGAACAACATGGATCGGGTGTTGCTTGGCCTTGGCGTATTGATACCGTTCTGGCTGTTCTTTGGCGTGCTGCTGACGGCTCTGGCCTATCCCGGTTACAGCCATCTTGACCAGGCCATGAGCCAGCTGGGCGCGCAGGGCTCACCCACCCAGGGTTTTTCGGCCTGGCTCAACAATCTGCCCTTGGGTGTGTTCTTCGTGCTGTTTGCCGTGGCTGTGATGCGCCAGGTACGCAGTTCGCGCCTGGCGCTGTTCAGTGCCGGGCTGATTCTCGTCCACGGCCTGGCCAGTTTCGCCACTGGCTACTTCGCCTGCGACCAGGGCTGCGCGCCGGCACAGCCGTCCTTCTCGCAGCAGATGCACAACCTGGCCGGGCTGGTGATGTTTCTCTCGCTGACCCTGGCCAGCCTCATCTGGGCATTTGTCAGCAAACGCCTGCTGGGCTCGCGCGGCTTTGGCCTGTTTTCCAGCGCTTGCACCCTGTTGGCCGTGGTCACCGTGGTGCTGATGGCCCAGGCCGTCGAGGCCGGGCACTCGTTCGGCCTGTATCAGCGCATCAACTACGGCATCTCGGTGCTCTGGGTCGCAGGCCTGGCGCTGATGCTGCTGCGGAGCCGTGCCGGTTATCTCAGGTGCGGTACAGCTTGAGGCTCTCGACCCGCGCCCGGTAGGCGCCGAGGCGTTCCTTGAGCTGATCCTTGCGGGCACTGGCCACGCAGTGCAGCAGCACGTTCAGGGCGCTGGTCAGGCCGCCGGTGGATTCGAGGATCAGACCAGTCTTGGTCTTCATGGTGACGATGTATGGCGTGTCGATATGCTTGGCGATGCCGTACTCGTCGGTGAACACCACCAGGTCGGCGTTCTGCTGCAGGCAGTTGTTGGCGAAGGCGATGCCGGCATCGGCGTAGGGCGCAATGTCGATCAGGATCACGCAGCAGCGCTGGTTGTGGCTGTCCAGCCATTGGCCGAGTACGCCGCTGTAGAGGTCGAGGAACTCCACCCCCGAGCGCACCAAGGCCAGGCGGTTGGCGAAGTCCTCGGCCAGCCCGCGAATGGTCTGGAAGCCGCAGACGAACACGCGCTCGGCATCCCCCACGCGCGCCACGATATCGCGCCAGTGCTGGCTGCCGAGCAGCTCGGCGAAGGCGCGCAGGGCTTCGATTTCTTCGTTTAGGTGGGCCACCAGGTCTTCCGGTTGCTCGACCCGCTCGATCAGCGCCGGGTTGAGCAGCGATTGCACACGCACCTCGTCGCGCAGCTCGTCTTTCAGGCTCTTCAGGCCCTTGTAGCCGAGCCGACGCAGGAAGCGGCTGACGGTGTTGGGGCTGACTCCGCTCTTGGCCGCCAGGCTGGCGCCGTTCTCGAACGCCAGGGTTTCCAGGTTGGCCTGGATGTAGACCCACAGGGTGCGCTCGGCCGGCGTCAGCTTGCCTTCCAGGTGTTGCATCTTGCCATCGAGCATGCTCGTTTTTCCTGTCATGCCAAATCGGTCTGACATTTAAATGTCAGTGTATTGATATTTGGAAGAAATATATTCTACTCTGCAGCCGTAACGCAAAGAGCTGTCGATTGGCCATCGCTCGGGCGAGAAAGCCAGCAGAAGTCTTTCCGCCGTGTCGTCGACGCTCGCGCTTCCTGCCGCAACAAGCAAATGTCGCGCCCTGCGCGACCACAACAGTGGAGAACAGGAACATGCCCATACTGCGTCATCTCACCCTGTGCGTCGCCCTTGGCAGCGGCCTCGTCACCGGCGCCGCCCAGGCCGCCGAAGAACTGCGCCTGTACAACTGGGGCGACTACATCAACCCCGAGGTGCTGACCCGCTTCACCGCCGAGACCGGCATCAAGGTGTCACTCGACACCTACGGCAGCAACGAAGAGATGCTGGCCAAGCTGCAGGCCGGGGCCAAGGGCTACGACATCGTCTTCCCCTCGGTGCACATGCACGACACCATGGCCGCTCTCGGCCTGCTGGAGAAGACCGACATCAACCAGGATGTTGCCTTCGCCAATATCGACCCGGCCTTCCTGCGTTCCAAGTCCGACCCCAAGGGTGAGTACTGCATGCCCTACGCCTGGGGCACGGTGGGCATCTTCTACAACAAGAACAAGGTCTCCAAGCCGATCGAGAGCTGGGACGACTTCTTCGCCGAGGCCAAGGCCGGCAAGAAGGTGATCATGCTCGACGACATGCGCGAGACCCTCGGCGTCGGCCTGATCAAGGACGGCAAGTCGGTCAACAGCACCGACCCAGCCGAGCTCAAGCAGGCCGCCGACTGGCTGATCGAGCGCAAGCCGCTGATCGCCGCCTTCACCTACGACAGCGTGCCGATGGTGCAATCCGGCGACGCCGCCGCCTCGCACTATTTCGTCGGCGCCATGATGTACGTGAAGCAGGATCCGCAGAACCTCGCCTACGTCATCCCCAAGGAAGGCGCGACCATGTACCAGGAGGACATGTGCGTGCTCAAGAGCGCGCCGAACAAGGCCAACGCCAAGCGCTTCATGAGCTTCTTCCTGCAGCCGGAGATCGCTGCGCTGAACACCGCGCAGCAAATGAACGGCACGCCGAACAAGGAAGCGCTGAAACTGCTGCCGGCTGAGCTGCGTGACAACCCGCAGGTCAACCCGCCGGCCGATGTCATGGCCAAGCTGCAGATCTTCCAGGACCTGGGCAAGGGCCTGAAGCAGTACGACCGGGTGTGGACGCGGGTGCGTACCGCCAACTGAGTCAGCTTGTGCAGTTAGGTCGCGGCTGAAGCCCCCTTGTAGGAGCGGCTTCAGCCGCGATTACTCCGATATCAGTGGAGTCCTCCATGACCGCTTTCACCCAAACCGCGCCGGTGGTCGAGATCCGTGGCGCGGTGAAGCACTACCGTGCGCCTGAAGGGCATCTGGTGCGTGCCCTCGACGGCCTCGACCTGGCTGTCGGCGCCAATGAATTCGTCACCCTGCTGGGGCCGTCCGGCTGCGGCAAGACCACGCTGCTGCGCACCATCAGTGGTTTCGAGCAACTGGATGGCGGCGAGCTGCTGATCCAGGGCCAGCCGATGAACCTGGTGCCGCCGCACCGCCGTCCGGTGCACACGGTGTTCCAGAGCTACGCGCTGTTCCCGCATATGAGCATCGGCGACAACGTCGGCTATGCGCTGGACGTGCGCGGCGTCGGCAAGGCCGAGAAACGCCAGCGCGTTGGCGAGGCACTGGAAATGGTCGGCCTGGCCGGCATGGAGCGGCGCAAGCCCGGCCAGCTCTCCGGTGGCCAGCAGCAGCGCGTGGCACTGGCCCGCGCCATCGTCGACCGCCCGGCGTTGCTGTTGCTCGACGAGCCGCTGTCGGCCCTCGACCGCCAGTTGCGCCAGGCCATGCAGCGCGAGCTGAAGAACCTGCAGCACGAACTGGGCATCGCCTTCGTCTTCGTCACCCACGACCAGGAAGAAGCGCTGACCATGAGCGACCGAATCGTCGTGCTCAATGGCGGCCATATCCAGCAGATCGGCGCCCCGGCAGAGATCTACCACCACCCGACCAACGCCTTCGTCGCCGGTTTCATCGGCGAGAGCAACCTGTTCGACGTGCACGTCGGCTCGATCGACGACGGCATCGCCTACCTGCTCGACAGCCAGGGAGACCTGTTGCAGGCGCACCACCCCGACCTGTGCGTCGGCCAGTATGCCCAGCTCATGTTGCGCCCCGAGCAATTCCACCTGCAGCGCCCTGGCGAAGGTTTCGCCGCGCTGGAAGGGTGTCTGGAGCAACTGCTGTTCATCGGCAAGGACTTCGAATTGCTGCTGCGCACCGCGCACGGCCGCCTGGTCAAGGCGGTGTTGCGTGACGCCGCGCAACAGGGCCTGCAGCGCCTGCGCAAAGGCAACAGCGTGCAGCTCTGGTATGAATTGACGGCCGCGCACCTGATCCCGGGAGGTGCCTGATGCTACTGCGCGAGCGCCTGCGCCTGGTCGGCCTGCTGACCCCGGTGACACTGATCATCGGCGTATTCTTTCTCACCCCGCTGAGCATCATGGCGGTGTACAGCCTGCTCGAACCGGGGCTCTATGGCGGCGTCGAGTGGAGCTTCTACCCGGACAACTTCGGCCGCGTGCTGGGCTGGGCCGATGGCGTCAACGAGGAGTTCGATCCGGTCTACCTGGAAATCATCCTGCGCTCGTTCAAGCTGGCCGCGCTGACCGTGCTGGCGACCCTGGCGCTGTGCTACCCGGCAGCCTTCTGGGTGGCGCGCCAGCCCGAGCGGATGCGCAACTTCTGCCTGTTTCTGATCACCCTGCCGTTCTTCACCAGCCTGATCGTGCGCCTGTACGCCTGGCTGCTGATCCTGCGCCCCAGCGGCGTGATCAACACCGCGCTGGCGGCGTTGGGCTTCTACAACCCGGTGGAGCTGATCTACACCGAGACGGCGGTGCTGATCGGCATGACCTATATCTTCATCCCGTTCATGTTCATGCCCGTCTACGCCAGCGTCGAGAAACTCGACAAGCGCCTGCTGGAAGCCTCGGCCGACCTCGGCGCGAGCCGCTGGCAGAGCTTCTGGAAGGTGATCTTCCCGCTGACCCTGCCGGGCATCGCCGCCGGCTCGATCATCGTTTTCATTCCCAGCCTGGGTAATTTCATCGTGCCGTCGCTGCTCGGCGGCGCACGCGTGCTGATGATCGGCAGCCTGGTCGAGCAGCAGTTCCTAGCCGCGCGTAACTGGCCATTCGGCGCCGCCCTGGCGATGCTGCTGATGGCCGCCGTGCTGGTGTGCCTGGTGCTCTACGTGCTGGCGCAGGGGCGCAACAGCGCCCAGGAGGCCAGCCGATGAACGCACTGCTCGCGCGCCTCGGACGCCGCCTGCTAGGCGGCTACAGCCTGGCCTTCTTCGTCTTCCTGTACCTGCCAATCGGCCTGATCGTCGCCTACTCGTTCAACAGCAACCCGATCAACATGATGATCTGGGACGGCTTCAGCCTGGACTGGTATCGCTCGCTGTTCGGCCTGACTACCAGCCTCAGCGAGAACGCGCTGTACGTCGAATCCACCGACCAGTTGCTGGCCGCCTTGCGCACCAGCCTGGTGGTGGCGCTGACCACCACGGCGATCTCCACCGTGATCGGCACGCTCACCGCGCTAGCCTTGGCGCGCTACCGCTTCCGCTTGCAGAAGTTCTACCGGGTACTGCTGTTCATGCCGATGCTGATGCCCGACATCGTGCTCGGCATCGCCCTGCTGATCTTCTTCGTCGGCGTCGGCCTGCCGCTGGGCAAGGGCTCGATCATCATTGGCCACTGCACCTTCCTGATCAGCTACGTGTTCCTCGTTGTCAGCGCGCGCTTGGCCGGCATGGACACGCGTCTGGAAGAAGCGTCGGCCGATCTTGGCGCCTCGCCCTGGACCACCTTCCGCCGCGTGACCCTGCCGCAGATCCTGCCCGGCGTGGTCGGTGGCGCGCTGCTGGCGTTCATCATCTCGATGGACGATCTGGTGATCACCTACTTCATCGCCGGTGTGGACTCGACCACGCTGCCGGTCTTCATCTACGGCATGATCCGCCGCGGCATCAAGCCCGAGATCAACGCCATCGCCACCCTGCTGCTGCTCGCCTCGCTGCTGATCGCAGCGGTCGGCCTGTACCTGCGCAACCGCAAGCCTGCTACTTCTCAGGATGATCCCCATGGCTAAACCGCGCGCCCGTGAACTCGGCCTGCCGCTGCCCGGCATCCCCGGCCCGTACAACGCAATCACCGACGTGCCCGGCGTGCTGGTCGGCTACCGCACCCTCAATGGAGTGGCCGACAACGGCCGGCGCATCCAGACAGGCGTCACCGCCATCCTGCCACGCGGCCGCGATAGCGAACCGCAGCCCGTGTGGGCGGGCTTCCATGCCCTCAACGGCAACGGCGAGATGACCGGCACGCACTGGATCGAGCACGGCGGCTACTTCGTCGGCCCGCTGTGCATCACCAACTCGCACAGCGTCGGTATCGTTCACCACGCCGCCGCGCGCTGGACGATCCGCCAGTACGCCGATTCCTGGCAGCGCGAGCACCTGTGGGCCATGCCGGTGGTGGCCGAGACCTACGATGGGGTGATCAACGACGTCAACGGCCAGCACGTCAGCGAGGCCGATGCACTGGCCGCGCTCGATGCGGCAAAGGGCGGCGCCATCGCCGAGGGCAACGTCGGCGGCGGCAACGGCATGATCTGCTACGGCTACAAGGGGGGCACCGGCAGTGCCTCGCGCCTTGTCGAGATCGACGGCCAGACCTACACCCTCGGCGCCTTGGTGCAGGCCAACCATGGCCAGCGCGCCTGGCTCAAGGTCTGTGGCGTGGCGGTGGGTGAGCGCCTGGAAGATGAACTGCCGACCGGACTGGAGCGCGAGCGCGGCTCGATCATCGTCATCCTCGCTACCGACGCGCCGCTGCTGCCGCACCAGCTCAAGCGCCTGGCGCAACGCGCTGGCCTCGGCATCGCCCTGGCCGGCACGCCGGGTGGCAACAACTCCGGCGACATCTTCCTCGCCTTCAGTGTGGCCAACCCCCGGCCCTTGCCGCAGCTGTCGCAGACGCGGCTGAACCTCGAGTACCTCAATGACGAGTGCTTCGACGCGCTCTACCTGGCTGCCGTGCAAGCCACCGACGAAGCCGTACTCAACGCCATGCTCGCCGCCGAGGATTCGCCGATGCAGAAGCCCGAAGGGATGTGCCGGGCCATCGATGGCCAGCGCCTGCGCCAACTGGTGACCGGGGCGTGATGCGTAGCCCGGATGAAATCCGGGGCACAGGCGATACCGAGTCCCCGAATTGCATCCGGGCTACGTGAAGCTGGTTACCGGGTAGGGTGCGCCGTGCGTACCATCGGTTGCTGGCGTGATGCGGGAAAAGAATGGCGTGTGGATTTTTCGCCGTGTTTATATCCCGCGCTCATCGAATCTACCCTCAAGTAAGGACAGTCATGATCACCTGCTACCTGCGCTACATCGTCGATCCCTACAAACTCAAGGAATTCGAGCATTACGCCAAGCTGTGGATTCCCTTGGTAGAGCGCTTCGGCGGCACGCACCACGGTTACTTCCTGCCCTCCGAGGGTGCCAACAACGTGGCCCTGGCGCTGTTCAGCTTCCCCAGCCTGGCCGAATACGAACGCTATCGTCAGGATTCCTTCGCCGACGCCGAGTGCCAGGCGGCCTTCCGCTATGCCGAAGAGACGCGCTGCGTCCTCAGCTACGAGCGCAGCTTCTTGCGCCCCGTGCTGGAGTAGGGCGCGGGTCTTGCAGTCTCGGCAGCTGAACTAGACTTACCATTCCCTTCGCCACAGTCAGGCAGCCGTGCATGAATATTCGTCAGAAGATGATCGCCAGCGGCGTGCTGAGCGTGGCCGTTGCGGCGGGGCTGGGGGCCGTGGGCTTCTGGGGGCAGACCCAGCTCAATGACGCGCTGGCGCAGAACCAACTGAGCGTCGCGGCGCTGCGCAATCATCTGGAGGGGGACATGATGCACGACGCGCTGCGCGCCGACGTGCTCGCTGCCTTCAGCGTCGAACCTGGCGATCAGGCCGCTGCCGAACAGGTGCGCAGCGATCTGCGTGAGCATGCCGATTGGTTCAAGCGCGCCATGGCCGCCAACGCCGAGTTGCCGCTACCGGCTGACATCCAGCAGGCCATCGCTCAGTCGCAACCGGCGCTCAACGCCTACATCAGCGAAGCCGAGCAGATCACCGAAGCGGCCCTGCGTGATGCCAAGGCCGCCAGGCAGGGAATGCCGTCGTTCGTACAGCGTTTCAGCGATCTCGAAACCAAGAACGAGGCGCTCAGCAGCCTGATCGAAGAGCAGGTCAGCGCAGCCCACATGAGTGGCGAGAGTGCGGTGAACCAGGCCAAGATCTACCTGGTCAGCGGTATCGTGCTGGTCAGCCTGCTGCTGGGGCTGATCACCTGGAGCCTGATGCGCAGTGTGCTGGGGCCGTTGCAGCGTTCCGTCGACGCCGCCCGCGCCATCGCCAGCGGTAACCTGCGCGGTCGTATCGAGGTGGATCGGCAGGACGAGGCTGGTCATTTGCTGCAGGCCCTCGCCGAGATGCAGGGCAACCTCGGGCGGATGATCAGCAGCATCACCCAGCACAGCGATCAGTTGCAGCACACCGCCCGCACCCTGAACGGCACCGCCCAGGGCATCCTGCACGACTCCACCCAGCAGGCCGACAGTGCCACGAGCATGGCTGCGGTGATGGAGCAGATGATCCGCAACATCGCCCAGGTGTCCTCGCACGCCCACGATGCCAAGGGCATTTCCGCCCACTCCGGGCAACTGGCCGACAGTGGCGGCCAGGTCATTCTCGGCGTGGTCGAGGGCATGAACCGCATCGCCGAGGCGGTTTCCTCGTCGTCCGAGACGATCACCGAACTGGGGCGTTCATCCGAGGAAATTCACTCGATCATCCAGGTCATCAAGAGCATCGCCGAGCAGACCAACCTGCTCGCCCTCAACGCTGCTATCGAGGCGGCTCGCGCGGGGGAGGCTGGCCGTGGTTTCGCCGTGGTCGCCGACGAGGTGCGCAACCTGGCGGCGCGTACTGCGCAGTCGACCCAGGAAATCACCGATATGATCGAGCGCATCCGCGGCAACACCAACCTGGCGGTGAACAGCATGCAGGCAGGGGTGACGCGGGTGAACGACGGCGTGAGCCTGGCACACCAGGCTGGCGATTCGATCAACGAGATACGTGACGGTGCGCAGCGCGCGGCCCAGATGGTGGGGGAGATTTCCCACACCATCGGTGAGCAGAGCGACGCCAGCAACGATGTGGCGCAGCGTGTCGAGCAGATCGCGCTGATGGCTCAGCAAAACGCCCAGGCGGTGAACGACCTGGCGCGCTCTGCCGAGGAGCTGGAGCGGGTGGCGCAGGGCATGCGTAACGCCGTCATGCAGTTCCAGGTCTGAACCAGCAGGGTCAGGCTGGCGGCGCCATCAGCTGCCCGCCCAGCTCCACCTTGCAGTAGTCGACGAACAACTGCGCTGGCATGGTCAGCTGTGCACGTTCTAGCCCGGTCACTGCGTCTTGCGCTTGCCAGACAGGCGCGAGACGCCCAGCAGCACCAGCGCCAGGCCGGCGATCTGGTACAGGGTGATGGTCTCGCCGAGCATTACCCAGGCGGCGAACAGCGTCAGCACCGGACCGAGGTTGCCGAACATGGCGGCATGGCTGGCCCCCATGCGCTGCACCGCCAGGGCCAGCCAGTAGATCGGCAACACCGTCGACAGCACCGCCATCAGCGCCCCCTGCAGCCACACCTCACGAGGCAGGCTCATCAACTGCGAGGGATCGCGGGTCAAGCCATAGTGGATCAGCACCATCAGCGCCGAAGCGCTGCCGGCCAGACCGGCCAGGCGCATCGAACCGACCCGGCGGATCACCACGCCGGTGCCCAGGTAGTACAGGGCGTAGGTCACGGCGCTGGCGAACACCCAGGCGGCGCCCAGCAGGATCTGCTCGCTGTCGCCCTCGACGCGGATGTCATGCACCAGAGCGATGCCCAGGCCCAGGTAGCACAGGCCCAGGGCCAGGAAGGTGCGCGGCCCCGGGCGCTCGCCCAGCGCCAGCATCTGCAACAGCAGCACCAGCGTCGGGTAGGTGAACAGGATCAGCCGCTCCAGCCCGGCGCTGATGTACTGCAGGCCCTGGAAGTCGAACAGGCTCGACAGGTAGTAGCCGAACATCCCCAGCAGCAGGACATGCGCCCAGTCCTTCGCCGACAGCCGCGCCAGCCCTGTGCCCCGGCTCAGCCACAGCAGCCAGAGAAACAACGGCAAGGCCAGCGCCATACGCAGGCTCAGCAGTGTCACGGCGTCCACCGGCGCGGCGGCGTAGGCCAGTTTGACGAAGATGGCTTTCAGGCTGAAGCCAGTGGCCGAGAGCACGGCGAACAGTACGCCACTGTCCAGGCTGCGGCGGTAGGAGGCGGTCAAGGCATTCATGGGGCGGGGCTGCGGCAGGAAATAAGCTGTTATTCTGAATGGAAAACCAAACGGCCAGAATCGCAATTTCACGAAGTGAGCGTTCTGATTTGGAGAAGGCTAAATGCATTTCGATCTGCCCGACCTGCGCCTGATTGCCGCCATTGCCGTCACTGGCAGCCTGAGCAAGGCGGCAGCGACCTTTCCCGTTGCGGTGTCGGCGGCCAGCACCCGCCTGCGCCTGTTCGAGGAGCGCTGCGGGCTGACGCTGTTCGTGCGCAGCAGCGACGGCATGACCCCGACGCCGGCCGGGCGTCTGGTACTGGAGGCTTGCCAGGGCGTGCTGAAGGAGGCTCGCCAGCTCAGCGACACCCTGCAGGAACTGAAGGGCGAGCGGCGCATCACCCTGCGCCTGGGCGCTTCCACGGTGGCCAACAGCACCTTCCTGCCAGCGGCGCTCGGCCCCTTCCTGGCCGACTACCCGGAAGTGGACCTGCAACTGGCCGAGCAGGGCAGCAAAGCCGTATTGAGATCGGTGCGGGAGGGCGCCATCGACATCGGTGTGTACGACGGCAACCTGCCCACCGATGACCTGCTGTCGCTACCGTTTCGCAACGACCGCCTGGTGATGCTGGTGCCGCACGGGCATGCGCTGATCGGCCAGCGCCCCGCCTCGCTGCGCGCTGCGCTCACTTACCCCTTCGTCTGCCTGCCGGCCGAGCGCGCGATGCAGCGTTTCATCGAATACATGGCGGTGCGCCACGCCCTGCCACTGAAGGTGCGCGTGCGTGCGCCGAGCTTCGATGCCATCGCCCAGCTGGTGGCGCAGGGCGTTGGCGTGTCCATGCTGCCCGAGGTGGCCGCGACCCGCTTCGCCCAGGAACTGCCGGTGACGGTGGTGATGCTGGAGGATGTCTGGGCTACCCGCGAGCTGCGCCTGTGCGTGCGCAGCTGGGACGCGCTGTCCTCCCATGCGCGGCAACTGGTCAGCTATCTCTCGCCCGAACGGCCAGCCGGCGACAGCCTGCGGGTGTGACCTAGGAGCGGCTTCAGCCGCGATAGAACCGCTCGCCGCTGAAGCGCCTCCCACGGTGCGTGGCTGACCGGCTGCGTCCCGGCGTTGACGCGTGCGATGGGGGAGGGGCTTTCGTCTCTGGCATCCTGCTTGGCGCTACCTCCTGCATCCATCGACAAAAGCTCGCCGCTGAAGCGCCTCCTACGGTGCGTGGCTTGAGCGGCTGAGCTTCGATGTTGACGCGTGCACTGTTGGAGGAGCTTTCGGTTCGCTCTAGCTCCTGCGCCCATGCAGTCGCAGCCGCACAAAAGCTCGCCGCTAAAGCGCCTCCCACGGTGCGTGGCTTGACCAGCTGCGCGCCGGTGTTGAGGCGTACTGTGTGGGAGGGGCTTCAGCCGCGACAGCCCCTGCACTAGCACCGCGCATCACTTGAAAAACTGGCTGGGCGTGGTGCCGAACTGTTTCTTGAACATGGTGGTGAAGGCGCTGGGGCTGTCGTAGCCCAGCTCCCCGGCGATGTCGATGATCTTCTCGCCCAGGGCGATGCGTTCCAGCGCAAGCAGCAGGCGTGCCTGCTGGCGCCACTGGCCGAAGGTCATGCCGGCGCCTTTCTGGAACAGGCGCTGGATGGTTTTCTCGTCCAGGTCCAGGCGAGCGCTCCAGTCGGCCAGTGTGGAGGCGTCGCCGGGGTCGTCCTGCAGCGTCGTACAGATCGGCTGCAGGCGCGGATCGGCCGGCTGCGGCAGGTGCAGCGGCAGGGTCGGCAGGATACGCAGCTCATCGAGGATCAGGCGCATCACCCGTGCCTCGCGCGAGTCCTCGGCGTAGGGCTGGGTAATGTCCACGGCGGCGCGAATCAGCTCGCTGAGCAGCGGCGAGATGGCCACGGCGCGGCACTCGCCGGGCATGTCCGGCAGGCTGTCGGGGCGCACGAAGACGCTACGCATGCGCACGCTGCCGATGCAGCGGATCGCGTGCACCTGGCCGCAGGGCATCCAGATGCCGCGGCTCGGCGGCACCGTCCACTGGTTCATCGCCGAAGTCACCACCATCACCCCGGAAATGGCGTAGATCAACTGGTGCTTGTTGCGGTGCGAGTGCGGCTCGATGATGGCGTTGAGCGGATAATCGGTGGCGCTGCTGCTGACCAGCCAGGGCGATGCATCGATCTCGGCCAGCAATTTATCGGCTAAGCGCATGGGGCTGCCTTTTTTGCGAGGGTTGTTGCCCTGTCTTCGTGAGACAGGCGATTGAGCGGAGCCTAGCATAGCGCCGTTCCTCACCTCGTCCGGAAGCTTCAAGCATGTCCAGCAGTCCTGCCGTTACCTCCCTGGCCGGCGCTTCGCCCGCCAGTCAGGCCAGCCCCCTGGTGATGCGCGTGATCGGCGCCTGCGCCCTGGCGCACCTGATCAACGACCTGATCCAGGCGGTGTTGCCCGCCATCTACCCGATGCTCAAGCTCAACTACGGTCTGAGCTTCGCCCAGATCGGCCTGATCACCCTGACCTTCCAGCTCACCGCCTCGCTGTTGCAGCCGTGGGTGGGCTACCACACCGACCGCCATCCCAAGCCCTGGCTGCTGCCGGCTGGCTCGCTGTGCACCCTGGTCGGCATCCTCATGCTGGCCTTCGTCGGCAGCTTCCCGGCGATCCTGCTGGCCTCGGCGCTGGTGGGCATCGGCTCCTCGACCTTCCACCCCGAGGCGTCGCGCATCGCACGCCTGGCCTCGGGCGGGCGCTACGGCCTGGCGCAGTCCACCTTTCAGGTCGGCGGCAACGCCGGCACCGCCTTCGGCCCGCTGCTGGCGGCGGCCATCATCATTCCCTACGGTCAGGGCAACGTCGCCTGGTTCGGTTTGTTCGCCGCCTTCGCCATCGTCGTGCTGTACGGTCTGAGCCGCTGGTATCGCCACCACCTGACGCTGTTCAAGCTCAAGCAGGGCGGCGTGGCCACCCACGGCCTGTCAGCCGGGCGGGTGAAGTTCGCCCTGCTGATCCTGGCGCTGCTGGTGTTCTCCAAGTACTTCTACATGGCCAGCTTCACCAGTTACTTCACCTTCTTCCTGATCGAGAAGTTCGACCTGTCTGTGGCCAGCTCGCAGCTCTACCTGTTCCTGTTTCTCGGCGCGGTGGCAGCTGGCACCTTCTTCGGCGGGCCGATCGGCGACCGCATCGGGCGCAAGCAGGTGATCTGGTTCTCCATCCTCGGCGTGGCGCCGTTCTCCCTGCTGTTGCCGCACGTCGGCCTGTTCTGGACCGGCGTGCTGAGCATGGTGATCGGCTTCATCCTCGCCTCGGCGTTCTCCGCCATCGTGGTCTTCGCCCAGGAGTTGCTGCCGGGCAACGTCGGCCTGATCGCCGGGCTGTTCTTCGGCCTGATGTTCGGTTTCGGCGGCATCGGCGGAGCGCTGCTCGGATACCTGGCGGACCTCCACGGCATCGAGCAGGTGTTCCTGCTGTGCTCTTTCCTGCCGCTGCTGGGCATCCTCACCGCGTTGTTGCCGTCGCTGAAGGCGCGTTAACCCACACGCCGCCACACGCTGGCCAGCCAGGGTTGCTGGTCGCGTGGCAGGCCGGCGGGGCGGTAGTAGTGTTCCAGTTCGACGAAACCGGCCGCCGTGAGACGCGCGCGCCAGCGTTCCAGATCGTGATAGCTGCCGTAGCGCGGGCCGTTCCAGCCTTCCTGATTCTCACCGCGCGGGTTGGAGCTGAACAGCACGCCGCCCGCTTTGAGCGCTGCGTGCAACTGGCCGAGTACGCGCGGCAGTTCCTGATCGGGTACATGGAACAGGCTGGCGTTGGCGAAGATGCCGTCGAAATACCCGGCCGGCAGATCCAGTTCGAGAAAGCTCTGCTGCCACACCTCGCAGCCGCTGTCGGCGCGCGCCATGGCGACGAACTCGGCGCAGCCATCCAGGCCAACCGCTTCGTGACCAAGGCCGCTGAAGGTGCGCAGGTCACGCCCCGGGCCACAGCCGAAATCGAGGATGCGCCAGGGCTTGTCAGCCTCGATATGACGCAGCAGGGCGGCGATGTTCTGGCTCACGTCATGGTCGCGCGTGCCCTCGCGAAAGTCCTCGGCGCTGCTCTGGTAGTGGGCCAGGGTGAGGGCGCTGATCTGCGCCAGTTCGTCGGGGCTCAGGGGCATGGTGGGGCTCCGGCAAAAGAACGCATTTAAACCGCTTATCGGGCTACACGGCCAGGGGCAGCATGGCCCTTGGTCGCCGACAATGAACCCGCGTGCTGCTCGCAGAGTCCCATTTCCGAGGGGCGTAAACCGGCTGACAGCAGTCGAACGCCCACAATCAAGGAGATAACGCGATGGTTACGCACTACAAAGTCTCTGGTCACCTTGCCTGTGGCTCGCATGGTGAAAAGCTGCCGTCCACCACCGAACTGGCCAAGGTCAAATGCCGCAATTGCCGCAAGACTGAAGTCTTCACCGAAGCCCGCCGCAATGCCCGTAATGCTGCGCGCCGTGCCGCCCGCCGTGAGAAGGCTGCGCGTGCAGTCAACGACTGGCGTAGCTCCTGGGAGGCGCGCCTGACCGCCTTGCCGGGCCGCCAGCGCCTGCCGCGTGGTTTCGGCGCCCAGGCATTCGTCTAGCGTGATGCTGATCGTGGGAGGGGCTGGGCCGCGAGCTACTGACGCGCCTCCCACGGTTCGCCTCGATGCACTCTTCAAGCGCTCAAGGTTCGGTCCACGCAACAGGCTGTTCGCGCGTTTGCCCCGCAACCGCGCCATGACGTAGATTGGCCGGCTCACCTCGACCGGCACCCGCCGGTCATGCCTCGAGGTTTCTGCCGTGTCCGCTGCCCCCGTTTCCGTCTACCGGCTTCCCGGTTTCCTGCCTTTTCTCATCTCCCGAATCGTGGTGGTCTTCGCCGTGCAGATTCAGGCCATCGTGGTGGCCTGGCAGGTCTACGACCTGACGCGCGATCCGCTGTCGCTGGCCTATGTCGGTCTGGCCCAGTTCATTCCCATGCTGCTGCTGTTGATGCCGGCCGGCGACCTGATCGACCGCTACGACCGCAAGCTGATCCTCATGCTCAGCTGGTTGGTCGAGGGCGTGTGTGCGGCGGCGCTGCTGTGGCTGTCGCTGAGCGAGGCGCCGGTCGCCTGGTACTACGCGGTGCTGGTGCTCTACGGCTGTGGCCGGGCCTTCACCGGGCCGGCGCTGTCGAGCCTGTTGCCGCAGATCGTGCCGCGCGAGCGCCTGGCCGCAGCCATTGCCGCCAACAGCATGATCATGCGCGGCGCGACCATTTCCGGCCCGGTGCTGGGCGGCGCCCTGTACGCCATCGGTGGTGGCGGGCTGACCTACTCCGTGTGCCTGGCCTGCTTCCTCGCCGGCTCCGCGTTGCTGCCGCTGGTGCCCGTGCGTTACGCGGAAAAGATGCAGGCGCTGGAGTCCACGGCCTGGGCGCGCTTCACCGCCGGCATCCACTTCATCCGCACCCGGCCGATCATCCTCGGCACCATCTCCCTGGACCTGTTCGCCGTGCTGCTCGGTGGCGTGGTTGCGCTGTTGCCGATCTATGCCCAGGAGGTACTGGAAGTCGGGCCGACAGGCCTCGGTCTGCTGCGCAGCGCCATGGCCATCGGCGAGGTGTCCGTCGGCCTGTACCTGAGCATGAAGCCGTTCAACCGCCATGTCGGCCTGGTGATGTTCGGCGCGGTGGCGCTGTTCGGCCTGGCCAACCTGGTGTTCGCCCTGTCCAGCCTGTTCTGGCTGTCGTTCGCCGCGTTGGTGGTGGCCGGTGGTGCGGACATGGTGAGCATGTATATCCGCTCATCTCTGGTGCAGTTCTCCACGCCGGACACCATGCGCGGCCGGGTCAATGCGGTGAACATGCTGTTCATCGGCTCTTCCAACGAACTGGGCGAGTTCCGCGCCGGCACCAGCGCCGCCTGGTTCGGCGTGGTGCCGGCGGCGCTGCTCGGCTGCGCCTGCACCCTGACCGTCACCGGCGGCTGGATGCTCGGCTTCAAGAGCCTGCGCAAGGTCGACCGCTTCGAGGATGCGTCGCCGAGCAAGCCGGCGTGACGTAGCCCGGGCGCAATCCGGGGCCAGCAGCCAGAACGAATTTCACCCAGCGGGCGTGGGAGAGCTAACGGTCTCCCATTGCAATGATGTAGCGCAATTCGCTGCAATCCGTGCGAGCGTACGCTTCAGCCATGATCCTGCGCAGTTCCTGCAGGATGTTTGCGACTCAACTGAGCATGGAGGTTGAAGCATGAAAGCAGCGCGTTTCTACGACCGGGGCGACATTCGTATCGAGGACATCCCCGAGCCAGTGGTCAAACCCGGTACCGTCGGCATCGACGTCGCCTGGTGCGGCATCTGCGGCACTGACCTGCACGAGTTCATGGAGGGGCCGATCTTCATCCCGCCTTGCGGCCATCCGCACCCGATTTCCGGCGAGTCGGCTCCGGTCACCATGGGCCACGAGTTTTCCGGTGTGGTCTACGCAGTAGGTGAAGGTATCGATGACATCGAGGTTGGCCAGCACGTGGTGGTCGAGCCGTACATCATTGCCGACGACATACCCACCGGGCCGGGCGAACGCTATCACCTGTCCAAGGACATGAACTTCATCGGTCTGGGCGGCCATGGTGGCGGCCTGTCGGAAAAGATCGCCGTCAAGCGTCGCTGGGTTCACCCGATATCCGACAAGATCCCGCTGGATCAGGCGGCTCTGATCGAACCGCTGTCGGTCGGTCATCACGCCTTTGTGCGCAGCGGCGCCAAGGCGGGTGATGTGGCGCTGGTCGGTGGTGCTGGGCCGATTGGTCTGCTGCTGGCGGCGATCCTCAAGGCCAAGGGCCTCAGCGTGATCATCACCGAGCTGAGTGCCAAGCGCAAAGAGAAGGCCCTTGAGTCCGGTGTGGCCGACCACATTCTCGACCCCTCGCAGGTGGATGTGGTCGAGCAGGTGATGGCGCTCACCGGCGGCAAAGGTGTGGATGTCGCCTTCGAGTGCACCAGCGTGAACAAGGTGATGGATGCCCTGGTCGCCGCGACCAAGCCCACAGGCGTGGTGGTGATCGTGTCGATCTGGAGCCACCCGGCCACCATCAACGTGCACAGCGTCGTGATGAAGGAGCTGGACGTGCGCGGCACCATCGCCTACTGCAACGACCATGCGGAAACCATCAAGTTGGTCGAGGAAGGCAAGATCGACCTCGAACCTTTCATCACCCAGCGTATTCAACTCGATGACTTGATCGCCAAGGGCTTCGACACCCTGATTCACAACAATGAATCGGCGGTGAAGATCATCGTTCAGCCGCGCTTGAAGTAGTTGTCTGTGCTGTAGGGTGGGGGCAGGGCTTGCACTCCACTCTGCCCACACAATCTGTTGGCAGCCCTGTGGATAAACTGCGCAAAAGCGCGTTCACGCCAGCATCTACGCGGCTTGGTCGAGGTCGCTCAGTTTTTGCCCGATGATGCCTGAAAGGCACTATTGCCAGTCGCTATATCTCAATGAATCAATAACTTGCAAAGATTGCTCAGGTATCTGGCAGATGGCGGCGCTGTGCCTGTGGTTCATGCACAGAATCTGGGGAAAGTGCTGTGGATAAGATGAGGGAAAACACGTCCAGGGCAGAAGGTAAAAGGGCTGCGCGGGACTGGTGGTTTTTTGCCCCCGGCCATCATTGCGGCTCACCCTTCGCTGCGCAGACGCGACAATCCGTTGTCAGCCTTCTTTTCGACGATGTCATGCGTCTTCTAGAGGGAGCTGCAGCGGCGCTCTACCCCGTGAGCTGAGCAATGCACGCGCCTAACGCCAAGAGCGAGACCAGTCCCGTCATGGACACCATGAACTGGGTCGTCCCTGAAGCCTGATCTGACTCCGTGATGCGCTCGCCAGGCCGTGAGTTGAACGTAACCAGGCGACAGATGGGCCAGCCGATATACCAGGCCACTTTTTCAAACAAGAACTCACACATAAGCCAGATCAACACACGTATGCACAGGCCGAGTAAGCGCAAAACGCCTTTCAATGCCCCTTCGGCTAGCTCTTCCAAATGCTCTGCTCCTGCTTGCTCGGTTGTTTCGCTCTGTCGGTCGAGCGCTTTGGCTTCGGCGATAAGTCCGTTTTTTATTGAGAGATTTCTCTCATGCGCAGACAGGCAAACCCGGAAGGACGCAGGTTCATTTTCTTGAGCGTGAGTGCTTCCGTCTTTCCGGATGGCAGAATTTTCTCACCTGTCACCGTGCAGTAGAGGGCGGGGCCCGACAGGACGCCAAGAATGCCTGGTGCGTTCTCGACATGAGTACCCTGAGTGAAGCGGTATCGGGCGTTGCTCTCAGGGGAGAAAGAGAAAATGACCTGGCAAAACGAGTTTCCATGGCGTCTGTTCAATGCCATGAAAGTCTCTGTATCGGCGTGGATCTTTACGCTCGACCCGGACGAGCCAAGCGTTGATGTTCCGGCAAAACATCCGTTGGCATCCATATTGAAAATATCGAACCACGACCGCTCGTTGAAATTCACGGTGACCTCGGCGGACGACTCAACCTCAGTCGGAAACAGGTAGGGCTTGTTGCCTATCCGGTCGTAAAGCGTACAGCTGCTCAGCAGGGCGGATAACAGAATCAAAGCAATGCGCATGGTCTTCCTTGTGGTCTATCAACTGACGCTGATAGCGCATGGCAATGTCAGCATGCCATGCGCTATTCCTTGTCGTTTGCAGTTTAGCGAGGGGAGGGAGCTCCGGTGGCGGCGATGGTGGCAGGTCAGGGCCCTGCAAGTCCGTGGCGGAAGCTATTGCAGAGGCAACGCTGTTGTCCATGCTGAACAAGTCAAAATGTCACCTGGGTAGCATCCGTGATGGGCAATCGCTACCAGACAGCTCTCACATCACCCACAAATTTTGTTGATTGCGCTGTGGATAACCTTTGCAAAAGCGCCTCCTGTCTAGCATTCAAGCGCCTCTTGCAGTATCGCTCATTTTTTATGCAATGCTGGATTCCCGACGTTATCGCCAGACGGTATATCTCAAATAATCAATGACTTGCGTGGAGCTTTCAATCGCGAGATGGGCTGCAGGCGTGTTGCTAGGTGTCATGCACAGAATCTGGGGAAAGCGTTGTGGATAAGATGCGGGAAAACTCGTCCAGGCCAGGTGGGGCAAGGGCTGCGTGGGGCTGGTTGTTTTTCGTGCGCTGTCGCGCTGTTGTCATTTTTCGTGGCTATAGTGGCCGGTCGATTTGCAGCCGCTGGAGCCTCTAGATGTCCGATTCGCCTGAACGTCCCGCCACGATCAGTTTGCTGCAGGCGTTCTGGTTCTGGTTGAAGCTGGGGTTGATCAGTTTTGGCGGGCCGGCCGGGCAGATTTCGGTCATGCATCAGGAGTTGGTTGAGAAGCGCCGCTGGCTGTCCGAGCGGCGCTTTCTGCATGCGCTGAACTACTGCATGTTGCTGCCCGGGCCGGAGGCGCAGCAGTTGGCCACCTATATCGGCTGGTTGATGCACCGCACCTGGGGCGGGGTGATCGCCGGGGCGTTGTTCGTGCTGCCGTCGCTGGTGATTTTGATTGCGTTGTCCTGGGTCTATCTGGCGTTTGGCGATGTGCCGCTGGTGGCCGGGATCTTCTATGGCATCAAGCCAGCGGTGACGGCCATCGTGGTGCAGGCGGCCTGGCGCATCGGCGGGCGGGTGTTGCGTAACGCCTGGCTGTGGGCCATCGCGGCGGCGGCTTTCGTCGCCATCTTCGCGTTGCAGCTGCCCTTCCCGCTGATCGTGCTCGGCGCGGCGTTGCTGGGGTATGTCGGCGGGCGGCTGGCGCCGCAGCATTTTGCGCTTGGCGCCGGGCATGGCGAGAAGGGTGGGGCGCATGCGCCGGCATTGATCGATGACGACACGCGCCTGGCGCACACGCATTTTCGCTCCAGCCGCCTGGCGCTGATCCTGCTGGTCGGTGCGTTGCTCTGGCTGCTGCCGATGGGCCTGCTGACGCTGGCGTTCGGTTGGCAGGGCACGCTGACGCAGATGGGCTGGTTCTTCACCAAGGCGGCGCTGCTGACCTTTGGCGGCGCTTACGCGGTGCTGCCCTATGTGTACCAGGGCGCCATCGAGCACTACGGCTGGCTGACGCCCCGGCAGATGATCGATGGCCTGGCGCTGGGCGAGACCACGCCGGGCCCGCTGATCATGCTGGTGGCGTTTGTCGCCTTCGTTGGTGCCTACGGCCAGCCGCTGTTCGGGGGCGATTCGGCCTTCGCCAGCGGCGCGCTGGCGGCGGCGCTGGTCACATGGTTCACCTTCCTGCCGTCATTTCTGTTCATCCTCGCCGGTGGGCCGCTGGTGGAGTCGACTCACGGGAAGTTGAAGTTCACTGCGCCGCTGACCGGCATCACAGCCGCCGTGGTCGGGGTGATCCTCAACCTGGCGCTGTTCTTCGGCTATCACGTGCTCTGGCCGCAGGGTTTTGCCGGGGCGTTCGATTGGGTCTCTGCGTTGATTACCCTCGGCGCGGCGCTGGCTCTGTTCGCCTTCAAGCGCGGGGTGATCGAGACCATCGCTGGTTGCGCTGTAGTCGGGCTGGCGGCGCATCTGTTGGTTTGATGGGCATCGCTTGGTGGGTTGCGCGGCGCTTGAGATGGGGCGTGACTGTGGGAGCGGTGTTCTGCGCCGCTAACCCATCCTACGGGCGCCATGTTCATGCCGCGTAGCGGCCCTGTCGCCGCTGAAGCGCCTCCCACAGGGCTGATGCCACCGCATCAATACGATTTCTTTACGCCCCGGCGGTGGGGCGCCAATCGAATCTTTACGGCCAGCCTTTCGACAATGCTCGCGAGCGGATTCCCCGCATCGTGGAGCTTTGCACATGAACGCAATCGATGGTGTGTCGCTGATCCTGGTGGTCGGCCTCTTCGCCTACCTGCTGTCGGCGCTGCTGACCGCCGGGCGTGGTTGAGGAGGCGGCCATGCACGACTACGACTGGCTGCTGCTGGCGGCCTTTTCCCTGCTGGTGCTGGCACCGGCACCTTTTCTCGGGCGCTATTTCTACCGTGTGATGGAGGGCCAGCGCACCTGGCTCAGTCCGGTTCTGCTGCCGGTGGAGCGTTTGTGCTACCGCGTGGCCGGCGTCGACCCGGAGCAGGAGCTGAGCTGGCGCGGCTACGCCTTGGCGCTGTTGGCCTTCACCCTGGTCTGCCTGCTGGCACTGATGAGCATCCTGCTGCTGCAGGGCGGCTTGCCGCTCAACCCGCAGCAGGTGGCGGGGATGAGCCTGCCGCTGGCGTTCAATACGGCGGTGAGCTTCGTCACCAACACCAACTGGCAGGCCTACAGCGGCGAGGCGCAGCTCAGTTATTTCAGCCAGATGCTCGGCCTTGGTGTGCAGAACTTCGTCAGCCCGGCAGTGGGCCTGGCGGTGCTGGTGGCGCTGTGCCGGGGTTTGGCGCGGCAGTCCAGCGACCGTCTGGGCAACTTCTGGGTGGATATCACCCGCGCTGTGCTCTACGGCCTGTTGCCGCTGTGCCTGGTGCTGGCCGTGCTGCTGGTGTGGCAGGGCGTGCCGCAGAACTTCAGCGATTACGTTTCGGCCACGACCCTGCAGGGCAGCGAGCAGACCTTGCCGATGGGGCCAGCGGCCAGTCAGATCGCCATCAAGCAACTGGGCACCAACGGCGGCGGCTTTTTCGGCGTCAACTCGGCGCACCCGTTCGAGAACCCCACGGCGCTGAGCAACCTGCTGGAGCTGGCGTCGATCCTGCTGATCCCGGCGGCGCTGGTGTTCACCTTCGGCCATTACGTGCGTGATCTGCGTCAGAGCCGGGCGATCCTCGCCAGCATGCTGCTGTTGTTCGTCATCGGCCTGGGTGTCTGTGCCTGGGCGGAGTTGCAGCCGAACCCGGCGCTGGCGGGGCTGCCCATCGAGCAGGTCGGCTCGCTGGAGGGCAAGGAGGCGCGCTTCGGCAGCTTCGCCTCGGCGCTCTGGGCGACCACCACCACGGCGGCGTCCAACGGCTCGGTCAACGCCATGCACGACAGCTTCAGCGCTCTCGGCGGGCTGGTGCCGCTGGTCAACATGCTGCTCGGCGAGATCGTCTTCGGCGGCGTCGGCGCGGGCCTCTACGGCATGCTGCTGTTCGTGCTGATCGCGGTGTTCCTCGCCGGCCTGATGATCGGTCGTACGCCGGCCTACCTGGGCAAGAAGCTGGAAGCACGCGAGGTGCGCCTGATGGTCGCCACGCTGCTGGTGATGCCGGTCGGCGTGCTGATATTCGGTGCCCTGGCGGTGAGTTTCGCCGGGCCGGCAGCCTCCATCGGCAACCCCGGCCCGCATGGCTTCAGCCAGGCGCTGTATGCCTACGGTTCGGCCACCGGCAACAACGGCTCGGCCTTCGCCGGCTTCGGCGCCGACACCCCCTACCACAACCTGATGCTCGGCCTGGCCATGCTGCTCGGGCGCTTCGGCTACATCCTGCCGGTGCTGGCGATTGCCGGCAGCCTGGCGGCCAAGCGCGCTGCGCCGCAGGGGCAGAACAGCTTCCCCACCCATGGGCCGCTGTTCGTCGTGCTGCTGACGTTGACCATCCTCCTGGTGGGTGGCCTGACCTTCATGCCGGCGCTGGCCCTGGGCCCGCTGGCCGAACACCTGGCGTTCTGAAGGAGAAACCGTGATGAATGCCCCCGTAACGGCGCAACGCAGCGCCAAATCGTCCAGCAGCCAGCCGCAGACCGGCCTCGGCGCGCTGTGGCGCCCGGCCCTCAAGCAGGCCTTCGTCAAGCTCGACCCGCGCCAGTTGGTGCGCTCGCCGGTGATGCTGGTGGTGGAGCTGACTGCGCTGGTTACCAGCGTGCTGTGCTTCGTCCCCAACCCAGCGGTGAGCACCGCCCTGGGCGTGCAGATCGCCCTGTGGCTGTGGTTCACCGTGCTCTTCGCCAACTTTGCCGAGGCCTTGGCCGAAGGGCGGGGCAAGGCCCGCGCCGACAGCCTGAAGTCCGGCAGCCAGGGCTTGATGGCCAGCAAACAGGTCGGCGCGCAGTTTCAGTCCGTGCCCGCCAGCAGCCTGCGTAAGGGAGATGTGGTGCGGGTCGAGGCCGGTGAGCTTATTCCCGGCGACGGCGAGGTGATCGAAGGCGTCGCGGCAGTCAACGAGGCGGCGATTACCGGCGAGTCCGCACCCGTGATCCGCGAGTCCGGCGGCGACCGCTCGGCAGTCACCGGCAACACCCGCCTGGTATCGGACTGGCTGCTGGTGCGCATCAGCGCCAACCCCGGCGAGTCCACCCTCGACCGCATGATTGCCCTAGTGGAAGGCGCGCGCCGGCAGAAGACGCCCAACGAGGTGGCGCTGGATATCCTGCTGATCGGCCTGACCCTGATCTTCCTGCTGGTGGTGGCCACGCTGCAGCCGTTCGCCCGCTTCGCCGGTGGCGACCTGCCGCTGATCTACCTGGCGGCGCTGCTGGTGACGCTGATTCCCACCACCATCGGCGGCCTGCTCTCGGCCATCGGCATCGCCGGCATGGATCGCCTGGTGCGCCTCAACGTCATCGCCAAGTCCGGCCGCGCGGTGGAAGCTGCCGGTGACGTGCACACCCTGCTGCTGGACAAGACCGGCACCATCACCTTCGGCAACCGCCGCTGCAGTGCCATGGTCAAGGCACCGGGCGTGGCCACGCCGGAGCTGGCCGAGGCAGCACTGCTGGCCTCGCAGGGCGACGACACGCCGGAGGGCAAGTCCATCATCGAATACCTGGCCTCGTTGCACCCGATGGAAGCGCCCGAGCGCAGCGGCATGACCCTGATCGCCTTCAGCGCCGAGACGCGCCTGTCCGGCGCCGACGTGAACGGTGTGGCCTACCGCAAGGGCGCGGTGGACGCCGTGCTGGCCTACCTCGGCCTGGGTCGAACTGATTTGCCGGCGCCGCTGGCGCGCGAGGTGGAGAAGATCGCTCAGAGCGGCGGCACACCGTTGCTGGTGGCCGGCAATGGTCGCCTGCTCGGCGCCATCCACCTCAAGGACGTGGTCAAGCCAGGCATCCGCGAGCGTTTCGCCGAGCTGCGCGCCATGGGCATCCGCACCGTGATGGTGACCGGCGACAACCCGCTGACTGCCGCCGCCATCGCCGCCGAGGCCGGTGTGGATGACGTGATCGCCGAGGCCACACCGGAGAAAAAGCTCTCACGTATCCGCGCCGAGCAGGCCGAAGGAAAGCTGGTGGCGATGTGCGGTGATGGTGCCAACGACGCCCCGGCGCTGGCCCAGGCCGACGTCGGCCTGGCGATGAACGACGGCACCCAGGCCGCGCGCGAGGCCGCCAACCTGGTCGACCTGGACAGCGACCCGACCAAGCTGATCGATGTGGTGCAGGTGGGCAAGGAGCTGCTGGTGACGCGTGGCGCGCTGACCACCTTCTCGGTGGCCAACGACGTGGCCAAGTATTTCGCCATCCTGCCGGCGCTGTTCGCTGGCATCTACCCGCAGCTCGGCACGCTCAATCTGATGCAGTTGCACAGCCCGCAGAGCGCGATTCTCTCGGCCATCGTGTTCAACGCGCTGATCATCGTTGCGCTGATCCCGCTGGCGCTGCGCGGTGTACGTATCCAGGCGCTGGACGCCGGCCAGTTGCTGCGGCGCAACCTGCTGATATACGGCCTCGGCGGGCTGGTCGCGCCCTTTGTCGGCATCAAGCTGCTCGACCTGCTGCTGGTGGGGTTGGGCTGGGTGTAGGCGCGTTGTTTGAACGTTCTTGTAGGAGCGGATTCATCCGCGAAATGGCTGGCACGCAGGCAAAGCCATCGCGAATGAATTCGCTCCTACAGGAGCCCGGAGGCACGGTCGGTAGGAGCGGATTTATCCGCGAAATAGCCAGGCACGGCGCCAAGACGAATGACACAAGCCAAGCGACGTAGCCCGGATGCAATCCGGGGCAATCTGAACAGGAGACTCATCATGCTCGACTCAATCCGCCCCGCCATCACCACGCTGGCTTTCATGACCCTGCTGGTCGGGGTCGCCTATCCCTTGACCGTCACTGGCGTCGCGCACCTGGCGTTTCCCGATCAGGCCGCCGGCAGCCTGGTGCGTGACGATGCCGGCCAGGTGCGCGGCAGCCGCCTGATCGCCCAGGCCTTCGACGGCGATCAGTGGTTCCAGCCACGCCCCTCGGCTGGCGACTACGCCACCGTGGCCAGCGCTGCCAGCAACCTGGCGCCGAGCAACCCGAAGCTGCGCGAGCGTATCGAGCAGGCCAGTGCCAAGCTGAACGGTCAGGCACCGGTGCCCATGCAACTGGTGACCACCTCGGGCAGCGGCCTCGACCCGCAGCTCTCGCCCGAGGCCGCCGCCTGGCAGGTGCCGCGCATCGCCCAGGCCCGTGGCCTGGCCGAGACCGAGCTGCTGCGCCTGGTCGAGGCGCACACCGAGCGCCCGCTGTTCGGCCCGGCAGTGGTCAATGTGCTGGCTCTGAACCTGGCACTGATCGACAATCCCTCCACTTCTTCCCAGTGACGAGTGCTCGATGAACGACAGCCTGCGCGCCGAGGCGCTGCTCGCCGGCCTGCCCCGTGAAGGCCGGGGCCGGCTCAAGGTGTTTCTCGGCGCTGCGCCTGGCGTCGGCAAGACCTACGCCATGCTCCAGGCCGCCCATGCGCAACTGCGCCAGGGCGTGGCGTTGCGCGCTGGGGTGGTGGAAAGCCACGGCCGCAGCGAAACCGAGGCGCTGCTGCTGGGGCTGCAGCAGCAGCCGCCACTGCGCCTGCCGTATCGCGGCCTGGAACTGAGCGAGATGGATCTCGACGGCCTGCTCGCGGCCCCGCCCAAGCTGGCGTTGGTCGACGAACTGGCGCACAGCAACGCCCCCGGCAGCCGCCACGCCAAGCGCTGGCAGGACGTGCAGGAGCTGCTCACCGCCGGCATCGACGTCTACACCACGGTCAACGTGCAGCATCTGGAAAGCCTCAACGACCGCGTGCGTGACATCACCGGCGTGCAGGTGCGCGAAACGGTGCCGGACTGGGTGCTGCAGGAAGCCGACGAAATCCAGCTGGTCGATCTGCCGACGCGCGAGCTGCTCGAACGCCTGCGCGACGGCAAGGTGTACATGCCCGAGCAGGCGCGCGCGGCCATCGATGCCTTCTTTTCGCCGACTAACCTCACCGCGCTGCGTGAGCTGGCCATGCAGACCGCCGCCGCGCGGGTCGACGCCGACCTCGATCAACGCTATCGCCAGCTCGGCCAGGCCGCGCCCAGCGTGCTCGGCCGCTTGCTGGTGGGGGTGGACGGCGATGGCGAGGCCGAGCGTCTGGTACGCCACGCCTGCGCGGTGGCCGAGCGGCGCCATCTGCCCTGGTCGGTGGTGCATGTGGACAGCCGCGCAGCCATGGACGAGGCGCAGCGTGGCCGCCTGCAAGCGGCGCTGCGTCTGGCCGAGCGCCTCGGTGGTGAAGTGGTGACGCTGCATGGCGACTCGGTGGCGCGCACGCTGCTCGACCACGCCCGCGAGCGCCGCGCCAGCCTGATCCTGGTCGGCAGCAGTGCGCGCCGTTTGCGTCGGCGCTGGTTCGGTCGCGGCCTTGGCGAACGCCTGCTGGCGGCCGGCGCCGGGCTGGAAGTGAGCGTGCTGGATGCAGTGGGAGGTCAGCCAGCGGCTGGCCGACGTGCGCGCATCGCCCCGCGCTGGCGCGACTACCTGCTGGCTACCCTGGCCGCCGCCTGCGCCACGCTGATCTCCCTCGGCCTGGCGCGGGTGCTGGAGCTGCCGAACATTTCCCTGGTGTTCCTCGCCGCCGTGTTGCTGGTGGCGGTGCGCAGCAGCCTGGGCCCGGCGCTGGTTTGCTCGGGGTTATCGTTCCTGGCCTACAACTTCCTGTTCATTCCACCGACCCTGACCCTGCGCATCCAGCGTCAGGAGGATGTGCTGACCCTGCTGTTCTTCCTGCTCATGGCCGGGCTGACCGGCAACCTGGCCAGCCGTCAGCGCCGCCAGATGCAGGCGCTGCGTCAGGCGCAGGGTGAGACCACGGCGCTGCTGGAGCTGTCGCGCAAGCTCACCGTCGCCGCCGACCGCCAGGCCGTGCTGGCGGTGGCCGAGCAGCAACTGGGTGGTTGGGCCGAGATGCAATTGACCCTGCTGTCGCGTGATGCAGATGGCCGGTGGCAGCGCGAGGGTGGCCTGCACGCCGAGCTGCCCGATGCGGAGCGCGCCGCCGCCGACTGGGCGTGGCAGCACGAACAGCCCGCCGGCCTTGGCACCGACACCCTGCCCAGCAGCCGCTGGTGGTGGTGGCCGCTGTGCGGCGAAGAAGGACCGCTGCTGCTGATCGGCCTGCAGCGCGTCGACGGCGCGCCACTGGCGGACGAGCGCCGGCGTCTGGTCGCCGCCCTTGGCCAGCCGCTGGCGCAGGCCCTGGCCCGCGCGCAACTGGCCGAGGAGCTGGAGGCAGCGCGCCTGCACGGGCAGACCGAGGAGCTGCGCAGCGCGCTGCTGGCCTCGGTGTCGCACGACCTGCGTACGCCGCTGACCGCCATGCGCGGCTCCATCGACAGCCTGCTGGCGCTGGGTGAGGCGATCCCCATGGCGGATCGTCGGGAACTGCTCGAAGGCACCCGCGACGAGGCCGAGCGCCTCGACCGCTATATCCAGAACCTGCTCGACATGACCCGCCTCGGCCACGGCGGGCTCAAGCTGGCGCGCGACTGGGTGGCGCCCAGCGATATCGTCGCCAGCGCCCTGCAGCGACTGCGTGCGGTGCTCGCGCCGCTGCAGGTGGAATGCCTGCTGCCGGCGGAGCCGCCGCTGCTGCATGTGCATGCGGCGCTGATCGAGCAGGCGCTGGTCAACGTGCTGGAGAACGCCGCGCGCTTCTCGCCGCCCGCCGGGCGCCTGCGCGTGGCGCTGGAATACGACGATCAGGAGCTGCGCTTTGTCGTCGCCGACCAGGGCCCTGGCATTCCTGAGGCGGAACGGGCGAAGATCTTCGACATGTTCTATACCGCAGCGCGGGGGGATCGCGGCGGCCAGGGCACCGGCCTGGGCCTGGCGATCTGCCAGGGCATGGTCGGCGCCCACGGCGGGCGCGTCACGGTCGGCGAGGGCCTCGATGGCCGTGGCGCCAGCCTGATCCTGCACCTGCCATTGACCGCGCAACCGCACGCCGAGGAAGACTGATGACGCAAGGGCCGAGCATTCTGCTGATCGACGACGAAGCGCAGATTCGCAAGTTCCTGCGCATCGCCCTCAGTGCCCAGGGCTACCGGGTGCTGGAGGCGGCCAACGGCGAAGACGGCCTGGCCCAGGCGGCGTTGCATAACCCGGAGGTGGTGGTGCTCGACCTCGGCCTGCCCGACCTCGATGGCCAGCAGGTGCTGCGCGGCCTGCGCGAATGGAGCCAGGTGCCGGTGCTGGTGCTCTCGGTACGCGCCAGCGAGGGCGAGAAGGTGCTGGCACTCGATGGCGGCGCCAACGACTACGTGACCAAGCCGTTCGGTATCCAGGAGTTTCTCGCCCGGGTGCGCGTGCTGCTGCGTCTGGGCCAGGGCCGCGAAACGCTGCCGGCGAGCATCGCCTGTGGCGCGCTGAACATCGACCTGGCCTATCGCCGGGTCAGCCTCGACGGCGCCGAAATCGCCCTGACGCCCAAGGAATACGCCGTGCTGGCGCTGCTCGCCCAGCACCTCGGGCGGGTGGTGACCCAGCAGCAACTGCTGCGCGATATCTGGGGCCCCAGCCACGTCGGCGACAGCCACTACCTGCGCGTGGTGGTCGGCCACCTGCGGCAGAAGCTCGGCGACGACCCGGCCGCGCCGCGCTATCTGATCACAGAGGCGGGTGTCGGCTATCGCCTGCGTGCGGAATCCAATTAGTTATTTTGGTTATAAATAAATCGTTATTTATTCTTTTTGTTTCGTTTCGTTCCTGAGCATAGTGAGTCCCACGCCAGTCACTGCCAAGGAGCACGATCATGACCATCCGCCTGGGCGATATCGCCCCCGATTTCGAGCAGGATTCCAGCGAAGGCCGCATTCGTTTCCACGAATGGTTGGGTGACAGCTGGGGCATCCTCTTCTCCCACCCGGCCGACTTCACGCCGGTGTGCACCACCGAACTGGGCTTTACCGCCAAGCTCAAGGATGAATTCGCCAAGCGCGGCGTCAAGGCCATCGCCCTGTCGGTCGACCCGGTGGATTCGCACCTCAAGTGGATCGACGACATCAACGAGACGCAGAACACTGCGGTCAACTTCCCGATCATCGCCGACGCCGACCGCAAGGTGTCCGACCTCTACGACCTGATCCACCCGAACGCCAATGACACCCTGACCGTGCGTTCGCTGTTCGTCATCGACCCGAACAAGAAGGTGCGCCTGACCATCACCTATCCGGCCAGCACCGGGCGCAACTTCAACGAGATCCTGCGCGTGGTCGATTCGCTGCAACTGACCGACAACTACAAGGTGGCCACGCCGGCCAACTGGCAGGACGGTGACGACGTGGTGATCGTGCCGTCGCTCAAGGACGAAGCCGAGCTCAAGCAGCGCTTCCCCAAAGGCTACCGGGCAGTGAAGCCCTACCTGCGCCTGACCCCACAGCCGAACAAATAAGGAACCAGCATGCACGTCGTGTTGCTCTCCGGCAGCCCTGCAGCGCGTTCGCGCACTGAGCTGCTGCTGGATCATGTACGCCAGCGCCTGCAGGCGCAGCAGGTGGAAGTGAGCCTGCTCAAGGTGCGCGATTTCCCCGCCGAGGAGCTGCTGCATGCAAGGTTCGACAGTCCGGCGGTGCAGCAGCTGCAGGCCGTGGTGGCCAGTGCCGATGGCCTGGTGATCGGTACGCCGGTGTACAAGGCGTCGTTCACCGGCGCGCTGAAGGTGTTGCTGGATCTGCTGCCCGAGCGCGCCCTGGCGCACAAGGTGGTGCTGCCCCTGGCCAGTGGCGGCAGCCCGGCGCATCTGCTGGCTGTGGACTACGCGCTCAAGCCGGTACTGGCCGCGCTGAAGGCGCAGGAAATACTCAGTGGCGTGTTCGCCGTGGACAAGCAGATCGGCTATCCGCAAGGGGACAGGCCTGCGCAGATCGACGACGAATTGCGCGAACGCCTCGACGAGGCACTGGAACACCTGGGCGCAGCCCTGGCGCGACGGCCACAGCCGATTGATCCGAACCTGCTCAACGACCGGCTGGTAAACGCCCGCTGGAGTATCTGATCCATCCGTAACACCCCGCCTTACTCGCCCGCCAACGGGCAAGCAGGCCCACACTCAATCTGCAAAGGAGGTCGCCATGGGCGCCAACACTTTGCGTCGGAGTCTGGTCGCCCTGTTTGCCGCGACCCTTACCTTCGGCGCCATCCACGTACAAGCCGAGACGTTGCGCATCGGTTATCAGAAATACGGCCCGTTGGTGCTGCTCAAGTCCAGCGGCGCGCTGGAGAAGCGCCTCGCCGCTCAGGGCGTGAGCGTGCAATGGACGGAGTTCCCGGCCGGCCCGCAACTGCTCGAAGGCCTCAATGTCGGTTCCATCGACTTCGGCACCACGGGTGAAACCCCACCGGTATTCGCCCAGGCCGCAGGTGCCGATCTGCTCTACGTGGCGTTCGAGCCAGCGGCGCCGCTGGGTGAGGCGATCCTGCTGCCCAAGGGCTCGCCGATCCAGTCGGTGGCCGAGCTCAAAGGCAAGAAGGTTGCCCTGAACAAGGGTTCCAACGTGCATTACCTGCTGGTGCGTGCCCTGCAAGATGCCGGCCTCAGATACAGCGACATCAGCCCGGTGTACCTGCCGCCGGCCGATGCCCGCGCCGCGTTCGAGCGGGGCAGCGTCGATGCCTGGGTGATCTGGGATCCCTTCCTGGCCGCCGCCGAGCAGCAGTTGCAGGCGCGCATCCTGCGCGATGGCCGTGGCCTGGTGAGCAACCACCAGTTCTACCTGGCGGCGCGACCCTTTGCCGAGAAGCACCCGCAGGTGGTGGCCGCCCTGGTCGAGGAAATCCGCAACACCGGCGAATGGACGCGAACGCACCTCGACGAAACCACTGCGCTGGTCGCACCGCTACTGGGGTTGTCCCCCGCGATCACCCGTGCGGCGGTCGAGCGGCAGCGCTACGGCGCGCAGCTGATCACCCCGCAGGTGGTGGCCGCGCAGCAGCAGATCGCCGACACCTTCAGCGAGCTGAAGCTGATCCCCAGGCGCCTGAGCATTGCCGAGGTGGTCTGGCAGCCGCCGGCCAAGGTCGCCCAGGCCCAGTAATCCCTAGCCCGGACGCAATCCGGGGCAGCAGCACGGTTATTTCCCGGATTGCATCCGGGCTACGTCAACGCTTTCGCAAAAGGAAAACCACTCCGTGAGCCTCAATATTTTCTGGTTCCTGCCTACCCATGGCGATGGCAAGTACCTGGGCACCACCGAAGGTGCTCGCGCCGTCGACCACGGTTATCTCACGCAAATCGCCCAGGCTGCCGACCGCCTCGGCTTCGGCGGTGTGCTGATTCCGACAGGACGTTCCTGCGAGGATTCCTGGCTGGTGGCGGCCTCCCTGATTCCGGTCACGCAGCACCTGAAGTTCCTCGTCGCCCTGCGTCCGGGGATCATTTCGCCGACCGTGGCCGCGCGCCAGGCGGCGACTCTGGATCGCCTGTCGAACGGCCGCGCGCTGTTCAATCTGGTGACCGGGGGTGACCCGGACGAACTGGCCGGCGATGGCCTGCACCTGTCGCATGCCGAGCGCTACGAGGCCTCGGTGGAGTTCACCCGCATCTGGCGCCGCGTGCTGGAGGGTGAAACCGTCGACTACGCCGGTCAGCACATTCAGGTGAAGGGCGCCAAGCTGCTCTATCCGCCGATCCAGCAGCCGCGTCCGCCGCTGTATTTCGGTGGTTCATCCGAGGCGGCGCAGGATCTGGCCGCCGAGCAGGTCGAGCTGTACCTGACCTGGGGTGAGCCGCCGGCTGCGGTGGCCGAGAAGATCGCCCAGGTGCGCGAGAAGGCGGCCAGGCAGGGCCGCGAAGTGCGCTTCGGCATTCGCCTGCATGTGATCGTGCGTGAGACCAATGAGGAAGCCTGGGCGGCGGCGGATCGCCTGATCAGCCGCCTGGATCAGGACACTATCGACCGCGCCCAGGCCTCGCTGGCGCGTTTCGACTCGGTCGGCCAGCGGCGCATGGCAGCCCTGCATGGTGGCAGTCGCGACAACCTGGAGGTGTCGCCGAATCTCTGGGCGGGGGTTGGCCTGGTGCGTGGTGGCGCCGGTACTGCGTTGGTCGGCGATGGCCCGAGCGTGGCGGCGCGGGTCAGGGAATACGCTGAGCTGGGCATCGACACCTTCATCTTTTCCGGTTACCCGCATCTGGAAGAGTCGTACCGGGTCGCCGAACTGCTGTTCCCGCATCTGGATGTGGCCGCGCCTGCGCACCCGCAGAGTCGCGGCTATGTCAGCCCGTTCGGCGAAATGATCGCCAGTGACATCCTGCCGAAGGTGGCTTCGGCGAGTTGAAAAGCCCCTCTCCCCCAGCCCCTCTCCCGCAAGCGGGAGAGGGGAGCCAAACCGGACTCCGGACGAACCAGCGGCGCCGATCAGCCCCCTCTCCCATTTATGGGAGAGGGTTGGGGAGAGGGCAGATGTAGCCCGGATGCAATCCGGGGAATACAGACGCTACACAAGGTCTTCGAGGTAGAACATGAGCAATAAGACCCTTCACAAACTGGCCCTGCGCGCTGCGCCTTGGGCCTTGCCGCTGGGGCTGCTGGCCGCCTGGCAACTGGCGGTGGCCACTGGCCTGTTGTCCAGTCGCATCCTGCCGGCACCCGGCGCCGTGCTCGCCGCCGGCTGGCAATTGCTGGCCTCCGGCGAAATCTGGCAGCACCTGGCGATCAGCGGCCAGCGCGCCGCCATCGGCTTTGTCATCGGTGGCAGCATCGGCCTGCTGCTGGGCCTGATCACCGGTCTGTCGAAATGGGGCGAGCGCCTGCTCGACAGCTCGGTGCAGATGATCCGCAACGTGCCGCACCTGGCGCTGATCCCGCTGGTGATCCTCTGGTTCGGCATCGACGAGGCGGCCAAGGTTTTTCTGGTCGCGCTCGGCACACTGTTCCCCATCTACCTCAACACCTACCACGGCATCCGCAACGTCGACCCGGCGCTGGTGGAGATGGCGCGCAGTTATGGCCTGTCCGGCTTCGCGCTGTTCCGCCAGGTGATCCTGCCCGGCGCGCTGCCCTCGATTCTGGTGGGCGTGCGCTTTGCCCTCGGCTTCATGTGGCTGACGCTGATCGTCGCCGAAACCATTTCGGCCAGCGCCGGTATCGGTTACCTGGCGATGAACGCCCGCGAGTTCCTGCAGACCGATGTGGTGCTGCTGGCGATCCTGCTCTATGCGCTGCTCGGCAAGCTGGCCGACCTTGCTGCTCGGGGGCTCGAACGCGCCTGGTTGCGTTGGCATCCGGCCTATCAGGCCAAGGCAGGTGGGCAATGAGCGTGCTGCACAGCATTCGCCAGGGCATCCCCTTGGCCATCGAGAAAATCGAGAAGTCCTTCGGCGAGCGTCAGGTGCTCAAGGGCATCGACCTGCACATCCCCGCCGGGCAGTTCGTCGCCGTGGTCGGTCGCAGCGGCTGCGGTAAGAGCACGCTGCTGCGCCTGCTGGCCGGCCTGGATCAGCCCAGCGGCGGCCAGTTGTTGGCCGGCAGCGGCTCGCTCAACGCGGTGCGCGAGCACATTCGCCTGATGTTCCAGGATTCGCGCCTGCTGCCCTGGAAGCGGGTGATCGACAACGTCGGCCTGGGCCTTTCCGGCAACTGGCGCAGGCCGGCGGAAGAGGCCCTGGCGGCGGTTGGCCTGGCCGATCGCGCCCATGAATGGCCGGCGGCACTGTCCGGCGGGCAGAAACAGCGCGTGGCCCTGGCCCGAGCGCTGATCCATCGCCCGCGCCTGTTGCTGCTCGACGAGCCGCTGGGCGCACTGGACGCGCTGACCCGTATCGAGATGCAGCGCCTGATCGAACGGCTGTGGCAGCAGCATGGTTTCACCGTGCTGCTGGTCACCCACGACGTCAGTGAGGCGGTGGCCGTGGCGGATCGGGTGATCCTCATCGAGGACGGCCAGATCGGTCTCGATCTCGATGTGCAATTGCTGCGCCCGCGTCCGCATGGCTCGCCGCTTTTGGCGGCACTGCAAGCGCGCGTGCTCGACCGGGTGCTGGCGCAGCCGGATTTGCCCGCCGCGCCCGAACCCTTATCACCCCTGCCCACGCAATTGCGTTGGGCACTGTGACGCCGCAGCCCGGATGCAATCCGGGAGCGGCTCGAGAATTCCCCGGATTGCATCCGGGCTACACCAGTCGACTATCAGGAGAGACACCATGACCATCAAAGCCATCAACGTGCGTAACCAGTTCAAGGGCAGCATCAAGGAAATCGTTATCGGCGACGTGTTGTCGGAAATCGACGTGCAGACCGCCGCCGGCATCGTCACCTCGGTGATCACCACCCGTTCCGTGCGCGAGCTGGAACTGCAGGTGGGCAGCGAGGTGATTGCCTTCGTCAAATCCACCGAGATGTCCATCGCCAAGCTGTAAGGATATTTTCATGTTTTTCAGCCAATTTTCGTCGATTTCGGCATGAAGCTGGCGAAATAAGCCACTTGCGATCTTGTAGGAGCGGCTTTAGCCGCGAGCTCTTTGCGCCCCAATAAAGCTCGGGGCTGAAGCCCCTCCTACATGCTCACCGAACGCTTTTGCCTTGTAGTTTTCAGGCACATAAAGATCGCGAACAGGTTCTAAGAGTGGTTGCCTGAGCCGCCTTCGGATACGAGGGCTGCACGGCGTTTTTGCAGGGGAAGAGAAGCTGGTTATAAGACGCAAATAAAAAGATATTTTTCAGCTATATGATTTTTCTGCAGAATCGCGCCATCAAATAGCCTGCCTGCAGGTTTCTCATTCGATAAGGACGCCTTAGATGCTGAAGAAGATCGTTCTGGCCACCGTGGCCAGTGCCACCCTGCTGACTGGCTCGCTGAGCCATGCTGCGGCCGACACGCCGTTCCACAACGCTTCCTATGACATCGCCCGCGAGCTTTTCGGCGAGATCAACCCGCTGTTCGTCGAGCACTGGAAGCAGCAGAGCGGCAAGGAAGTGAAGATCATCCAGTCCTTCGCCGGCACCTCGCGCCAGGCGCAGGACATCATCCAGGGCAAGAAGGTCGACGTGGTCACCTTCAACCAGGTGACCGACGTGGACATCCTGGCCAAGCGCGGCCTGCTGCGCAAGGACTGGGCCGAGCAGTTCCCCAACAACAGCTCGCCGTACTACAGCACCACCGCCTTCCTGGTGCGTGAAGGCAACCCGAAGCACATCAAGAGCTGGGACGACCTGATTCGCGATGACGTGAAACTGGTATTCCCCAACCCGAAAACCTCCGGCAACGCCCGTTACAGCTACCTGGGCGCCTGGCTGTTCGCCAACGAGAAATTCAACGGCGACCAGGAGAAGGTCAAGGCCTTCGTCGGCAAGCTGCTGAAGAACGTCGAGAACTTCCCCACCGGCGGCCGTGGCGCCACCGTGGCCTTCGCCCAGAACGGTCAGGGCGACGTGCTGCTGACCTTCGAGTCGGAAGTGATCAACATCGCCAAGGGTGACGAGTTCAAGTCCGCCAACCTGCAGATCGTGGTGCCGGAGGTCAGCGTACTGGCCGAATTCCCGGTGGCCATCGTCGACAAGGTGGCCGACGAGCGCGGCACCCGCGAGCAGGCCAAGGCCTTCCTCGACTTCCAGTACAGCAAGGACATCCAGCAACTGCTGACCCGCTACAACTACCGTGTGCACAACCCGGAAGTGGTCGAGGCGACCAAGGCCCAGTTCGCTCCGGTGCGCCTGATCAACCCGACCGAGGTGCTGGGTAGCTGGGACGAGATCACCGCCAAGCATTTCGACAACGGTGGTATTCTTGACCAACTCTTGGCAGAGGGCCGCTGATACTCGCCCTCGATAGCCGATTTTCAGGTTAGTTGGCCGCCTTATTGGCGGCCAACTGCATTTGTAGAGCCGAGCTTTTTCGTGAGTAAACCGACGCTGTTCTTCTTGCAGACCCCGCTGCTGCCTGGTTTCGGCCTGAGCTTCGGCGTCAGTGTGCTGTACCTGTCCCTGGTGATTCTGCTGCCGCTGTCGGCGCTGTTGCTGTACGTCAGCGACATGACCTGGGCGCAGTACTGGTTCGCCATCAGCGATCCGCGCGTGGTGCAGACCTACAAGGTGACGATCTCGGCGGCGTTCTACTCGACCCTGGCGGTGCTGGTGCTGGGCCTGCTGCTGGCCTGGATCATCACCCGCTACGACTTCCCCGGCCGGCGCATCGTCGATGCCCTGGTCGACCTGCCGTTCGCCCTGCCGACTTCGGTAGCCGGCCTGACCCTCGCCGCGCTGCTGGTGCCCAATGGCTGGATCGGTCAGTGGCTGGGCTTCAAGGTGGCCTACGCCTATGCCGGTATCGTGGTGGCGATGGTGTTCACCAGCATTCCCTTTGTGGTGCGTACCGTGCAGCCGGTGCTGCAGGATCTCGGCTCGGAATACGAGGAGGCCGCGCGCACCCTGGGCGCCAGCCGCGTGCAGACCTTTCGCAAGGTGATCCTGCCGACCCTGGCGCCGGCACTGGTCACCGGCGGTTCGCAGGCCTTCATTCGCAGCCTCGGTGAATTCGGCGCGGTGATCATGATCGCCGGCAACATCCCCTACAAGACGGAGGTCAGCTCGCTGATGATTTTCGTCCGTCTGCAGGAATTCAATTACCCAGCGGCGGCAGCCATTGCTTCGGTGATCCTGCTCGCGTCGCTGACGCTTCTGTTCCTCCTGCAGGTCGTGCAGGGGCGTCTGTTCGCATGGCAACGGCAAGGTCGATGAAAAAGCCCCAGGATTGGCGCCAGTGGGCGCTGGTAGTACTCGGACTGATGGTGGTGGCGCTGATTCTGCTGGTGCCGCTGGCGCTGATCTTCACCAAGGCCCTGGCCGGCGGGCTCGAGCTGCTGTGGAGCAACCTCGGCGAGGACTACATGCTCCACGCCATCGGCCTGACCCTGCTGGTGGCCGCGATCACGGTGCCGCTGAACCTGTGCTTCGGCATCTGCCTGGCCTGGTGCGTGACCCACTACGATTTTCGCGGGCGCAAGCTGCTGACCACGCTGATCGACATTCCCTATGCGGTGTCGCCGGTGGTCGCCGGTCTCTGCTACCTGGTGGTGTACGGCCTGGAAAGCTTCATCGGCCGCTGGTTCTACGATAACGGCATGCAACTGATGTTCGCCTGGCCGGGTATCGTCATGGTCACGGTGTTCGTCACCGCACCCTACGTGGCGCGCATCCTGATTCCGGTGATGCAGACCCAGGGTCAGGACGAGGAAACCGCCGCCATGTGCCTGGGCGCCAGCGGCTGGCAGATCTTCCGCCGCATCAGCCTGCCGAAGATCAAATGGGCATTGCTGTATGGCGTGGTGGTGACCAACGCCCGCGCGGTGGGCGAGTTCGGCGCGGTGTCGGTGGTGTCCGGCACCATCATCAACCAGACCCTGACCCTGCCGCTTCTGGTCGACCAGCTCAACAACGACTACAAGCCCGCCGCGGCCTTCACCGCCGCCGGTCTGCTGGCCTGCATGGCGCTGCTCACGCTGTTCCTCAAGACCTTCATGGAATGGCGTCAGCGCCGCCTGATGCAGCGCGCCGAGGCCTGATCGGTGTGGCATAGGCGGTCGACACTCCGCTATAGCCTTGATGACCTATCGCGGCTGAAGCCGCTCCTACGGAGCGTGGTGCTGGCGTAGGAGCGGCTTTAGCCGCGATGTTCTTCCGACGCCGCTATCTGCACCTGATTGCGCCCGCCATGCTTGGCGGCGTATAGCGCCTTGTCCGCGCGTTCACGCAACTGCTCGGCGTCGCTGTTGACGTCGGTGCCGGCGATGCCGGCGCTGAGCGTGGAGGAAAATTCTTTGCCATCGGCAATAAAGCGCAGCTCGGCGAAACGCTGGCGAATCTCGTCGACGATCAGCAGTGCCTGCTCTGGCGTGCAGTCCGGCAATACGGCGAGAAATTCCTCCCCGCCGTAACGGCCAAGGCTGTCGATACGACGCAGGCGCTGGCGCAGCAGGTTGGCCAGGGCACGGATGACGTTGTCGCCTGCGGCGTGGCCGTGTTCGTCGTTGACCTGCTTGAAGTGGTCGATATCCAGCATCACCACGCTGGCGCGGGCGCCGCTGCGCAGGGCACGCTCCAGTTCGGTGACCACCTGCTCCTTGATGTCGGCGTGCTTGAGCAGGCCAGTGAGGCTGTCACGCGCCAGGGCGTTGGACAGCAGGCGGGCACGTTGCGCGCGGGAGAACACGGTGGCCACCAGCGCGTTGTCGGAGATCGGCTTGGTGACGAAGTCGTCGCCGGCCTTGATCAGCGCATTCATCTGCTTGCCGATATCGGTTTCCGCCGACAGGTAGATGATCGGGATGCGCAGCCAGTCGTCATTGCAGCGAATGATCTGCGCCAGCTCGGGGCCGGTGCAGTCCGGCATGTTGACGTCGAGCAGTACCACCTCCGGGTTGAAGTCGCGCAGGTGGGCGAAGATCTGCGCCGGTTCGCTGAGTATTTCCACCAGCATGCCGGCATCGCGCAGCACCAGGCTGTAGCGGCTGGCCAGGTCCTGGTCGTCGTCGGCGATGAGTACCCGATAGGGCTCACCGCTTTGCTGCGCGAAGCAACGCTCGAGGCGGCTTTCCAGCTGGGGAATGTCCACCGGTTTGCTGAACAGGCCCATGGCTCCGGCGCGCACGGCGTGCAGTTGCGTGGTGAAATCGTCTTGCTGGTCGGTAAGCACCAGCAGCGGCAGGGGGTCGTCGAGGCGGTCGCGCAGCTGGTGCGCGTAATCCAGGCCGTCACTGGCTGCGCCGGGCAGTTTCGCGTCGATGATCAACGCATCGGGCAACTGCTGCTGCAGCGCAGCGTCCAGTCCATCGATGGAGTTGAAGTGTTCGGCGCGGTAGCCGAAGTTGTTCAGCGTCTGGCGCATGTTCTCGCCAACCGCCGTTTCGCCTTCGAGGATGTAGATGGTGCGGCTGCCGTCCTCCTGGCGCGGCGCCTTGCGCGCGTTGTCTGCCGCCTCGCTGGTGGTGCCGGTGCTGATTGGTTGTTCGCCGAATGCCTGCAGGGCAGCGACGAATTCATTCAGGTTCTGCTGCTGGCGTAGCAGGCGTTCCATCCAGCGCTCGGCGTGCTGCTCCAGCTCGCGCGCCTGCTGGCCAAGCTGGCTGAAGCCGAAGGTGCCGGCGCTGCCAGCCAGGCGGTGCAGTTGATGACGCAGATTCTGCAACAGGCGTTTGCGCTCGGCGTCATCGGCTTCCAGCAGTCGTCCGGCCAGTTGCGCCAGTTGCGGCAGCTCCTGGCTCAGGCGCTCGCTGAATTGCTGGCCAAGCTGGTGCAGGTGTTGCTGCAGCGCCTGGGGCACGGCATTGCCTTCAGGTTTATCCATAACGCTGGTTCCAGATCTGTCGCACCTGGGCAGCAAGCTGCATGGGGTCGAACGGTTTGATGATCACGCCATGGGCCCCAAGGCTGTGGTAGTGGGCGACTTCGTCGGGCTGCACCTTGGCCGTCATGAACGCCACCGGAATGCGCGTGGTGTCGACCAGCTGGCCCAGCAGCTCCAGGGTCTTGGGCCCATCCATGCCGGGCATCATGACGTCGAGCAGGATGAAGTCGGGGGCGAAGCCCTGCACCTGGTCGAGGGCGTCCTGGCCGCTGGCGCAGCTGAGCACCTGAAAGCCGCCGACGGCCTCCAGGGCGACCTTGGCCACGGCCTGGATCGAAGGATCGTCCTCGACGTGCAGGATGCGCTTGAGTTCAGGCATGACGGTCTCCCCGGCCGTTGGCTGCTATGTGCAGTGTGGTACAGCTTTGTAGCCTTGGGCAGGGCTCATGTCTCGTTATCCTCGACGCGCGGCAGTTCGAACCAGAAGGTCGCGCCCTGTCCGGGCATCGAGTCGAAGCCGATACGACCGTGCATGCGCTCGATGATTTCCTTGCAGATCGCCAAACCGAGGCCGGTGCCGCCTTTCTGCCGGGTGTCACCGGAGTCGGCCTGGGAGAACTTGGCGAAGATGCGTGAATGGAACGTCGCGGGTATCCCCGGACCCTGATCGCGCACGCTGACGCGCAGCATCTCGCCTGCTGGTTCCAGGCTGACCTGGACCACGGCCCCCGGTGGTGAGAACTTGGCGGCGTTGGACAGCAGGTTGGCCAGCACCTGAGCCAGGCGCTGTGCATCGACGCGCACCTCGGCGTCCTGCTCTGCGTGCAGTTCGAGGCGTACCTGATGCTGGTCGGCGTAAGGCTGATTGTGCAGCAGTGCCAGTTCCAGCAGCGGTTTGAGTGGCCTGAGCTGGAGGTCGAAGTGCATCTTGCCGGCGACCAACTTTTCCATGTCCAGCAGGTCGTTGATCAGCTCGCTGAGGCGCTGGCTGTTGGCCTCGGCGATGCTCAGCATGTGCGCCATGGCCTGTGGTACGGCGCCGAGCGCGCCGCCGTTGATCAGGCCCAGCGAGCCGGCGATGGCGGTCAGCGGTGTGCGCAGTTCGTGGCTGACGGTGGAGACGAACTCGTTCTTCATCTGCTCGATACGTTTGCGTTCGGCGATGTCGCGGATCACCGCGATGAAGCGCACCTGGCCCTGGTGGCTGATCCGAGAGATCGCCAGCTCCATGGGAAACGTCTCGCCATCCTGGCGCAGGCCGTCCATTTCACGAATCTGGTCGCTGGCGTGCCCCTGTCGCAACGTGCCGGTGGCCATGCCCGGAATCAACGTGGCGATGCTCTGGCCGGCGACTTCGGCCTGGCTGTAGGCAAAGATGCGTTCGGCCGCGTGGTTGAAGGTTTCGATATGGCCCTGGTCGTCGAGGGTGACGATGGCATCGAGGACGTTGTCGAGCAGGGTGCGCAGGTAATGTTCGCGTTCGCGAATCGCGCGTTCGGCGGCAACCCGGTCGCTGAAGTCCTGGATCTGCGCGACCAGGTGCACCGGCTGGCCCTGGGCGTTGCGCACCAGCGCGCTGCTGAGCAGGGCCCAGAGCACCTGGCCCTGTTTGTCCAGATAGCGCTTTTCCATCTGATAGGCGTTGATCCGCCCGGCCAGCAGGTCCTCGACGTTATGCAGGTCGGCGTCGAGATCGTCCGGGTGGGTGATGCTCTGGAAGTCGAGGGCGAGCATTTCTTCGCGGCTGTAGCCGAGCATGCGGCATAGCTCGTCGTTGACCTCCAGCCAGCGTCCGTCGATGGCCACCAGCGCCATGCCCTGTGGCGCGGTGGCGAACGCGCTGCTGAACAGCTGCTGGCTCAGGCGCAGGTCGTCTTCCATGACCTTGCGCTCGCTGATGTCCCAGATGAAACCATCGAGCCAGACCAGCTGACCCTTGGCGTCATATTCGCCACGGCCTTTCTCGCGCACCCATACGCTGTGCCCGTCGGCGTGACGCAGGCGGTAGGTCAGTTCGATGACTTCCTGGCGGACGATGCTGTCGTTGGCGCGGTAGGTGAGCGGCAGGTCGTCGGGATGAATGATGCTGGAAAAGCTGCGTACGCGATTGTCGATGAAGTCGCTGGACGGGTAACCGGCCAGGCTGAAAATTTCGTCGCTGATGTAGCGCATGCTCCAGTTTTTGTCGTTGCTGCAGCGATAGACCACGCCGGGCAGGTTGGCGACCAGGCCGCGGAAGCGAGTCTCGCTCTGCTGCAGGGCACGGGTGGCCTGTTGCAGGGCACTGATGTCGCTGGCGATGCAGAGAAAGCCGGTGATCTGCCCGCTGGCGTCGAAGATGGCGTTGGTGGTGAGGTTGACCAGGCTTTGACTGCCGTCCTTGTGCAGATACGTCCACTGGCGGGTTTCCGGCTCGCCTCCCCTGACGTTGTGATTGAAAACCTCGATGCCTTCCACCGGCCTGCCGGCGCTCTGGCTGAGCTCGCGGGCGCGTGCCTCGAGCTCGCTGGGCAGGTGGAAGCAGGTCGGTGTCTGCCGGCCCACGACTTCCTCGCTGAGATAGCCGAGCAGGCGCTCGGCGCCGGAGTTGAAGAGGGTGATCAGGCCGTCCTGATCGGTGGCGATGATCGACACGCCGGTGGCCGAGTCGAGCACGGTCTGCAGGAAGGCGCGCGCCTCGATCACCGCGTCCTCGCGCTCGCGCGCCTCGCTGATGTCGGTATGGGTGCCATACATCAGCAGCGGCCGGCCGTGCTCGTCGCGCCTGGACAGGCGGCCTCGCACCTGTATCCACAGCCAGCGCCCGTCACGGTGCTGCATGCGGACCTGCCGGTCGTAGAACGCCACTTCGCCGGCGAAATGGCGATGCAGCAAGTGTTCGCTGGTGGCGAGGTCATCGGGGTGACAGAAGCGCTTCCAGGTCTCCACGCTCGTCGGTTGCAGTTCTTCGAGCCGATAGCCGAGCATCTGCGCCCAGCGCTCGTTGAAGACCGTGGCAGCGCTTTGCACGTTCCACTCCCAGGTGCCGACGTCGGTGCCTTCGATGATGCTGGCCAGGCGCTCCAGTAACGTCTGGCGCGACTGCTCCTGCTGTTCACGCTCCAGTATCGCGCCGACCCAGCGGGCGAACAGGCGGAGGAACTCGCGCTCGTTTTCATCGAACTGGCTGTTGCGTGGCTGCCGGTCGCAGAAGGCCAGGGTGCCGATGCGTCGCCCTCCGACCCAGATGGCGGTGCCGATATAGCTTTCCAGGGCGAAGCGTTCGTAGCAGGGGTGTTCACGGTAGGTCGAGGTGCCCATGCGCTCTATGCTCAGCACATCTTCCTGGGCAAAGGCCAGGCTGCAGTAGGTCTCGCCCAGATCGTACAGCTGATCGTCCTGCAGTTCGCCGTTGGGAGACAGCTGCACCAGTACGCGGTAGCTGTCGCCATCGATCATGCCGATCAGGCCAAGGGGAACACCGAAATAGTTCGCGCCCATGCGCAGGGCTTCGCGCAGCTGCTCGCGGCTGTTCAGGCTCGACAGGGCGGCGATCTCATTGAGCGCATGCAAAGCGCTTTGCTGGCGCTGCATCAGGTGCTGGGTGCTGCGGCGAGTCGCGCGCAGCAGGATCATCAGCAAGGCTTCGGCACCGCACCAGGCCATCAGCCACTTGATCACCAGCCAGCGTTTGTCCCGCTCGTGCACGGCATACAGTTCGCTGATGTCGCGCCAGGTCAGCAGCATGGCCGCCGCTGGCGCATCTGGTCGTGGCGAAGTCGCCATCGACAGCTGGCTGAGCAGATAGTGGTGTGCGCCATCTTCCAGCAGACGCGCGCCGTTGCCTGCGCCGGGGGCAGGCAGCAGGCCCGCGTGCAGCCAGGTCTGCGCCTGTGGGCGTGACTGCTGGATCAGCCGCCAGACCGGCTGCTCGGCGTCCTCCGCGCTGGGCTCGGGCGCCGCATTGAGTAGCAGGGCGATGCCGGCGCCGAGGTCCTGGTCCAGTTGCGGCAGGTCGTCGAGCAGGTCCATCGCCACGCTGATGGCGCCGACCTGGCGTTGGCCATCTTCGGTATCGACCAGCAAGGGGGCTGCAGCGCGAATGCCGATGCTGTCTCGCGTGAGGGCCAGCTCCGCACGGCTGCCGCCATTGCGCAGGGTGCCCAGCAGCAATGGACGCATGGTCTCTTGCGAATCGCCAAAATGTTCGGGGTCATGGACCCGTAGCAGGATGCGTGCGTCGCCCTGTTGGTGAACGTAGAGGCGAAATGGGCGGTGCTCCTGCATGTTGCGCCAACGGGGTGCCAGGCGGGTGTAGAGCTGGTGGCGAATGCTGCTCAGGTCGTGCTGAGCAGCGTCTGGCAGGGCGGCAGCCTGGCGCGCCAGCTCGGTCACCCAGGCGTCAGCGGCGATGGCCTCGGCCAGCAGTTGCGCGCGTTCGCGCAGACCGTGCTGAAAACTTTGCAGGGCCAGGCGCTGCGCCTCGGCCTGCTTGTTCATTTGCAGTTGCCACAGGGTTTCACGCTCATGCAATGCCTGGCGCCCGAGGACGGCGAAGAACAGCGCCAGGCAAAGGCTGCCGCCGATCACGATCCAGCGAGTGGAGATCGGTCTCGGGCTGGCGGTCATCGTGCTCGTGCTCGAGCCTGCCCTTCGGCGCCCTGGGGCAGTTCACCTGCGTCACCGCTGGCGTCGATTGCCACGACGTGGCTTCGGCCAGCGGAGCAAAGGCCGATCACGATCTGTTTGCGCCGGAGGGGGACCTTGGGATCGTCTTCGATAATCGGCACGCGCATGCTCAGTTCCTGCTGCGGGGATGGCTTTCCTTCATTTCACCCGGGCTGCCGGCGTCGATGGATTTGGCGAGCACTGGCTGTGGGCGGCCGAAGTGATAGCCCTGGCCATAGTTGCAGCCTAGCTCACGCAGAAAGTTGGCTTGAGCGGGTTGCTCGATACCCTCGGCGAGCACCTTGAGGCCCAGGCTCTTGCCCAGTGCGATCACTGCACGGGCGATGGCGGCATCCTCGGGGTCGTCGGGCAGGCCACGAACGAAACTCTGGTCGAGCTTGAGTTTGTCCACCGGCAGGCGCTTGAGTCGCGCCAGCGAGCTGTAGCCGGTGCCGAAATCGTCAATGGCCAGGCGCACCCCCAGCGCGCGCAGACGGAAAAGCAGTTTCTGCGCTGCATCCGGGTCTTCCATGATCGCGCTCTCGGTCACTTCCAGCTCCAACTGCTCGGGGGGCAGACCGGTTTGCGCCAGCACGCTGGCAACCTTCTGGTCGAGTTCACCGCGACTGAACAGGCGACTGGAAATGTTCACGGCAACGAAGCGCAGTGAGCTGCGTTCGGCATTCCACCTCACCATCTGGCGGCAGGCCTGCTCCAGCACCCAGGCATCGATGGCGCCGATCATGCCGTTGTCCTCGGCAATCGGGATGAACTCCCCCGGTGCGACCAGCCCGCGCTGCGGGTGCTGCCAGCGCACCAGGGCCTCCATGCCTACCTGGCTCCCGTCTTGCAGGTCATGCAGCGGCTGGTAGTAAACGCGCAGCTCATCGTTGTCCAGGGCATGGCGCAGGCTGCTGGCCAGCTCGACGCGCTGGCGGGCGTAGTCGGTCAGTTCCTGCTCGTAGAAGGCGTAGCCCTCGCGGCCGCTGCTCTTGGCCTTGAACAGGGCAGAGTCGGCGTTGCGCAGGATCTGCTCGACGCTGTTGGCGTCCTCAGGGAACAGGCTGATGCCGATGCTGGCGCCGATATAGAGCTCGTGACCGTCCAGACGAAAGGGTGTTTCCAGATTGTGCAGCAGGCCTTGCGCAAGCTCGGCGGCCTGGGCGGCTTCTGCGCAGTTTTCGCTGAGCAGGCCGAATTCGTCGCCGCCCAGCCGGGCCAGTGTGCAGCCGTTGGGTAGCCCCTGCAGCAGGCGCTCGCCGACGCTCTTGAGCAGGAGGTCACCGACGTTGTGGCCGAGGCTTTCGTTGATGTGCTTGAAATGGTCCAGGTCGATCAGCAGCACCGCACCGCGCAACTCTTCGATCGTGCTGCGCTCCAGGGCGTGGGCAACGCGTTCGGTAAACAGCAGGCGGTTGGGCAGGTTGCTCAGCGGGTCGTGGTGGGCCAGGTAGTCCAGCTCGCGCTGCGAACGCTTGAGTGCGGTGATGTCGGAGAAAACGGCCACGTAGTGGCTGACGCGCCCCTGCTCGTCATGAATCACCCGGATGCACTGCCATTGCGGGTAGATTTCGCCACTCTTGCGCCGGTTCCACACTTCGCCGCTCCAGGCGCCGCGATTTTGCAGGGCGTGCCACAGGCTCTGATAGAAAGCGGCGTCATGACGGCCGGACTTGAGCAGATTGGGGTGCTGACCGAGGATTTCCTCGCTGCTGTAGCCGGTGATACGGCTGAAGGCTGGGTTGACGTGCACGATGTTTTGCTCGGCATCGGTAACCAGCACACCTTCCTGGGTGGCATCGAACACAGCTGCAGCCTGGCGCAGACTGTCGTCGATGGCGCGCTGCTGGGTGATGTCGCTGGCGATGCCGATGAAACGCTGGGGCTGGCCATTCTCGTCACGCTGCAGGCGCCCGCGCGAGTGAATCCAGCGGTAGCTGCCGTCGGCGTGGCGCAGGCGGTAGATGTTTTCGTAGGACTGATCGCTGAGCTCGGCGTTGAGTGCGTGCAGCGCGCGTTGCATGTCGTCCGGGTGCAGGCGTGAGGCCCAGTCTTCGCGGGTATCACCCAGGGTTTGCGGGGTGAGACCGAGCAGTCTGGCGTAGCCCTCGGAGAAGAACACCTTGCGCCTGGATACGTCCCAGTCCCACAGGCCGTCGCGTGTGGCATCCAGCGCCAGGCGCAGACGTTCCTCGTTGCCGGCCAGCTCCAGGCGTGCGCGGCGGTACTGCAGGGCATGACGTTGCAGCACCAGATAGAGCAGCGTACTGGTCAGCACCACGAAGCACAGCCCCTTGAGCGACTGCAGGCGCTCCTGCTGCGCTCCGGAAAGGCCCAGCACCGTCAGCAGTTGGTCGCTCAGCAGTATCCACAGGCCGGCCAGCAGCAGATAGCCCAGAGTCAGACGCAAGGCGGCGGTGTCGATACGCATGGCTGGGCAACTACGCTCCCTGTAAGTGTCGGTCAGTATAGACGCGGTGGTGCTGAAACATTCTTATCTAAAAGACCAACTGGTTTTCTGGCATGGGTCAGGGATAATGCAAACAGGTTCGTCCTTGCAGGACAAGCCGCGTTCCCCCATCAGGAGGCAACAGCGCCCATGTGGTACAACGGTTTACTCGACCTGTCGGTCTGGCAGCTGCTGGCTGCGACTCTGCTGATGACTCACGTGACCATCGTCAGCGTGACTGTCTATCTGCACCGCTACTCTGCGCACCGTGCACTGGAACTGCACCCCGCGCTCAAGCATTTCTTCCGTTTCTGGCTGTGGCTGACCACTGGCCAGAACACTCGCGAGTGGACCGCGATTCACCGCAAGCATCACGCCAAGTGCGAAACCGTCGATGACCCGCACAGTCCGGTCATCAAGGGTCTGAGCACCGTGCTGCGCAAAGGTGCCGAACTCTATCAGGAAGAGGCGAAGAACCAGGAAACTTTGCGCATCTACGGCAAGAACTGCCCGGATGACTGGATTGAGCGCAACGTCTACAGCCGCTATCCGATTGGCGGCGTGACCTTGATGGCGATCATCGACCTGGCGCTGTTCGGCGTGCTCGGCATGACGGTCTGGGCGATCCAGATGATGTGGATTCCGTTCTGGGCCGCCGGTGTGATCAACGGCCTGGGGCACGCAGTCGGCTATCGCAACTTCGAGTGCCGCGACGCTGCCACCAATCTGGTGCCTTGGGGCATCATCATTGGCGGTGAGGAACTGCACAACAACCACCACACCTACCCGAACAGCGCCAAGCTGTCGGTGAGGAAGTGGGAGTTCGACATGGGCTGGGCCTGGATCAAGTTGTTCAGTTTGTTCGGCCTGGCCAAGGTGCAGCGTGTCGCGCCTATCGCCCATCGTGTGGAAGGCAAGGGCCACCTGGATATGGACACGGCCATGGCCATCCTCAACAACCGTTTCCAGATCATGGCGCAGTACCGCAAGCTGGTTATCGCACCCCTGGTCAAGCAGGAAGTGGCCAAGGCCGACGCGTCCGTTCGTCATCTTTTCCATCGCGCCAAGCGCCTGTTGTCGCGTGAACCGAGCCTGCTGGAAGAGCAGCATCATGCGCGTATCGCCGACATGCTGGCGCAGAGCCAGGCACTCAAGGTGATCTACGAGAAGCGCCTGGCGTTGCAGCAGATCTGGGTCAAGACCAGCAGCAACGGCCACGATATGCTCGAAGCCATGAAACAGTGGGTGCACGAGGCTGAAGCCAGCGGCATCCAGTCGCTGCGTGAGTTTGCCGAGCAGCTCAAGACCTACTCGCTGCGACCGTCCAGCGCGACAGCCTGACCGCCGCTCGTTACAAACGAAGGCCCGCCGAACTGGCGGGCCTTTGTGTTTGTCCAACGGCTCGCACTAAGCTCATTTCAATGCGAGGCAAGGGACGGATGGCTGCTGTAATGGACGAGAAGGATAACGCTGTATCCGAGCTGGAAGAACTCACTTTGGCGCTGCTGCACAGCCGCGCCGAAGTGGAGCGTCTGGGCGCGCGCGAGCAGCTTTTCAGCAGCCTGCTTGGCAGCGTCAATGCTGTGCTCTGGGCGTTCGACTGGAGCGAGCAGCGGATGATTTACGTGAGCCCTGCCTACGAACGGATCTTTGGGCGCTCTGCCGCACTGCTGCTGGCCGATTACGGCGAGTGGCGTAACAGCATCTACCCGGATGATCTGGATTACGCTGCGGAAAGCCTGGCCAGGGTGCTGGAGACGGGCGCCGTGGAGTCTCGCGAGTACCGCATCATTCGCACCGACGGGCAACTGCGCTGGCTCAGCGACAAGTGCTTTGTCAGCCCCCGTCCCGGAGGGGGGAAAGGCAGTGTGATCGTCGGTATCGCCGAGGACATCACCGAGAAGAAGCGACTCGAAGGTGAGCTGCATCGCTTGGCCACCACCGACGTGCTGACCCAGAGCAGCAACCGGCGTCACTTCTTCGAGTGCGCTCGCCGCGAGTTCGAGCATGCGTGCCGGTTCGGTAGTCCGCTGGCGTTTCTGCTGCTCGATCTCGACGATTTCAAGAAGATCAATGACCAGTACGGTCACCAGGTCGGTGATCAGGTGCTGCAGCGTCTGGCGCAGTGCGGTACCAACACGCTTCGTCGCGGCGACCTGTTCGGGCGTATCGGTGGCGAGGAGTTCGCCGCGTTGTTTCCCGGTTGTGAACAGGACGTGGCTTTGCAGGTAGCGGAGCGCCTGCAGCGCGAGGTGCAACGCCTCGGTTTCGTGCATGAGGGGCGCAGCTTTGGCATTACCGTCAGTCAGGGGTTGACCAGTCTGTTGGCCACGGATGTCAGTCTCGATGCGCTTTATGCGCGTGCCGATGCCGCCATGTATGTGGCCAAGCGGCAAGGCAAGAATCAGATCGTGCTGGGGTGACGGCTGGCGATTTTCCGCCTGTTGTCGTGTTGTCTTGAGCGGAAAGTTGCCGATCAGGCGCTGTCATTGTCCGTTCACTGACCTGCAGAAAAAATGTAACCTGCTGTTCTATAAGCCTTGCGCGTCAGCTTCGCCAAGCTGGCGCGCTAACTGCATTGCCTCGTTCGATGCCGGCCAGGATGCCGACGCACAATAACAACGACGAGAGAGCACTCATCATGCATTATTCTGCCCGCCTGATTTCGGTCGCATCACTGCGTTCGCTGTTGTTCTGTTCTTCCTGAAATTTCCACGTACCCGCTCGAGCCAGGTCGCTGACGCTTCATGGCTCGCGATTGCGTATGCCCCATTCGTTCCGGCCTGCCTCTTCGTGCCGAAGTCTGTGCCGGACGATGCGTCACCTTAAACACACTGGAGAGAAACATAATGAGAAAGACCTCCCTGGCACTGGCCGTAGCCGCCAGCACTCTGGGCCTGAGCCAAGTAGCCTTCGCCGATCTGGTTGGCGATACCAAGGTCAGCCTGGAAGCGCGTAACTTCTACTTCAATCGTGATTTTCGCCAAGGCAATAGTGAAGTTCCGGCGCAGAGCCAGTCCAAGCAGGAAGAGTGGGCACAGGGCTTCATTCTGCGTATGAACTCCGGTTTCACCGAAGGTACCGTGGGCTTCGGTGCCGATGCGATCGGCATGTTCGGCTTCAAGCTGGACTCCGGTGACGGTACCGCCGGCAGTGGTCTGCTGGTTCCTGACCGCTCGGGCGGTTCGCAGGATAACTACTCGGACCTGGCTGTTGCCGCTAAGGTGAAGGTCTCCAACAGCACCCTGCGCGTTGGCCAGATGCAGTTCAAGAATGCCGCTATCGCCTCCAGCGACGGCCGTCTGCTGCCTCAGGTATTCGAAGCCGGTCACCTGGTCTCCCAGGAAATCGACGGCCTGATGCTGGAAGCCGCTCACGTGCGTGAGGTTAACCACCGTAACTCCGGTGACTACGAAGACATCGCCATCACCAGCGGTGGTCGTCGTGGTATCACCACCTCTGGTGGCGCCACCACCGACTCGTTCGACTTCGTTGGCGGTACCTACAAGCTGACCAAGGAGCTGACCGCCGGCTACTACTACTCCAACCTGGACGAGCTGTATAAGCAGCACTCCTTCAGCGCCGTGCACGTTCTGCCGCTGGGCGACAAGCAGAGCCTGAAGACAGATGTACGTTTCGCGCGTTCCACCGATGACGGCAATCGCAGCAACGTGGACAACAAGGCCTTCGGCGCCATGGTCACCTACGCGCTGGACGGCCATGCCTTCGGTCTGGGCTACCAGAAGATGAGCGGCGACACCGGCTTCGCCTACATCAACGGTACCGACCCGTTCCTGGTCAACTACGTGCAGATCAGCGACTTCGCCAACAAGGACGAGAAGTCCTACCAGGCGCGCTATGACTTCAACTTCGCATCGATCGGTGTTCCGGGCCTGACCTTCATGACCCGTTACCTGACTGGTGACAACGTTGATCGCGGCCGTGGCGTTTCCGAAGGTCGTGAGTGGGAGCGCGACACCGAGCTGATGTACGTCTTCCAGGAAGGCGCGCTGAAGAACCTGGGTGTGCGCTGGCGTAACGCTACCGTTCGCTCCAACTTCGCGAACGACATCGACGAAAACCGTCTGATCGTCAGCTACACCCTGCCGCTGATGTAAGGCGCGGTGCTTTCGGGAGGCTTGCATAGGCCTGAAGTCCCGAATGCTGAACGAGAAATGCCCGTATCCAGCGGATACGGGCATTTTTTATGGGCGTGAATTACCTAAGTGGGCAGCAGCTGCGCTGGCGTCGAGCGGCGCTGCCGAGCTCGCGAGAATGGCGCTGGCCAGGGCCATATCGTCGGCATCCTGTAGTTGCGGGTTGGCGCTGCGCAACTGCTGCATCGCCGCCTCCAGATGGGGGCCACGAATCTCGCCGTTGCTGGCGACGAAGCTGCTGGCATCTTCTTCGGCGGCAGCGACCAGCTTGCGATCCTTGAAGGTCAGGTAGGTCGAGGCGGTAGTGGCGCCCGAGGACAGAATATCGCGCAGCATGCCATCGGCTGCTGCGGTCTGGGCGATCAGGCAGGCACTGAACGCCAGTGCGGCACGGCTTGTTACACGCATGGTGAAACTCCTGTGGGGTGGCTCTTAACCTAGGAGTCACGCCAGCCGCTGGTGGTTCCTTGCAGGCGATGGCCGGTTGCCAGGCCGGTCAGCTGCGCACCTTGCCTGGGCGCTGCTGGTAACGCCGCCAGATCAGCGCGGAGAGCACAGCCAGTGCGCCGAACAGCAGGAACTGCCACGCCCAGGGCAGGTCGGGGAGCAGATAGGTCAGTGCGCCGACAGAGATGGCGACAAGGCCCATCCACAGCAGGTAGCCGCCGGCACCGAAGACTTCGAGAATCAGTAGCACTGTGGCCAGGGCCAGCCAGTCCCAAAACGACAGATTTTGCAGGTAGGTGATCATGGATGGACGCGACTACCCATGCTCAGAGTGTTCGCTGATCGCCCTTCGATGTGCATTGCATAGACTCCATTGCCAGATCACTCAATCTAAGCACAGCTGCCGGCGCTCTGCCGCCGACCCCTTCGCAAGGTGGGCAGTTGCCCGGTGGTTCATGAGCGCTTGGGCACATGGACGGTGTATGCCGCTGCCGTTCGGGGCGGCACAGCAGTTGTGAGGTACGCCGAGCTGAGTTGTGCAGCAGCAGGTTGCCGAGTCAGTTCAGCGATTGCCGGTAGCTGTTCACCCGGCATGCGCAGATGAGCGCTGAGGCGACTGCGCGAGCTTCAGCGTTGCTCGCTCTGCGGCGTGACGCGTAGCACTTCCTCGATAGTGGTCAGCCCGGCCGCGACCTTCTGTGCGCCGGACAGGCGCAGGCTGCGCATGCCGTCCTTGAAGGCGGCGCGGCGCAAGGCGGAGAGATCGGTATCGGCGTTGATCAGCGGCTTGATCGTATCGTTGAGCAGCATGATCTCGTACACCCCGGCGCGTCCCCGGTAGCCGGTTTCGCGGCATTCCAGACAGCCGACGGCATGGTGCGCCTGAGTCGGCAGTGGCGAGCTCCAGGGGCGCGTCAGGCCGCTCCAGGTGTCTTCGTCCAGTTGTACCGGCGCCTTGCAGTGCGGGCACAGGGTGCGCACCAGGCGTTGGGCCATGACGCCGAGAATGGTCGCCTTGAGCAGGTAATGCGGCACGCCCAGTTCCAGCAGGCGGGTGATGGCACTGGGGGCGTCGTTGGTGTGCAGGGTGGAGAGCACCAGGTGGCCGGTCAGCGCGGCCTGGATCGCCATTTCTGCGGTTTCCAGGTCGCGGATCTCACCGACCATGATGATGTCCGGGTCCTGACGCATCAGGGCACGCACGCCGCTGGCGAAATTCAGGTCGATATTGTGCTGCACCTGCATCTGGTTGAAGGCGCCCTCGATCATTTCGATTGGGTCCTCGATGGTGCAGACGTTCACCTCCTCGGTCGCCAGTTGCTTGAGGGTGGTGTAGAGCGTGGTGGTCTTGCCCGAGCCGGTGGGGCCGGTGACCAGGATGATGCCGTTGGGCTGGCTGGTCATGCTTGCCCAGCGGCGCAGGTCTTCGGGGGAAAAGCCGAGTTGGTCCGGGCTTTTCAGCAGCACTTCCGGGTCAAAGATACGCATCACCATCTTCTCGCCGAAGGCGGTGGGCAGGGTGGAAAGACGCAACTCCACTTCGCTGCCATCCGGGGTCTTGGTCTTGACCCGGCCGTCCTGTGGTTTGCGTTTCTCGGCGATGTTCATGCGGCCGAGGTTCTTCAGGCGGCTGACCACCGCCATGGTGACCTGCGCAGGGAACTGGTAGACGGTGTGCAGCACGCCATCGATGCGAAAGCGCACCGTGCCCTGCTCGCGACGGGGCTCGATGTGGATATCGCTGGCGCGCTGCTGGAAGGCGTACTGGAACAGCCAGTCGACGATATTGACGATGTGTGCGTCGTTGGCGTCGGGCTCCTGATCCTGAGCGCCGAGGCTGAGCAGTTGCTCGAAATTGCCGACGCCGCTGATCTTCTGGTCGGTGGCGTTGGCTCCGCTGACCGAGCGGGCCAGGCGATAGAACTCGGTGGTGAAGCGCTGGATGTCGCTGGGGTTGGCCACCACGCGCTTGATCCGGCGTTTGAGCACATGCACCAGGTTGGCTTCCCAGCTGTGTACCAGAGGCTGGCTGCTGGCGATGGTCACACTCTCGCTGTCCACTGCCACTGCAAGGATCTTGTGGCGTTGGGCGAAGGCGTAGGACATCAGTGGGGTGATGGCCGGTACGTCGATCTTCAGCGGATCGATGCGCAGATACGGCTGGCCGGCGAAATTGGCCAGCCAGACGGTGAGAATCTCCAGGTCGAGCTTCTTGCCCGGGCGCGACAGATCGTCGACCTGCTGCGCGGCGAGAAACTCCAGTGGGTGCTGGGTGTTGTTCAGCGAGCTGCGACGAATCGCCAGGCATTGCTCGGCTACATCCTGTTCGACCCGGCCTTGGGCCACCAGCTCGCGCAGCAGGTCGCCGAGATCCAGTACACGGTCGGGTGCGGTAGCGGTGAAGGCGGACATGCGGGTTCCTCGGGATCGGCCTGAACAAGGGTAGCAGGCCGTTTTCCAACGACCTTCTCAGCCTCGCTAGGATGCCCGAAAAGCGCTGTAAGGGCGAAGGGCCCGACGTGACCGAGCGCCCGCTTCAGGCCACCTCCGTCACCAGGTTGTGATCCAGGCGCTGCCAGCTCACCTCCCAGACGCAGACCAGGCCGCGCAGCTTCTGTGCCAATACGCCCGCACGATGCAGCGAGATACCGGGCAGGCGCAGGCTGATATGCAGGTCATCCTGCAGGCGCTGCATGTGCAGCGCTTCAGGCAGCAATTGCAGTTGGGCGAACAGGCCGAGCAGGCGGCACATGACATCCGCCTCGGCGTCGGTGCGCAGCTGGTATTCGACGCAGGCGTCGGGACGATCCTGCCAGGGATCGCGGCGATTGGGGGCGAGGGCAAACGCAGTGGTATCAGGCATGGTGGCGGCTCGGGCAGGTTTTGCCTAAGTTTCCGCCTTGTTCCGGCAAAAGTTCTGCCTTGTTTTCTGTGTTAATCGCGTTTCTCTGGATAGACTTGCCTGGATATTAGGCTAATGAGGAATTTTTATGTCTGTCGCTCTGGATTCATACGATCAACGCATTCTTGCCCTGCTGCAGGAGGATGCCGGGCTTTCCACTGCCGAGATTGCCGAGCGCATCGGACTGTCGCAGTCGCCCTGCTGGCGCCGTATCCAGCGGCTCAAGGAGGAAGGGGTTATCCGCAAGCAGGTGACGCTGCTCGATCGCAAGCGCATCGGCCTGCACACGCAGGTGTTCGCCCAGGTCAAGCTCAACGCCCATGGTCGCTCCAACCTGACCGAGTTCGCCGAAGCGATGCGCGAGTTTCCCGAGGTGTTGGAGTGTCATGTGCTGATGGGCGCCGTGGACTTCATGCTGCGCATCGTCACGCGCGATATCGAGGCTTATGAGCGTTTCTTCTTCGAGAAGCTGTCGCTGGTGCCCGGCATCCAGGAGGTGAACTCCATCGTCGCGTTATCGGAGATCAAGTCCACCACCGTTTTGCCGCTTGCTTAGGGTTTCACCACCATGGGCTCGCTCTGCTGCTGCGCCCGCTTGCCTGGCGGTGTCAGGCCCATGGATACATAGATGCTGGTCAGCTGATCCACGCCCATGTCGGCTGGACGTATCCATTGCTCCGGTACGTAGAGCAGGCCGCCACCGACGGGAATCGGCGCGGTGGGAATGAGGATGGCGCAGTAGGCGCGACCTTCCAGCTCGACGCTTTCCGAACTCGGGCGCAGGGCGAGCACGGCAGCACCATCGCCACCGAAGAAGCACCAGACCGGGGCCATGGTGGTGATGTCCGGGTTCTTGCTCTTGTCCAGCAAGCCAACGAAACGATCGGCCAGGTTGTAGAAATTGCCGATCAGCGGGGTGCGGCGCAGCGTGTGGTCGAACAGCCAGGCCAGGGGGCGACGCAGGCCCAGTTGCACGGCCAGACCCAGTGGGTAGAGGCTGGCCAGCAGCACCAGGCTGCCCAGCAGGTAAGCCATGTAGCCGTTGCTGGAAAAGGGCTGGCCGAGCGCCGCGAACAATTGGCCGATCAGGGTCGAGGGGCCGACCAGGCGATTGAGCAGGCTGAATATCCAGGCGAGCAGCGCCAGGGTTAGCACCAGCGGAAGTAACGCCAGCAGGCCGGTCAGCCAGGTGGTCACGATGGATTTCAGGCTGCGTCTGATCATGCCGCGATTTCCTTGATGAATGTGCCGGGGAACTTTACGCCAGGACGTTCTGTACTGGGCAGTCATCTCTGCTGCGTGAGTGGGAAAATGGCGACAACACTTTTCCTCGGACTGCCTGGTTTTCATGACGTGCAAAAAAAAGCCCGGCACTGAGGCCGGGCTTAGCAGGTACACAAGGTACCGAAGTAGCGTCTTTGCGTTGAGCGCTTACATCCCCAGCCAGTTCGGCAGGGCCATGGACACGGCCGGGATGTAGGTGATCACCATGAGGAAGCTGATCAGCATCATCAGCCACGGCAGCGCCGCGCGGATCACCGCGGTCAGCGGCATGCCGGTCACCGCCGAGGTGACGAACAGGTTCAGTCCCACCGGTGGTGTGATCAGGCCGATCTCCATGTTCACCACCATGATGATGCCCAGGTGGATCGGGTCGATGCCCAGCTGCATGGCGATCGGGAACAGGATCGGCGCCAGGATCAGGATGATCGCCGACGGCTCCATGAAGGCACCGGCGATCAGCAGCACGATGTTCACCACCAGCAGGAACTGCCACGGCTGCAGGCCCAGCTCCACCACCCAGGCGGTGATCTGCTGCGGGATCTGCTCGGTGGTCAGCACGTGGGCGAAGAGCATGGCGTTGGCGATGATGAACATCAGCATGATGGTCAGCTTGCCGGACTCCAGCAGCACCTTCGGGCACTCGCGGATCTTCAGGTCCTTGTACACGAACAGGGCGACGAAGCCGGCGTACACCGCGGCCACGGCCGCTGCCTCGGTCGGGGTGAACATGCCGGTGTAGATACCACCGAGGATGATCACCATCAGCAGCAGGCCCCAGAACGCTTCACGGGCGGAACGCAGCCACTCGCGGAAGCTGGCGCGCGGCAGGGCCGGCAGCTTCTTGATGCGCGCGACGATGTAGATCGCCACCATCAGCACCAGGCCGAGCAGCAGGCCCGGCACCACACCGGCCATGAACAGCTTGCCCACCGACTGCTCGGTGGCAGCGGCGTACACCACCATCACGATCGACGGCGGAATCAGGATGCCCAGGGTACCGGCGTTACACACGATACCGGCGCCGAAGGCCTGCGGATAACCGGAACGCACCATGCCGGCGATGGCGATGGAGCCCACCGCCGCTACGGTGGCCGGCGAGGAACCGGACAGCGCGGCGAACAGCATGCACGCCAGTACTGCACCAATGGCCAGGCCGCCACGGATGTGGCCGACGCAGGCGTTGGCGAAGTCGATCAGGCGGCGGGCCACGCCGCCGGTGGTCATGAAGGCGCCCGACAGCAGGAAGAACGGAATCGCCAGCAGGGTGTAGTGCTCGGAGGTCTCGAACAGCTTGATCGCCAGCGAGCGCACCGAGTCGGGGCTGAACAGCATGATGGTGATCGAACCGGCCAGGCCGAGCGACGCGGCGATCGGCACGCCGATGAACATCAGCAGGAACAACAGCAGGAAGAGGAACAGAACGGTCATTGCTTGGGCTCCTCGTGCTCATTGATCTTCAGCGCATCGGCGGCTTCGTCCGCCAGGCCCAGGCCGGTCTGCTCGTTGCGCAGGATGCGCACGAGGATTTCCGTGAAGCGGATGAACACCATGGCGTAGCCGAACGGCACGATCATGCCGATATGCCATTGCTGGATGCCGTAGTGGCCGAGGTCCTCGGCACCGATACCGGCGACGAACAGGGTGTGTACCCAGTCGAAGCTGCCGACCGCGATCAGGCCGGCGTAACCCAGGCAGCACAGGCAGGCGATGACGCCGATGATGCGCTGAATGCCGCGTGGGGCGAGCTTGACCAGGGCGTCGACGCCGATGTGGCCGGCGGTGCGCACGCCATAGGCCAGGCCGAAGAAGATCAGCCAGCCGAACAGGGCCTTGGTCAGCGCGTTGCTCCAGGTCATGGCCTGGGCAAGGTCGAGAATGAAGTCGCCGATACCGAGCAGAAACTCGTTACCGCCGAGATGGTCACCCAGCCAGTAGAACAGGGTGTAGAAGTTGTTGAGGATCACGTAGACGAACGTGATCAGCGTCATGGCTGCCAGGAGAAAGGCGATGAAGCCTTCCTCGAAGTGCTCCCAGACGCGCCGCAAGGCGTTCATGGTGGGATCTCCCGAATGGAAAGGGCGTAGGGTGGGACGATACCGGCCCACCGGTCACAGCATGGGACGACGCCCGTCGCGGGCGTCGTGGTGGGTCAGAGCGACGACGCTCTGCCCACCCTACGGCTCTCCGGCCTTATTGCTGGTTGGCTGCTTGTGCGGCCTTGATCAGATCAGGACCGATCTCACCTTCGAACTTCTTCCACACCGGCTGCATGGCGGCACGCCATTCGTTGCGCTGCTCCGGAGTCAGGGTCAGAATTTCGGTGGTGCCAGCGTCGATGATGCGCTGCTTGTCACCTTCGTTGAGGGCGTCAGCCTGCTTGTTCACCTCGACGGTGACCTCGGCAACGATCTTGTTCAGCTCGTCACGAACGTCAGCCGGCAGACCGTCCCAGAACTTGGTGTTGGTGATCAGCATGTAGTCCAGCAGGCCATGGTTGGACTCGGTGATGTACTTCTGTACTTCGTTCATCTTCTGGCTGTAGATGTTCGAGTACGGGTTCTCGGCACCGTTGACCACGCCAGTCTGCAGGCCCTGGTAAACCTCGGCGAAGCTCATCTTGCGCGGGTTGGCGCGCACGGCCTTGAACTGCTCTTCCAGTACGGCGGAAGCCTGTACGCGGAATTTCAGGCCACGGGCGTCCTTCGGCTCCAGCAGGGCCTTGTTGGCGGACAGCTGCTTGAGGCCGTTGTGCCAGTAGGCCAGGCCGGTGATGCCCTTGTCGGTCATGGAGGTCAGCAGTTTCTGGCCTTCCGGACCTTTCTGGAAGCGATCGACCGCCGCCATGTTATCGAACAGGAAGGGCAGGTCGAATACCTGCAGTTGCTTGGTGTAATGCTCGAACTTGGCCAGGGACGGGGCAATGATCTGCACGTCACCGAGCAGCAGTGCTTCCATTTCCTTGCCGTCACCGAACAGCGAGGAGTTCGGGTAAACCTCGACCTTGACCTTGTCGCCCAGGCGCTGTTCAGCCAGTTGCTTGAACAGCATGGCACCCTGACCTTTCGGGGTGTGCTCGGCAACCACGTGGGAGAATTTGATGACGATCGGATCGGCAGCGTGAACCACGCCAGCGATGGACAGGGACAGAGCGCAAGCCAGCGCCTTGGCAGTCAGTTTGAACATGCGGATGCTTCCTCTTGTTGTGTTTATCGCATTTGCGCCGAAGGCGCTGATGACGAACGGACAAGAGCAAGTCTAGGCGGCTTGGAGAAAAAACGCCGGGTGGCATTAGCGACGCCTGGACTTGTACTTGTGGGTTCGCTTGAGGTTAGCCTAGAGCAACCCTTGTGCCAGTCTGCCAAGTGCTGCCCCTATGTATCGCGCAAAGGCCCATGGCTGCTGGCTTTATTGATTTTCTGGCGGGGCCCGGAGAGCGTCCCCTGCGCGCTGGTGAGCGTTCTGGAAGGGGTGGAGCTGGCGGTTTGCCGCCAGTCAGTCGAAGTCCTCTGGCGAGCTTCCGCCAGCGCCGGAGAAGTTCAGCCCGTGTTTGCGCAATTTGTCATGCAGGGTCTTGCGCGGTATGCCCAGTGCTTCAGCCAGGCTGCGCAGCGAGCCGTGTGGACGGCTCAGTTCGGCAGCGATAAGGGCGCGCTCGAAGGCTTCGACCTGTTCGCTCAGCCCGCCATTGACCGGTGGCAGGCTCGGCGCGTTGCTGTCGAGAGCCAGCTCCAGGCCGAGTGCGAAACGTTCGGCAGCGTTCTGCAGTTCGCGCACGTTGCCCGGCCAGGGGTGACGCAGCAGCAAAGCACGTTGTCCTGGCTGGAGCTCGCGGGGTGCCAGGGTGTGGCGGGCCGCCGCCGCATCGGCGAAATGCTGGAATAGCTGCAGGGCGTCCTCGCCGCGTTCACGCAATGGCGGAATGGATAGCGGCGCGACGTTGAGGCGGTAGTAGAGGTCGGCGCGGAAACGCCCGGCATCGGCGGCCTGGCGCAGGTCTTCCTTGGTCGCGGCGATGACGCGGATATCCAGCGGAATCAGCTGATTGCCACCGAGGCGTTCGACCACGCGTTCCTGCAGCAGGCGCAGCAGTTTGACCTGCACGTCCATGCTCATGCTCTCGATCTCATCGAGAAACAGAGTGCCGCCGTTGGCGAACTCGAACTTGCCGATGCGGCGCTTCTGCGCGCCGGTGAAGGCGCCGGCCTCGTGGCCGAACAGCTCGCTCTCGACCACGGACTCCGCCAGTGCCCCGGCGTTGATGGCGACGAAGGGGCCATCGCGACGATTGGACAGGTCGTGCAGGGCGCGTGCGACCACCTCCTTGCCGGCACCTGTCTCGCCCAGAATCAGGACGTCGGTGGCGATACAGGCCAGTGCGCCGATCTGCTCGCGCAGACGCTGCATGGCGGGCGACTGACCAACCAGGCGGCTGGAGAGTTGCTGGCGGTCATTGAGCGCCATGCGCAGGCTGCGGTTGTCCAGTACCAGGCGGCGCAGCTCCAGTGCGCGGCGCACGCTGTCGAGCAGATCATCGTTGGCGAAAGGCTTTTCCAGGAAGTCGTAGGCGCCTGCGCGCATCGCCTGTACGGCCAGCGGCACGTCGCCGTGGCCGGTGATCAGCAGCACTGGCAGCTCGGTATCGCGCTCGCGCAGTTGCTGCAGCAGTTGCAGGCCGTCGATGCCCGGCATGCGGATATCGCTGACCACCACCCCTGGCCAGCCAGCGGGAATGCGTGCGGCCAGACCCTGCGCATCGCCCAGGCTGACGACCTTGAGTCCGGCCAGGTCGAGCGTCTGGCTGAGTGCCTGGCGCAGATGGGCGTCGTCGTCGATCAGCAGTACCTGAACGCGGCTGTCGATGGCGCTGTCGCTGGTCATGGCGAAGGATCCTCTGAGGGTTGCAGGTTGATGCCGGGGCTGGCCAGGCGCAGGCGCAGGGTGATCAGCGCGCCGCCGGCCGGATGGTTTGCCAGTTGCAGTTCGCCGTCCAGCGCACGCACCAGACTATCGCAGATGGCCAGGCCCAGCCCCAGGCCCTGGGCACTGGTCTTGGTGGTGAAGAATGGCTCGCGCGCGCGCGCCAGCGATTCGGCAGAAAATCCGGGGCCATTGTCGCGAAGCAGCAGGATGAGGTGATCGGCCTGAAGCTCGATGCTGATCCAGATGCGTCGTGGCGGCGCCTTGTCTACCAGGGCGTCGAGGGCGTTGCCGAGCAGGTTGCCGAGCACCTGGCGCAGGCGCGTTTCGCCAGCCTGAACCCAGAGCGTGGCATCGGGCAGGTCACGAATCAGTTCCACGTCCATGGCCCGGCGGCGTTTGGCCAGCAGCGAGAGGGCGTCGTCCAGTGCCGGCTGCAGGGCAACCCGTTCCGGCGCGTGGCGGTCACGGCGGGCGAAGGCGCGCAGGTGCGCGATGATCGAGGCCATGCGCTCGGTCAACTCGCTGATCAGCTTGAGGTTGGCGCGAGCATCGTCGCTGCGCTGATGGTCGAGCAGGGTGCTGGCGTTCTCCGCGTAGCTACGGATCGCTCCCAGCGGTTGGTTGAGCTCATGGCTGATGCTGGCGCTCATGGTGCCAAGTGCCGAGAGTTTGCCAGCCTGGACCAGTTCATCCTGCGCGCGTACCAGTTCCTGCTGCGCATGCTCACGCTCGAGCACTTCCTGCTTGAGGCAGCTGTTGAGCAGCTCCAGGTCCTGTGTCCGCTCGGCCACGCGCTGCTCCAGTTCGGCCTTGGCGCGGGCATCTAGGGCGATGCGTTCGAGGTAGTGGCGGCGGCGCAGTATCAGCAGGCCAAGCAGTAGCAGCAGTGCCAGCAAGGCAGCTGCGCCCACGGCCACGGCGCTGCGCACTGGGCGGTCGAGCAGGATGCGCGGAGCGAGAATGCTCACTGTCCAGCCAGTTTCGTCCAGGGTACGGCTTTGCGTCAGCCAGGCGTTGGGATCGAGATCGAGTCGGGGCGGAGCCTGGGTCGGGTAGGGCTGGTTGGCGGCAATGGCCGATTGTTCGACGCGGTCCAGTGGCCGGCTGGCGTGGAAGCGCCAATCCGGGCGCGAGGTGAGGATCACCACGCCGTTGGTATCGGTGACCAGCAATTGCTCGGGAGTGTTGCCCCACAGCGTTTCGGTATGGTCGAGGTCGACCTTGACCACCAGTGCGCCGATGTTGTGTTCATTCTCGCGTACTGGATAGGCGAAGTAGTAGCCGCGTTTGCCGGACGTTGTGCCCAGGCCGAAGAAGCGGCCCAGGCGCCCCGCCAGCGCTTCACGGAAGTAGGGGCGGAAAGCGAAATTGCCGGCGACGAAGCTGTCGGGTTTGTCCCAATTGGAGGCGGCCAGGGTGATGCCCTGCGGGTTCATCAGGTAAATCACGTTGGCGCCGGTCTGGTTTTTCACGCGGGCCAGCAGGCGGTTGGCGTCATTCAGTGTGGCAGGGTCTTCTGGGGCATCCAGGGCGGCGCGCAGACCAGGAAGATCGCCGAGAATCTGCGGCAGGACCTCATAGCGGCGTAGTGTGCCGAGCAGGTTGGCAACATACAGATCGAGAGTTTGTCGGTTCTGCTCGATCAGCACCTTGCGGTAATAGCTCTCGGCCAGGAAGTGGACAGGCCATAGTAGCGGGGCAAGCAGCAGCGCCAGCAGCACAAGGCTGCGCCAGCGAAGGCGGCGGGGGTGGGGAGTGCTGGGCATGGGTTCGACTGCTGAAGGTGTTGTAAAACGGTCGATGCAGGTTACGCGACGTGGCCAATACTGTAACGTAGCGCCGCCGCCAGGTGCGCGATTTTAAGCAGGTGAACGCCATCTGTTAGCCGGCGTGAATTCCGGGTGGCTCAGGGGCCTGGGCTGGTGCCATCCGTTGTACTCCTCAAGGACGATTTATCCATATTGTCTTTCTGGAGCGCGTCCATGCTTTCACAACTGACCGTTCGCATGCGTTTGATGTTGCTGGCCCTGCTGCCGCTGGTGGTGCTGGTACTGGTGATTGGCATGGCGGTGAACAACGCCAGCCGGCTGAACCAGAGTTTCGAGGAGCTGTTCAAGGACCGCATGCAGCCGGTCAGCCAGCTCAAGGTGTTCTCCGACGCCTACGCGGTGACCATCGTCGACGCCCTGCACAAATACCGCGCCGAACTCTTCGACGAGGCCAAGTTGCGCGAAGCGCTGGCATCTGCCCGTCAGCGCGGCGACCAGGCCTGGAAGGCTTATCTGGCAACCGATCTGACTCAGGACGAAAAGGCCAGGGTCGAGCGGGTGCGCGTCGACCTGCAGCGGGTGCAGCAACTGGTGGACCAGTACAAGGGCAAGCTCGATGGCGGCCAACTGCGGACGATGGAGGCGCGTAGCTTCAACCGTGAGCTGTACGACACCTTCGATCCGCTCGGAAGCGAGTTGTCTGACCTGATCGCCCTGCAGCTCAGCGAAGGCGAGAAGCTCGGCGCGCGTACCGCTGAGCTCTACGCGTCGATGCGCAATCTCTTCATCGGCATCGGGGTGGTCGCGTCACTTCTGGTGCTGGCGGTGACGCTGCTGATCGGCTTGTCCATCATTCGCCCGCTGTTTGCCCTGCGCGATCTGATCAGCAAGGTGCAGCAGAGCTCCAACCTGACGCTGCGGGGCGATGTCGACGGACGGGACGAAGTGGCTGACACCGCGCGAGCCTTCAATACCCTGCTCGAACATCAGCAAAGCCTGATCCGCCATCTGACTGATACCGCGACCCAGCTCGCCACGTCGGCGGAGGAGATGAGCGCGATCAGCACGCAGGCGAGCCGGGCGGCGACCAGTCAGGGCGACCAGACCAATATGGTCGCCACTGCTGTGCACGAGATGAGCGTCGCGGTGCAGGAAGTGGCGCAGAACGCACAAAGCATGGCGGGCGCCGCCGCCGATGCCAATCGTGAGGCCCGCCAGGGGCGCGATCTGGTGCAGGCCAACCTGAGTGCCATTCGCGAGTTGTCCTCATCGGTTGAGCAAGCGGCCAAGGTCATCGACAACCTGCACGGCCAGAGCGATGAAATTAGCAAGGTGCTCGGGGTGATCCAGAGCATCGCCGAGCAGACCAACCTGCTGGCACTGAATGCCGCGATCGAGGCGGCGCGCGCGGGAGAGGCCGGGCGTGGTTTTGCCGTGGTTGCCGACGAGGTGCGTAGCCTGGCCAGCAACACCCAGCAGGCCACCGAGTCGATTCGCAGCATGATCGACGGCCTGCAGAGCGGTGCGCGCAGCGCGGTCAGCGCCATGCGGCAGTCGCGCGAACAGGCGCAGAGCAGTGTCGGTCATGCCCGTGAGGCCGAGGAGGTGCTCAATCACATTGCCCTGACTATTGAAACCATCGCTGACGGCAATGTGCAGATCTCGGCAGCCACCGAAGAACAGACCGCGGTGGCGAGCGAGATCAGCCAGAATATCAACGGCCTCAACGACAGCATCAGTGAGGTGGTCAGTGGTGCCGAGCAGAGTTCGCTGGCTAGTCGTGATCTCGCTCAGCTTGCCAGTGGTCTACAGCAGCAGATTCAGCGCTTCACCGCCTGAGGCGTCTCGTCCAGGCACTGCTGCAGCGCCTCTTGCCAGTCCGGCAGGCGAATCTGCCACTCCTCTTCCAGGCGCGCACCGTCCAGGCGGGAATTGAGTGGGCGTTGCGCCGGTGTCGGGTACTCGCTGCTAGGGATCGGGCGTAGCCGGGCGCAAGGTTTGCCGGCGGCGCGCAGGTGCTCCGCGATGGCGCTGGCGAAGCCGAACCAGCTGGTTTCGCCCTGGCAGGTCAGATGGTAGGTGCCCCAGCGGTGGCGCCCTTGCTGCCACTTGTCGATCAGCTCGGCGGTGGCGTTGGCGATGCTGCCGGCCCAGGTTGGGGCGCCGATCTGGTCGTCAACCACGCTGAGCTCCTCGCGCTCCTGCAGCAGGCGCTGCATGGTCAAGAGGAAGTTGCGCCCGTGCTGCGAGTAGACCCAGCTGGTACGCAGGATCAGGTGATCGCAGCCACTGATGCGCAGCGCCTGCTCTCCGGCCACCTTGCTGGCACCGTAGACGCCCAGTGGGCGTGGCGTATCGGCTTCGCGATAGGGCGTCTGCTTGCTGCCATCGAAGATGTAATCGGTGGAGTAGTGAATCAGCGGAATGTCCAGCTCGAAGCAGGCATCGGCCATGGCGCCCGGCGCCTCGGCGTTGATGGCGAAGGCCAGTTCGCGCTCCTGTTCGGCCTGGTCGACTGCGGTGTAGGCCGCGGCGTTGATCACCAGCGCCGGACGCTCACGGAGGATGACCTCGCTCAGGCTCTGCGGACGCGCCAGGTCAAACTGTTCACGCCCCAGGCTGAGCAGTTCGTGTTCGCCCAGTGCCCGCTGCAGCTCACGGGCGACCTGGCCGGTGTGACCTGTAATCAGAATCTTCATGCAAAGGTCTCGGCTTCGTTCAGGTTCAGGCCCTGTTGATCCTTGGCCGACAGCTGAGGTTCCAGGCCGTCCAGTGGCCAGTCGATTGCCAACTGCGCGTCATCCCAGCGGATACACCGTTCGTGCGCTGGCGCGTAGTAGTCAGTGGTCTTGTAGAGGAATTCGGCGTGTTCGCTGAGCACCAGGAAACCATGCGCGAAACCTTCGGGCACCCAGAGCTGACGCTTGTTTTCGGCCGACAGATGGACGCCGACCCATTTGCCGAAATTCGCTGAGCCGCGGCGTACGTCGACGGCCACGTCGTAAACTTCGCCAGCACTGACCCGGACCAGCTTGCCCTGAGCCTGCTGCAGTTGGTAATGCAGGCCGCGCAGTACGCCGCGCGCGGAGCGCGAGTGGTTGTCCTGCACGAACTCGCGGGATACCCCGGTGGCTTCGGCAAAGCGCCGTGCATTGAAGCTCTCGTAGAAGAAGCCGCGCTCGTCACCGAATATCTGGGGTTCGAGAATCAGTACTTCCGGCAGTGCCGTTGCGATGACTTTCACAGCGATTCCTCCGCCAGCTTGAACAGGTACTGGCCATAGCCGGTCTTGCCCAGCGCCTTGGCGCAGGCGAGCAGTTGCTCACGGTCGATCCAGCCTTGCTGGTACGCGATCTCCTCGAGGCAGGCGACCTTCAGGCCCTGGCGCTTTTCCACCGTCTGCACGTAATGCGAGGCATCCAGCAGACTGTCGTGGGTGCCGGTATCGAGCCAGGCGAAGCCGCGGCCGAAGCGCTCGACGCGCAGATCGCCGCGTGCCAGGTAGGCATTGTTCACGTCGGTAATTTCCAACTCGCCGCGCGGCGAGGGTTTGACCGCCTTGGCGATCTGTACCACGTCGTTGTCGTAGAAATACAGGCCAGTCACGGCAAAGCTGGACTTGGGTTTGGCCGGCTTTTCCTCGATCGACAGCGCGTTGCCTGCGGCATCGAATTCGACCACGCCAAAACGCTCGGGATCGCTGACCCAGTAGCCGAAGACCGTGGCGCCGCTGTCGTGGCTGGCAGCGCGCAGCAGTTTCTCGGTGAAGTGCTGACCATGGAAAATGTTGTCGCCGAGGATCAGGCACACCGAGTCATTGCCAATGAACGACTCACCGATCAGGAAGGCCTGTGCCAGACCGTCGGGCGAGGGTTGCTCGGCATACTGCAGTTCGATGCCGAACTGGCTGCCGTCACCGAGCATCTTGCGAAAGTTGGGCAGGTCTTCGGGGGTGGAGATGATCAGAATCTCGCGAATGCCGGCCAGCATCAGCACCGACAGCGGATAGTAGATCATCGGCTTGTCATAGATCGGCAGCAGCTGCTTGGACACGCCGAGGGTGATGGGGTGCAGGCGAGTGCCGGAGCCGCCGGCGAGGATGATGCCTTTCATTGTTCCTGCTCCTTAGAGTGCGCCGAGTCGCTGGCCTTGATAGCTGCCATCCTGCACGCGGCCGCACCAGTCGAGGTTGTCCAGATACCACTGCACGGTCTTGCGCAGCCCGCTTTCGAAGGTTTCCTGCGGCACCCAGCCCAATTCGCGCTCGATCTTGCTGGCGTCGATGGCATAGCGCAGGTCATGACCCGGACGGTCCTGCACGTAGGTGATCAGCTCCTCGTAGCGGGTGATCCCGGCCGGCTTCTGCGGCGCCAGCTCTTCCAGCAGGGCGCAGATGGCTTTCACCACGTCGAGGTTCTTCTGCTCGTTGTGTCCACCAATGTTGTAGGTCTCGCCCACCTTGCCTGCGCTGACCACCTTGAGTAGCGCGCGCGCGTGGTCTTCCACGTACAGCCAGTCGCGTACCTGCTGGCCGTTGCCATATACCGGCAGCGGCTTGCCCGCGAGGGCGTTGAGGATCATCAGTGGGATCAGCTTCTCGGGGAAATGGTACGGCCCATAGTTGTTCGAGCAGTTGGTGATCAGCACCGGCAGACCATAGGTGCGTTGCCAGGCGCGTACCAGATGATCGGACGCCGCCTTGCTCGCTGAGTACGGTGAGCTTGGGGCGTAGGGGGTGGTTTCGCTGAACAGATCATCGACACCGTGCAGGTCGCCGTACACCTCGTCGGTGGAAATGTGGTGGAAGCGAAAGGCTGCCTTGCGCTCTGCATCCAGACCCAGCCAATAGGCGCGGGTGCTTTCCAGAAGGCTGTAGGTGCCGACGATATTGGTCTGGATGAAGGCGGCCGGGCCGTCGATGGAGCGATCGACATGAGACTCGGCGGCCAGGTGCATGATGGCGTCGGGCTGGAACTCGGCCAGGGCCGTGGTTACGCGCTCGCTGTCGGCGATGTCGGCGTGGAGGAAACGGTAGCGCGGACTGTCGGCGACCGGCGTGAGCGACTCCAGGTTGCCGGCATAGGTCAGCTTGTCGAGGTTGAGTACCTCGTGCTCGGTGTTCTGAAGCAGATGACGAATCAGAGCCGAACCGATGAAGCCGGCGCCGCCGGTGATAAGGATGCGCATCTGTTCATAACCTCGCAATGTAACCTTTCGCCATACCCACGATCCGAGTGCGGTAAGTGCAATGAACAAGCGACGGATATGGACAGTGCAAAAACAAAAAGGCCTGCATGAAAGCAGGCCTTAGATATTAGATGGTGCCGGCACCAGGAGTCGAACCCGGGACCTACTGATTACAAGTCAGTTGCTCTACCAGCTGAGCTATACCGGCACTGAAGGGCCGCCATTATATCCATTCGTCGGCCTGAGTAAAGCCACCTTCGAGCCAGGTTTTTTCAGGCTCGGCTATCAGTGGCTTCTGGCTTATGCACAAAGAGAAGGCATAAGCGACAGCCACGCACCGACGCTGTGCGATTCATCACGATTTTTTTGCAAGTCGTTGTTTTTTCAGGTGCTTAGGTGGCTGTTCGAAAAATAGCCAGATGTCTACAGGGCAATTCCCGGCTGGCTTTGGCGCATTTGCCCAGAAAGGATCAACAGAGTTATCCACAGCTTCTGTGTGCAACTCAGGCGCGCTCCGCCAGCAGCAACAGGTTGCGTGGGCTCAGTTGGTAATCGCAGAAGGTGCCCAGTTTCACGCTGTAACCCTTTTCCTGCAGATACAGGGCGCGGTCCAGCAGCAGCCAGAGTTCCAGCGGCCGGCGGAACAGGTTGCGCAGCAACTCCAGGTTTCGCACTTCGGCCAGGCGCCGCCAGCCGCGAGCTTCCAGCTCCGGCCAGTTCTGCTCTCCGGGCGATGGTACGGCACGTAGCGCGGCGAGGTCATGGCAGAAGCTGGCGAAGGGTTTGCTGAACCAGTCGCTGGGCAGCGATGGCGTTGGCAGGTATTCATCGATGCCACGTAGCTGGCGTTGCAGCAGGTCGAACGCCAGACGCCAGGCCATCGACTGGTTGCGTTGTCTGCGCACGCGAGCGCCAGCCGTGACGGTCTCGCTCAGTGGGAGGCCAAGGTCGTCGCGTGACAGCCGCAAGGCGGAGGTTTGTGCGGCAGCCGAGAGCGGTTGGTACTGCAGGCCGGCGATGCGGTTGTAGCAGCAGGGGGCGACTGCCAGCTGGGTACAGCCTTTCTGGCTGGCCAGTTGCAGCAGGCGTACATGTAGATCACCGCAGGCGTGCAGGGCGACGGGAGTGTGCTCTTGCTGCAGGCGCTCGCAGCAATCATCGGCCAGTACATCCTGTTGCAGATGCTGGGCATTCAGCCCCGAGCGTTCGCTCAGCGCGCGACCTGACTCGATCAGCGCCGGGTCGTGCTCCAGGCAGGTCAGCTGCTGATCGTCACTGGTCAGCCAGCGGCCCAGATGGCCTTTGCCGGAACACCAGTCGAGCCAATGCACGGGGCGTTGGCGAAACTCCAGATGACCGGCAAATGCCTGGATCTGCGCCAGCTTCCTGCCAGGCACGTCGACACTCAGGGCGTGCTCGCGCACCGGGCTGTTGATGCCTGGCAGTTGCTGCACATGGCTGAGCGCCTGTGCGGCCTGTGCCAGTTCGGGGAAGGGCGCTGGTGCCGCGAGGGCGAAGAGGTTGCTGTCGCCGCTCTCGGCTTCCTCCAGCGAGCGGCTTCTGAGCCAGGCGCAGAGTTCGGGCAGTTCGCTCGCCCATGGCAGTTGCAGATGGTGGAACGGCCGTGGGCGCCAGAGCGCCTGATGATGCAGGAGAAAGTCATCCAGTGCCTGGAAGCGAGCGAGCAGGCCGCCTGAGGTGAGGATGGGCGTGGACATGGTTTATATGACAGGCAGAGCGGGCCGCCGAGACGGCCCGATTGTCTTAACGGCCCTGGCAGGCGTCGACACGCAGCCAGCGCTCCAGGCGACGGAACAGTAGGGTCAGCACCAAGGTGATGAGCAGGTAGAAGAGACCTGCGTAGCAGAAGAACAGCATGTACTGGTAGTTCTTCGCCGCAATGGTTTTGGCCATACCCATCAAGTCATAGAGCGTCACGGTATAAACCACGGCGCTGGCCTTGAGCATGAGGATGACTTCGTTGCTGTAAGCCGGCAGGGCGATGCGTGTGGCGCGTGGCAGGATGATGAACAGTAGCGCCTGCTTGCGTGACATGCCCAGCGAACGTGCGGCTTCTACCTCGCCTTTTGGGATCGCATGGATGGCACCACGCAGGATTTCGGCGATATAGGCTGCCGTGTGCAGCGACATGGCCAGCAGGGTGCAGAAGAACGGGTCACGCAGATAGGGCCAGAGCATGCTCTTGCGCACGCCCTCGAACTGCGCCAGCCCGTAGTACACCAGCGCCAGTTGCAGCAGCAGCGGCGTGCCGCGGAAGAAGAAGATGTAGCCGTAAGGTACGGCGCGCACGTACCAGTGCCGGGAGGCGCGGGCGATACCCAGCGGCACCGCCAGAATCAGGCCGATGATGGCCGAAAGCCCCAGCAGTTCGAGGGTGAGCAGGGCGCCCTCGAGCATCTTGGGCGTCCATTTGGCGAGCAGTTCCCACTCGCTCATAGCTCGTTCCTCGTGAAGCCCTGGCTCACGCGTTTTTCCGCCAGGTGCATGATGGTCATGGCCACGACGGTGAGACTCAGGTAGATGAGCGCTGCTGCCAGGTAGAAGGTGAACGGCTCCTTGGTGGCGTTGGAGGCGATGCTGGCCTTGCGCATGATTTCATCGAGGGAAATCAGCGAAACCAGCGCGGTGTCCTTGAGCAGTACCAGGTACAGGTTGCCGAGGCCAGGCAGCGCGATGCGCCAGACCTGCGGCAGGATGATGCGCCAGAAGATGCGCATCGATGACAAACCAAGCGTCTGACCCGCTTCGCGATGCCCCTTGGGGATGGCCAATAGTGCGCCGCGCAGGACTTCGGTCGCGTAGGCACCGAAGCAAAGGGCCAGGGCGCAGGTACCGGCGGCGAAGGGCGAAAGCGCCAGGTCAGGGTAGCCGAACAGGCTGCCGATGGCATTCAGACCGCTGACCGTGCCGAAATAGACCATCAGTACCCAGAGTGTCTCGGGAACGCCGCGCACGACCGTGGTATAGAACGTGCCCAGTGCGCGCAGGATGGCAAAACGAGACGTCTTGGCAACGGCGCCCAGCAAGCCCAACAGCAGACCCACTGACACGGCGGCCAGCGAGAGCTTTATGGTCATGAGCGTGCCTTCGGCAAGCTGGTTGCCGAAGCCATGCAGGTCGAGAATCATGGTCTTGTTTTTCTAACTCAGTGCAATGGCGCCCCGGGGCGGGGCGCCTGGTACGCATCAATAGATGCTGAACGGGAAGTACTTGTCGTTGATCTGCTTGTAGGTGCCGTCGGCGACGATTTCCTTCAGAGCCGCGTTGAGCTTCTCGCGCAGCGGATCGTTCTTGCGCACGGCAATGCCGATCTTGTCGTTGTCGAAGACGGGCTCGCCCTTGAACTCGAAGTCCTTGCCGGCATCGCTCTTGAGCCATTCCCAGTTGACGAACTTGTCGGCCAGTACGCCATCGACGCGACCGGAGGACAGATCCAGATAGGCGTTTTCCTGGGTGTCGTAGAGCTTGATGTCGACGACGCCATCGAGGTTCTCTTCCAGCCAGGTGCCGGCGATGGTCGAGCGTTGGGCGCCGATTACCTTGTCTTTGAGACTGTCTTTATCGGTTTTGAAGTCAGCGCCTTTGGGGGCGATGAACTGCAGCTTGTTGGTGTAGTACGGATCGGTGAAGTCCACGGCCTGCTTGCGCTCGTCGGTGATCGACATCGACGCGATCAGGAAGTCGAACTTCTTGGCGTTGAGGGCCGGGATGATGCCGTCCCAGTCGGAGGTGACCACTTCGCACTCGGCTTTCATCTTGGCGCACAGCGCCTGGCCGATTTCCACGTCGAAGCCGGTGACCTTGCCGCTGGCGTCGATCAGGTTGAAGGGTGGGTAGGCGCCTTCGGTGCCGAGTTTCAGTTTGTCAGCGGCGACAGCGCTGGTGCCAAAAGCCAGGGTAGCGGCCGCGGCCAGCAGGATCTTCTTATAGTTCTGCATGAATGTTGCTCCGTGTTAGCGATTGCTGGACATGAATTGTTTACAGCGTGCCGAATTCGGGTTGTCGAACACCTGGGCAGGTGGCCCCTGTTCCTCGACCAGCCCCTGGTGGAGGAACACCACCTCGCTGGATACCTGGCGAGCGAAACTCATTTCATGGGTCACCAGCAGCATGGTGCGACCCTCGTCGGCAAGTGCGCGAATCACATTAAGCACTTCTTGTACCATCTCCGGGTCGAGGGCCGAAGTTGGCTCATCGAACAGGATCACCTTCGGCTGCATGGCCAGGGTGCGGGCGATAGCCGCGCGTTGCTGCTGGCCGCCGGATAGCTGGTTGGGATAAACGTGACGTTTGTCGGCGATGCCGACCTTGGCCAGCAGCGCTTCGGCCACCTCGATGGCCTCGGCCTTGCTCTGGCCGAGTACCCGGCGTGGCGCCTCGATGATGTTGTCGAGCACGCTCATGTGCGGCCACAGGTTGAAATTCTGGAAGACGAAGCCGATCTCGCTGCGCAGGCGGTTGATCTGCCTGTTATCGGCAGCAACCAGATCGCCGTTCTTCGCGGCCTTGAGCTTGAGCTCCTCGCCAGCGACGAAAATCTGACCCTTGTGTGGGTTTTCCAGCAGATTGATGCAGCGCAGGAAGGTGGACTTACCGGAGCCGGAGGAGCCGAGAATGGAGATGACGTCGCCGTCTTTGGCCGTCAGGGAAATACCCTTGAGCACTTCGAGATCGCCGTAGCGTTTGTGCAGGTTGCGGATTTCCAGCGCGGGCGTCGCCTCGGCCATGGGGTGGTGTCCTCGTCTTCTTCGAATGCACTCCGGCGTACGGCGGGCCGTCCTGGCTGGCGGCCAAGCTAGCATAGCGTTTCCGTGACCGCCAAGCCGTTTGCCGGGCGATAGAGGGTGGCTGGGTAGTGGGTGTCGCCTGGTTGCAGTTGCTTGTCGCGCAGGCGAAACAATGGCACGAGAAAAACGCTGGAGGCAGAAAGCAAAAAGCCCCAGCACATGGCTGAGGCTCTTTGTCGTATATCAGTGGTGCCCAGGGACGGAATCGAACCGCCGACACGGGGATTTTCAATCCCCTGCTCTACCAACTGAGCTACCTGGGCCAACGGGGCGCTATTAGACGGATTTGAAGGATCAGTGTCAAGCGTGAGTTTGAAAAATATTTAATTATTTCGGGCGCTTAGGTTCGTGAGCAGGAAAAACGGAGAGGGTGGGCCGGGTGATGCGGCTCAAGTCCCTCCCGCAGGCATGCTTATTCGCTTGGCGGTACGTAGCCTTCGGCCTGGGCGTATTCCTCGCCGGAGAGGAACTTGTCCATCTCGGCCTGGAGGAACTTGCGATCCTCGGCGTTCATCATGTTCAGGCGACGCTCGTTGATCAGCATGGTCTGGTGCTTCTGCCACTCGTCCCAGGCCTGCTTGGATACGTTGGTGAAGATGTCTTCACCCTTGGGGCCGGGGTAGGGCGCGCGATCCAGGCCGGGCAGTTCCTGTTTGTATTTGCGGCACTGTACGGTGCGGGTCATGTCGGTTCTCCAGCGGTAATGACTTGCGCCGCGCGTTTGAGCAGCTTCTTCACCGGGGCGGCGAGGCCCAGGCGCGGCGGGGTGGCGAGGTTATACCAGAGCCAGTCGGCCTCGGCCACGCGACCGGGCTGTTCGGTAGCTTCGATCAGCCAGGGTTCGATGGCCAGTTGGAAGTGGCTGAAGGTGTGGCTCAGGCCTTCCAGCTCACGGCGTTCGCCGAGGCTCAGTTTTTGCTGCTGGGCGAGGTCTGCGAGCTGATCGAGGTCGTCCAGCTCCGGCAGACTCCACAGTCCGCCCCAGAGCCCGGTAGAGGGGCGGCGATAGAGCAGGATGTCGCCAGCGTCATTGATCAGCAGCGGCATCAGGGTGCGTTTCTGCGGCAATGCTTTGCGCGGCTTGGGTATCGGGTAGCGAATCTCCAGGCCGAGCAGATGGGCCTGGCAGCCACTGCGCACCGGGCACAGCAGGCAGGTCGGTTTGCTGCGGGTGCAGAGGGTGGCGCCAAGATCCATCATCGCCTGGGTGTAGTGGTTGACTCGCTCGTGCGGGGTGAGGCGCTCGGCCACGTCCCACAGTTGCTTGGCCACCTTGGGCTCGCCCGGATAGCCCTCCTGCGCCACGTAGCGCGCCAGCACGCGCTTGACGTTGCCGTCCAGGATCGACGCACGCAGGCCCATGCTCAGGCTGGCGATGGCACCGGCGGTGGAGCGGCCGATGCCGGGCAACTCCGCGAGAGCCTCGACGCTGCGCGGAAATTCGCCGCCGTGCTCGCGCATGATGATCTGCGCGGTCTTCTGCAGGTTGCGGGCGCGGGTGTAGTAGCCCAGGCCCGTCCACAGGTGCAGCACTTCGTCCTCGGGCGCTTCGGCCAGGTCCTTCACGGTCGGCAGCGCGGCCATGAAGCGGTCGAAGTAGCCGAGCACGGTGCTGACCTGGGTCTGCTGCAGCATGATCTCCGAAACCCAGACTCGGTACGGGGTGATGTTCTGCTGCCAGGGCAGATCCTTGCGTCCGTGCTGGTCGTACCAGGCCAGCACGGCGCCGTTGAACTGCTCCGGGCTCATCGGTTGAACAGGCCCTTGAGTGCGTCTTTCAGTTCCGGGCTGACCTTGTCGCCGAGCTTTTCTTCGAGCTTCTCGGTCAGCTTGTTGCCGGCCAGGCGCGCTGCGATCTTGCCCAGGCCGTCCTGATCCAGGCGGCAGGCCTTGGCGCCGAGTTCCAGCGGGCCGCGGCAGCGCAGCGGCCACTCGATGCCGACATAGCGCTCGTTGACCTGGCAGGCCGGGTCGGGCATTTCACGCTTGTCGCCCTCGATGGTGATGCCGACCTTGTAGTCGAGGCCGAGCACGCGCAGGTCGAGGTCACCGTTGCCGCTGACCGCCAGGCCTGGAACCTGAGCCTTGAGGTCAGGGTTGTGCGCCACGCCATCGCGCACGCTGAGGCTGCCCGTGAGTTCGCGGAAGGGCGTGTCCTTGCCGGTTGGCGGGTTGCTCAGGGACTTGCGGTTGAGGGTGGCGATGCCACGGCACAGTTGCTGTTCGAGGTTGGCATCGACCAGAACACCATCGTTGAGCACGAAGCTGGCGTTGCCGTTGAGCGCTTCGATCCACTCCTTCTGGCTGTTGCCGCGAGTGTTGAACTTGGCATCGAGGTCGAGCAGGCCCTTGATCGGCGAGGGCTGGTCGTCCTTCTTCAGCAGCGGTTCAAGCGGTATGCGGCTCAGGTGCTTCTCGACACTGAGCATCGGTTCGGCCTGGCGCACGTCGATGCGCCCGCTGCCGACGAAGCTGCCGCCCTGCATCTTGCCGCGCGCTTCTTCCAGGGTGATCAGGCCACCGCGGCCGTTGGCCTTGAGGGTGACATCGGTGAGCGGGTGCTTGTCGTAGCTGAGCTGGCCGAGGCTGAGCGCCAGTTGCAGGTCGAGTTTGCGCAGCTGATCCACCGGCAGCACTTTCTCGTTGCTCCAGGCCTGCTGGGTCGGTGCATTGGGCAGCGCGGTAGTGCCGTCCTTGCCGGCGTCAGCGATGCTTTCCTTGACCTCGGCCTTGCGCGCGGCTGCGGCACTGTTCTTGGCTTGCAGCGGCAGGTAGCGATCGAGGTCGAGCTTGTCGCCCTTGAGGTCGGCGCGCAGCGCCTGCTTGGTGAAGTCGGCCACGCCGATGTTGCCGGTGAAGGTGCTGCCGTCGAGCTTGAGGTTGAGCTCTTCAAACATCATGCCCTTGCTCGAGCCGTTCAGACGGCTGACCAGTTCGAACTGGCTAAGGGCATCGCCTGCCTGCATGGCGGGCAATTCGACGCCGATACCTTCGAGGAACTCGCGCAGATTGAGCGAGGCGATGGACAGCCCGCCGGAGATCTTGGCGTCCTGGTCCAGCTCGCGCGCCTTGATCTCGCCGAGGGCGCGCAACTGGTTGGCAGAGAGCTTGAGGCCGTTCCACTCGGCGATATTGGCGGCCTGGTCGAGCAGCAACTGGCCCTGGGCGGAGAAATTCAGGGTCTTGCCCTTGAGCGGCTCGCCGGACGCTTCGCCGGTCAGCTTCAGGTCTTCGAACTGGTAGCGCTTGAGGGCGCGGTCGAAACGCAGTTGGCCTTCCACTTCGCTGCGCGCCCGCAGCAGCGGCTGGTTGGTGCCGAAGAAGGCGCTGAACTTGACCGGGATGCTGGCGCCTTCACGAATCGCGCCGGTTTTCAGTTCGATGTTCTCGACGGTGAATTGCTGGCCTTTCTGCGCGTCGCTGTAGTCGACGCGCGAGTTGCTCAGGGTCAGGCTGTCGATGTCCAGTTTCAGCGGCTGGCCGGCCGGTTTTTCGCTCGGCTGGCTCGTCGGCGTGTCAGCGCTCGGTGCCGGCTCGCTGGGCGCTGGTTGTTCTGTGCTGGCCTGGGCCGGGCGGCCGACGCCTTCCCAGTTGCCATGGCCCTTGTCGTCGCGCTGCAGGTTGAGGTTGAGGCCATCGACGCGGATGTCGCTCATCTGCACTTCCTTGCGCAGCAGCGGCATCACGCGCACTGACAGGCCAATCATGCGCAGGTCGGCGAAGGGTTTGTCCGGGGTATCGGCGCTGGCCAGGGTGGCGTCGGTCAGCTCCAGGCCCAGCCAGGGGAACAGGCTCCAGCCAATATCGCCCTTGAGTTGCAGGTCGAGGTTGGCCTTGTCGTGGGCGATCTGGCGGATCTCGTCCTTGTAGTCGTTGGGGTCGAACAGGTGAGTCAGGGCGAACAGCAGCGCCACTACGATCAGCAGCAAGCCGAGAAAGAAAAGGCCCAGGATCTTGCCTAACGCTTTCATGGACGGGTCCTTGGTTTCGAGAGCAGGAATGGCGAGGTGCAGAAGACTGCCGATTATAGCGTCATGCTGCCCGGCTCAGACGCTTGATGATGGCAATGAGCAGGGATCGGCTCGAGCTTGGATCGGAATCACTGCGGGCGGTTCCCCTTGGCGGTGGCGCGTAATGAGCCTGCGGGTGGATCGAAGCCGTCTATCACGCCTCGGAGATGGGCTTGGGGATTTCTGCGGGAGCGGCAAAAAAATCTGCATGAATTGATAATAATTGACATCGCGCGCGGCGATTTTTCGCGGCTGGGTGCTACTCTCTGCAAGCTTTTGCCTGGGCGAGCTGAAGCGGTCGCTTTGGCTTGCTCATAACCAATAAGAAGAGACCACACCTATGACTGACGCCTTTGCATTGGGCGGTGTCGCGGCGAAGCCGGCATTCCTGTCCAAGGAACGCATCATCGCCCGTCCCGGCTTCAACCGTTGGCTGGTTCCGCCAGCCGCTCTCGCTATTCACCTGTGTATCGGTATGGCCTATGGCTTCTCGGTATTCTGGCTGCCCCTGTCCAAGGCGGTCGGTATCACTGCCGCCACGGCCTGCGCCCCGGAAATGGGCTTCTTCGAGCAGGTTTTCGCCAGTAACTGCGACTGGCAGATTTCCATGCTCGGCTGGATCTACACCCTGTTCTTCGTCTTCCTCGGCTGCTCGGCCGCCATCTGGGGTGGTTGGCTGGAGCATGCTGGCCCGCGCAAGGCCGGTGTCGTTTCGGCGCTGTGCTGGTGCGGCGGTCTGATGATTTCCGCGCTGGGTATCTATACCCACCAGATCTGGTTGCTGTGGCTGGGCTCGGGGGTGATCGGCGGTATTGGTCTGGGCCTGGGCTATATCTCGCCAGTCTCGACCCTGATCAAGTGGTTCCCGGACAAGCGCGGCATGGCCACCGGCATGGCGATCATGGGCTTCGGCGGTGGCGCGATGGTCGGTGCGCCGCTGGCAGCGATGCTGATGAACCACTTCGCAACCCCGGAAAGCGTCGGCGTGTGGCAGAGCTTCGCGGTCATGGCGGTGATCTACTTCATCTTCATGATGGGCGGTGCTCTGGCTTACCGCGTACCGCCGACCGGCTGGAAACCGGCCGGCTGGACTGCGCCGGCGGCCAAGTCCAACAACGCGATGATCACCAAGGGCCACGTGCACGTTGATACCGCGCTGAAGACTCCGCAATTCTGGCTGGTCTGGGCCGTACTGTGCCTGAACGTGTCGGCTGGCATCGGCATCATCGGCATGGCATCGCCGCTGCTGCAGGAGGTTTTCGCCGGCAAGCTGATCGGGGTCGACCTGGCGTTCAACCAGCTCAGCGGCGCGCAGCTGGCCGAGATCGCCGCCATCGCTGCCGGCTTTACCGGTCTGCTCAGTCTGTTCAACATCGGTGGCCGCTTCTTCTGGGCGTCCTGCTCGGACTTCATCGGTCGCAAGGGCACCTACTTCGTGTTCTTCGGCCTGGGCCTGGCGCTCTACGCCTCGGTGCCGATGCTGGGTCACCTGGGCAGCCTGGCGCTGTTCGTGCTGGCCTTCTGCATCATCCTGTCGATGTATGGCGGCGGCTTCGCCACTGTGCCGGCCTACCTGGCCGACCTGTTCGGCACGCAGATGGTCGGTGCGATCCACGGTCGCCTGCTGACCGCCTGGGCGGTCGCTGGCGTGCTCGGCCCGGTGCTGGTCAACTACCTGCGCGAGTATCAGCTGAGCATCGGTGTGGAGAAGGCCGCAGCCTACGACATCACCCTGTACATCCTCGCCGGCCTGCTGGTGCTGGGCTTCATCTGCAACGCCCTGGTGCGTCCGGTGGCGGCCAAGTACTTCATGAGCGAGGCCGAACTGGCTGCCGAGCGCGCCCATGGCGAGAAGTCGGCACCGGCTGCGAGCGAGCTGGAGTGGTCGGCTGACCCGTCGAGCAAGCCGCTGGTGATCGCTGCCTGGCTGGTGGTGGGCGTGCCGCTGGCCTGGGGTGTATGGATCACCCTGCAGAAGACTGTCGTACTGTTCCAGTAACGCCGAGCTGTTGCAAAAGCCCGCGCAGGCCTGGTGCCTGCGCGGGCTTTTTCGTTTCTGGCCGTTCGGCCATCGCCGGTAGCCGTTGCCGCCCCGGCACGCCTATAATGCTGGCCTTTTTCCGTTAGTAATTCGTGGAGCTGGTGATGGCCGAACGTACGGCATTCGTCGAGCGCAACACCCTGGAGACCCAGATCAAGGTCTCGATCAACCTGGATGGTACCGGCAAGGCGCGCTTCGATATCGGTGTGCCCTTTCTCGAGCACATGCTCGACCAGATCGCCCGTCATGGTCTGATCGACCTCGATATCGAGTGCAAGGGCGATCTGCATATCGACGACCACCATACCGTCGAGGATGTCGGTATCACCCTCGGCCAGGCCTTCACCAAGGCCATTGGTGACAAGAAGGGCATGACCCGCTACGGCCATTCCTATGTGCCGCTGGACGAGGCGCTGTCGCGCGTGGTGATCGATTTCTCCGGTCGTCCGGGCCTGCAGATGCACGTGCCGTTCACCCGTGCGGTGGTGGGCAACTTCGATGTCGACCTGTTCCAGGAGTTCTTCCAGGGCTTCGTCAACCACGCGCTGGTGTCGCTGCATATCGACAACCTGCGTGGGCACAACACCCACCACCAGATCGAAACCGTGTTCAAGGCTTTCGGCCGCGCGCTGCGCATGGCAGTGGAGCTGGACCCGCGCATGGCCGGGCAGATGCCTTCGACCAAGGGCTGCCTGTAAATGCAGACGGTAGCCGTAATCGACTATGGCATGGGCAACCTGCACTCGGTGGCCAAGGCGCTGGAGCACGTCGGCGCTGGCCGTGTGCTGGTGACTTCCGACGCCAAGGTGATCCGCGAGGCTGACCGCGTGGTGTTTCCCGGTGTTGGCGCGATCCGCGACTGCATGGCCGAGATCAAGCGTCTGGGCTTCGACGAGCTGGTGCGTGAGGTCAGCGTCGACCGTCCGTTCCTCGGTATCTGCGTCGGTATGCAGGCGCTGCTCGAGCGCAGCGAAGAGAATGACGGTGTCGATTGCATCGGCCTGTTCCCCGGCCAGGTGCGCTTCTTTGGCAAGGATCTGAGCGAAGAGGGCGAGCGCCTCAAAGTGCCGCACATGGGCTGGAACCAGGTCAGCCAGGCGGTCAAGCACCCGCTGTGGCACGACATTCCGGACGAGGCGCGCTTCTACTTCGTGCACAGCTACTACGTCGAGGCCGGCAAGCCGCAACAGGTGGTCGGTCGTGGCCGCTACGGCAAGGACTTCGCCGCCGCGCTGGCCGAAGGCTCGCGCTTCGCCGTGCAGTTCCACCCGGAGAAGAGCCATACCCACGGTCTGCAGCTGCTGCAGAACTTCGCCGCCTGGGATGGCCGCTGGTAATGGCCCGCGCCAAGGTTCCCAGTCTCGCGCTCGAACCTGCTCAGGAGCAGGCCGCGCTGTTGATGTTGCAGCGCTTTCTCGATGAGCGTTTCGAGCTGCAGCTGGGGACCTTCGAAGTTCAGGAGGTGCTCGATCTGATCACCCGCGAGCTGGCTCCGCACTATTACAACAAGGCGATTCTCGACGTGCAGGCGCACCTGAAAGACAGGTTCGAAAGCATCGAGAGTGACCTTTGGGCGCTCGAAAAGAACTGAGCGCCTCACCGAATTCAAACTTGAGCAGGTTCAACCGATGCTGATTATCCCCGCTATCGATCTGAAGGACGGCGCCTGCGTGCGCCTGCGCCAGGGCCGCATGGAAGACTCCACGGTGTTCTCCGATGACCCGGTGAGCATGGCCGCCAAGTGGGTCGAGGGCGGTTGCCGTCGCCTGCACCTGGTCGACCTCAACGGCGCCTTCGAAGGGCAGCCGGTCAATGGCGAGGTGGTCACCGCCATCGCCAAGCGTTACCCCAATCTGCCAATCCAGATCGGCGGCGGTATCCGTACCCTGGAGACCATCGAGCACTACGTGCGCGCTGGCGTCAGCTACGTGATCATCGGCACCAAGGCAGTGAAGCAGCCCGAGTTCGTCACCGAGGCCTGCAAGGCCTTCCCCGGCAAGGTGATCGTCGGCCTGGATGCCAAGGACGGTTTCGTCGCCACCGACGGCTGGGCGGAAGTCTCCAGCGTGCAGGCTACCGATCTGGCCAAGCGCTTCGAGGCCGATGGTGTGTCCGCCATCGTTTATACCGATATCGCCAAAGACGGCATGATGCAGGGCTGCAACGTCGAAGCGACCGCAGCGCTGGCTGCCGCCAGTCGCATTCCGGTGATCGCTTCCGGCGGCATCCACAACCTTGGCGACATCGAGAAACTGCTGCTGGCGCGTTCGCCCGGCATCATCGGCGCCATCACCGGCCGTGCCATCTATGAAGGCACCCTGGACGTGGCCGAAGCGCAGAGCTTCTGCGACAGCTTCAAAGGTTAAGTCAGCCGTAGGGTGGAAAGCCTTCATGGGCTGTCCACCGAACAATGGTGGGCAAAAAGAGCGTTGCCCACCCTACAGAACTGCGAGAGCACCGATATGGCACTGGCCAAACGTATCATCCCTTGCCTCGACGTCGACAATGGCCGCGTGGTCAAGGGCGTCAAGTTCGAGAACATCCGCGATGCCGGTGACCCGGTGGAGATCGCCCGCCGCTACGATGAGCAAGGTGCCGACGAGATCACCTTCCTCGACATCACCGCCAGCGTCGACGGTCGTGACACCACCCTGCATACGGTCGAGCGCATGGCCAGCCAGGTGTTCATTCCGCTCACCGTCGGTGGTGGCGTGCGTACCGTGCAGGACATCCGCAACCTGCTCAATGCCGGTGCCGACAAGGTGTCGATCAACACTGCGGCAGTGTTCAACCCCGAGTTCGTCGGCGAAGCCGCCGCGCGTTTCGGCTCGCAGTGCATCGTCGTCGCCATCGACGCCAAGCGCGTATCGGCGCCGGGTGAGTCGGGGCGCTGGGAAATCTTCACCCATGGCGGGCGCAAGCCGACCGGCCTGGATGCCGTCGAGTGGGCGCGCAAGATGGAAGGCCTGGGCGCCGGCGAGATCCTGCTCACCAGCATGGACCAGGACGGAGTGAAGAGCGGCTACGACCTGGGCGTGACCCGCGCCATCAGCGAGGCCGTGCGCGTGCCGGTGATCGCCTCCGGTGGCGTCGGCAACCTGCAGCACCTGGCCGACGGCATCCTCGAAGGCAAGGCCGATGCGGTGCTGGCCGCGAGCATCTTCCACTTCGGCGAATACAGCGTGCCGGAAGCCAAGGCCTATCTGGCCAGCCGCGGCATCGTCGTCCGCTGATGACTGCCTCGCTCGGGCCGCGCAAGCGGCTCTGAGCGACCCGCTCTGCTCCCCGAAGCGCCCGTGCCACGCTGCCTTGGCGCAAAGCTGCGGGCGAGTCGACGGCAAAGTGCCGGCAATCTCGCTAGCATTCTCCGCATATCCCTGAATCCCTCGTCCCCGCGATCGCGGAGGGCATCTTTTGCCGAGCATTTTCGACACGGAGTCTTCATGTTCCTTATTCGTTTCGTGACCATCCTGGCCCTGTCCTGTGGCCTCAGTCTTGCGCGTGCGGAGTCGCTGGTGCTGCTTACGGAGAACCTGCCGCCATTCAACATGTCGGTCACTGGCAACAACTTTGCGCGCGACGACAATGTCTCCGGCATCAGCGCCGACATCCTGCGCGCCGTCTGCGAGCGAGCCGGTGTCGAGTGCCAGCTGATCCTGCGCTTCCCCTGGCAGCGTGTTTACCAGCAGACCCTGGATGATGCCGGTTATGGCCTGTTCTCCACGGCGCGCACGGCCGAGCGCGAAAAACTGTTCAAGTGGGTCGGCCCGATCGCCAGCAACGACTGGGTGTTGTTCGCCAAGGGCGACAGCGCTATCCAGCTGGGCTCGCTGGAGGATGCGCGGCGTTACCGCATTGGCGGCTACAAGGACGATGCCAAGACCCAGTTCCTGTTGGACAAGGGTATCGAGGTGCAGACAGCGCTGCGCGATGCCGAGAACGTGCGCAAGCTCGAGCGTGGGCAGATCGATCTGTGGGTCACTTCGGATCAGGCTGGGCGCTTCGTTGCACGTCAGGAGGGGGTGGAGAGCCTCAAGGTGGTGCAGCACCTGTACAAGGCCGACCTGTACCTGGCGCTCAACCGGCAAACCCCTGATGAGCTGGTGCAGAAGTTGCAACGTACATTGGACTCGCTGCGGGCCGAGGGGGCGTTGAAGAGCATCGAGGCGCGCTACTGAGGCACACTGCCAGTAATCGCTGGGCTGGGGAGGGTATGGCGGTTATTCTGATGAGGTCTGCCTTTTATTAAAAAGAGAAACGCCATGTTCAAACGCCTGCTGATCGCGCTGGGCGGCACCCTTGTGGTGCTGGCCGGTGCCGCGCGCGCCGAAGTGGACCCGAACTACAACGTGGTCCTGCTCACCGAAAACTTTCCGCCATACAACATGGCGAACAACGGCAAGAACTTCGCCCAGGAAGACAACATCGACGGCGTCGCTGTGGATATCGTCAAGGAAATGTTCAAGCGCGCCGAGGTCCAGTACAACCTGACGTTGCGCTTCCCCTGGGATCGTATCTACAAGCTGGCTCTGGAAAAGCCAGGCTATGGGGTATTCGTCACCGCGCGTCTGCCGGAGCGTGAGCAACTGTTCAAATGGGTGGGCCCGATCGGTCCCGATGACTGGGTGATGCTGGCCAAGGGGGACAGCCCGATCAACCTGAGCAGCCTGGATGAGGCCAAGTCCTATCGCATCGGCGCTTACAAGGGCGATGCGATCTCCGAGTACCTGACCGACAAGAGCGTGGATCACAGCACGTCGCTGCGCGACCAGGAAAATGCGCGCAAGCTTGTCGCCGGACAAATCGATCTTTGGGCCACGGGCGATCCGGCCGGCCGTTACCTGGCCAAGCAGGAAGGCATCTCCGGCCTGAAGACCGTCTTGCGTTTCGACAGTGCCGAGCTGTACCTGGCACTGAACAGGGAAACACCCGACGAGATCGTCGCCAAGTTGCAGGGCGCGCTGGATCGGATGCGCGCCGAAGGCTTCGTCGAGAAGACTCTTAACAGTTATCTGTAAGCACCGAATACGCGACCGACTACGAGTCGGTCGCTGGCCATGGACGGCAAGCCACTGAGCGCCAATGACCGGCCTCGGGTCCATGCAAGGATGTCGCTAGCCGAAACCTAAAGCCATGCGAGCGGTACGTCTTATGCTGAAAACTCTGAAGAAAAGCTTGTTCGTCGCCCTGTTTCTCGCCTCCGGCTTCGCCCACGCGGAGCTGCCACGGGATTACAAGGTGGTACTGCTGACCGAGAATTTCCCGCCCTTCAACATGGCGGTGGACGACAAGAACTTCGCCCGTGGCGATAGCATCGACGGTATCAGCGCCGACATCGTGCGTGAGATGTTCAAGCGTGCCGGCATCGATTACACCCTGACCCTGCGTTTCCCCTGGGATCGTGTCTACAAGATGACCCTGGACACGCCCAATGTGGGTTTGTTTTCCACCACCTTTAACGAGGAGCGCAAGCCGCTGTTCAAGTGGGTTGGCCCGCTGGCCAAGACCAGCCGGGTGTTGCTCGCGGCGCCTGATAGCCAGATCAAGGTGTCGAGCCTGCAGGATGCAGCCCAATACCGTATAGGTGCCTACAAGAATGCCGCGGTCAGTCTCTATCTGGCTGGCCAGGGGGTGACCACGTATGATTCGCTGCGTGATCAGGAAAATGCCAAGAAGCTGATGCGTGGGCAGATCGACCTATGGGCCACCACCGATCCGGTGGGGCGCTATCTGGCCAAGCAGGAAGACGTCACCGGCCTGCAGACGGTATTGCACTTCAACGAGTCGGAGTTGTTCCTGGCGCTCAATCGCAACACCCCTGATGAAGTGGTGCAGCGTTTGCAAACTGCTCTGGAGCAGATGCGTGCCGAAGGCGTGCTGGACGATATACAGAGAAACTACATGTGATTGTCGGTGCGGAAGCAGCTGCCCTGTGCGGTGGCTGATCCCGTCGATATGAAGTCTGGGGAGTCGCTCTTATGCTGAAGAAACTGAGTCAACGTCTGCTTTTGGCACTGTGCCTAGGTGCTGGTATCGCTCATGCGGAACTGCCGCGCGATTACAAGGTAATCCTGCTGACCGAGAATTTCCCGCCGTTCAACATGGCGATCGATGACAAGAACTTTGCCCGAGATGACTCGATCGATGGCATCAGTGCTGACATCGTGCGCGAAATGTTCAAGCGTGCCGGCATCGATTACACCCTGACCCTGCGCTTCCCCTGGGATCGTCTCTATCGCCTGACCCTGGACAAGCCCAACTACGGCCTGTTCTCCACCACCTATACCGAGGAGCGCAAACCGCTGTTCAAGTGGGTGGGACCGTTGGCCAAGACCGGCTGGGTGCTGCTCGCTGCGCCGGGTAACGATATCAAGGTGTCGAGCCTCAAGGACGCTGCCAAGTACCGCGTCGGCGCCTACAAGAACGATGCGGTCAGCCAGCATCTGGAAAGCCAGGGTTTGGAGCCACTCAACGCCCTGCGTGACCAGGAGAACGTGAAGAAGCTGGTGCGCGGGCAGATCGACCTGTGGGCCACCACCGACCCGGTCGGCCGCTACCTGGCCAAGCAGGAAGACGTCAGCGGCCTCAACACCGTGCTGCGCTTCAATGACGCCGAGCTGTACCTGGCGCTGAACAAGGACACTCCGGACGAAGTGGTCGAGCGTCTGCAGAAGGCACTGGACCAGATGCGTGCCGACGGCTTCATCGACGACATTACCGAGAATTACCTGTAATCATCTGCGGTTGCGAAAACCGCAGGGTGGGCAGGGCGCAGTAGCCGTGACGCTGGTGCCGGCCCCGGTGCGCTTCACCTCGGCGTCCCGCGACAAGCTCCTGAAGACAAGAAAAAGCCCGGACAGTTGTCCGGGCTTTTTCGTATTGCCTGCTTGTCTCAGTTGCCGCGCGTGACGCTCAGGCCCTTGAGCAGGTTGAGTGCCTGGCTCAGCTGGTAGTCGTCGTCCTGCGGGCGATCCGCACGCGCAGCCTGGGCACCACGGCTGGGGCGATCGGCGCCGCCATTGCCATTGCCCAGGTGACCCTGCAGATCGGCTTCCTTGATGCCTTCGCTGTCCTGCTCGCGGGTGAGCTTGGCGCGTGCCACCTCGATGTCGGGGATGATGCCCTGAGCCTGGATCGAGCGACCGTTGGGGGTGAAGTACAGCGCCGTGGTCAGTTTCAGCGCGCGGTCGTTGTTCAGCGGCAGCACGGTCTGTACCGAACCCTTGCCGAAGCTGTCGGTACCCATCAGCACTGCACGTTTGTGATCCTGCAGAGCGCCCGCGACGATTTCCGAGGCTGAGGCACTGCCACCGTTGATCAGCACCACCAGCGGCACGCCTTCGCTGGCGTCGGCCGGATCGGCGTTGAAGCGCAGTTCGGAGTTGGCCAGGCGGCCTTCGGTGTAGACGATCAGCCCGCTCTTGAGGAAGTGGTCGGCCACTTCCACCGCAGCCTGCAGCACACCGCCCGGGTTGTTGCGCAGGTCCATGACCAGGCCGCTCAGCTTCTTGTTGCCATTCTCCTGGCGCAACTTGGTCAGTGCCTTGCCGACTTCCTCGCCGGTGTTGACCTGGAATTGCGAGATACGCAGATAGCCGTAGCCGTCTTCGAGCATCTGGCTCTTCACGCTGCGCACCTTGATCACGGCGCGGGTCAGGGTCAGGTCGAACGGGCGGCCGCCATCACGCACCAGGGTCAGCTCGATCTTGCTGCCGGCCTTGCCGCGCATCTTGTCGACGGCTTCCATCATCGACAGGCCCTTGGTCGGTTGGCCGTCGATCTTGACGATCAGGTCGCCAGGCTGGATGCCGGCTTTCGAGGCGGGCGTGTCATCGATGGGCGATACCACCTTGACGAAGCCGTCTTCCATGCCGACCTCGATGCCCAGACCGCCGAATTCGCCGCTGGTGCTTTCCTGCAGTTCAGCGAAGGCTTCCGGCTCGAGGTAGGCCGAGTGCGGGTCGAGATTGCTGAGCATGCCCTTGATGGCATTTTCCAGCAGGGTCTTGTCGCTGACCGGCTCGACATAGGCGGCCTTGATGCGGTCCATCACCTCGGCAAACGTGCGCAGTTCATCCAGTGGCAGCGGGGCCTTGCTGCTCGCCGCCGGTGCCGGCGCGGGGGCAGGCTCGGCAGCTTGCAGGGCTGGAGTGCCAAGCAGCAGCCCGAGGGCCAGAGCCAGGCAGGTGGGGCGAAAGCGATGGGGCATGAACACAACTCCTAAATGGATAAAGCGCTTATCCCTGCGCGCGGCACCATTGTGCCGGATCACTCGGACGGCCGTTCTGGCGAATGGCGAAGTACAGCGCCGATGTTTCCTGGCCACCGCTGCTACCAACGGTGGCGATGGGGTCGCCGGCCTTGACCACGTCTCCGGCACTCTTGAGCAGGCTCTGGTTGTGGCCGTACAGGCTCAGATAACCGTTGCCATGGTCGAGAATGACCAACAGGCCGGCGCCGCGCAACCAGTCGGCGAATACCACTCGCCCGCCATGCACGGCGCGTACCTGACTGCCGGCCGGCGCGCCGATCAGCACGCCGTCCCATTTAGTACGAGCGTCGCCGCCGCGAGGGGTTCCGTAGCGTGCTACCAATCGGCCATCGACCGGCCATGGCAGCTTACCTCGCGCGCTGGCGAAAGGCCCGCCATAGACGGCGCCGGAGGTCACCAGTGGGCCGCTTGGCTGACTGCCTGGGCGTGCCTGCTCGGTCTTCTGGGCGGCCAGGGCGCGCTTGCGTGCCTCCTCGGCTTCGCGGGCCTGACGGGCCAGTGTCTCTTCGATGGTCTTCAGCACGCGCCCCAGTTCGGCCTGCTCCTGCTGACGCGCCTTGAGGCGCTGATCACGGCTGGCGAAGTCGCGGTTGAGCTTGGCCAGGGCTTGCTGGCGTTCCTTGCGCGCCTCGGCGAGCTTGGCGTGACGCTCATCCAGACCGGCCTTCTGCGCCTGGAGCTGGGCCTGGTGGCTGGTGATTTCCTGCTCGACGTTGGCCAGCTGGCGCAGGGTCTCGTTGAAGGCCGAGAGCTGTTCGAGGCGGGCTTGGCTGAGGTAGTCGTAATAGGTCAGGGTGCGCGAGAACTTTTCCGGGTTCTGCTGGTTGAGCAGCAGCTTGACATACTCCTGGCGCCCGCTCTGATAGGCGGCCCGCGCCTGGATGGCGATCAGTCGCTGCTGTTCAGTGCGCGCGCTCTGGAGTTTTTTTTTCTCCTGATCCAGGCGCTGGATTTCCTGCTCGCTGTCCTTGAGCTCGTGCTGCAGGTCCTTGACCTGGCTTTCCAGCTCGCCCATCTCGGTCTCGGTCTTCTTCAACTGCTGCTGCACGCCGGATTTCTCCTGCTGCAGTTTCTCCAGCAGCTTCTTCAGCTCGGCGACGTCCTGGCGTGCGGCTTCCAGCTGGCGCTGGGTATCGGCACGCTGATCGGCGATGGCCGGAGCGATCAGGCTGCTGAGCAGAATCAGGACGAGGATGCGAAGCATGGGCGAGGCGACACCGGAGGGCGAATTGAGGCCTAGTATGCCCGCGCTGCCGGGCAAAAAAAACGCCCCAGGCCTTATGGCGCGGGGCGTTTCTTGTTTTCTGTCGATTACTGCAACTCGACGATGGTCTTGCCGGTCATTTCGGCTGGCTGTTCGAGGTCCATCAGCGTGAGCAGCGTCGGTGCCACGTCGGCCAGTACGCCCCCTTCGCGGATGCGTGCCGGGCGCTTGCCAACGTAGATGAACGGCACCGGTTCGCAGGTGTGGGCGGTGTGCGCCTGGCCGGTGCACTCGTCTTCCATCTGCTCGACGTTGCCGTGGTCGGCGGTGATCAGCGCTTCGCCGCCGACCTTGTCCAGTGCCTCGGCAATGCGGCCGACGCAGGTGTCGAGGGTTTCCACGGCCTTGACTGCTGCCTCGAACACGCCGGTGTGGCCGACCATGTCACCGTTGGCGTAATTGACAATGATCACGTCATAGCGCTGATTTTCGATGGCATCGACGATCTTGTCGGTGACTTCCGGTGCGCTCATTTCCGGCTTGAGGTCGTAGGTGGCGACGTTCGGCGACGGAATCAGGATGCGCTCTTCGCCCTCGAACGGCTCTTCGCGGCCGCCGGAGAAGAAGAAGGTGACGTGAGCGTATTTCTCGGTCTCGGCGATGCGCAACTGGGTCTTGCCGTTTTTGGCCAGGTATTCGCCGAGCACGTTGGTCAGCGCTTCCGGAGCGAAGGCGCTGGGCGCTTTGATGCTCGCCGCGTACTGGGTGAGCATGACGAAGCCGACCTGCGGCGCGCGTTTGCGCTCGAATTCCTTGAAGCCCGGCTCGACGAAGGCGCGGGTCAGTTCGCGGGCGCGGTCGGCGCGGAAGTTCATGAACACCACGGCGTCGCCGTCCTCGACCTGCACCGGCGTGCCGACGGTGGTGGCCTTGACGAACTCGTCGCTCTCGCCGCGCTCGTAGGCGGCCTGCAGGCCTTCGACTGCGCTGGCGGCGTTGAACTGGCCGGCGCCGTCGACGATCAGGTGGTAGGCCTGCTCGACACGATCCCAGCGGTTGTCGCGGTCCATGGCGAAGTAGCGGCCGGTGAGGCTGGCGATGCGACCCTTGCCGAGGCGGGCGAAGGCGGCGTCGAGCAGTTCGATGGACGGCTGCGCGCTCTTGGGCGGCGTGTCGCGGCCATCGAGGAAGGCGTGCAGGTAGATCTTCTCGGCGCCGCGCTTGGCGGCTAGCTCGGCCATGGCGACGATGTGATCCTGATGGCTGTGCACGCCGCCATCGGAGAGCAGGCCGAGGATGTGCACGGCCTTGCCGGCGGCCACGGCCTTGTCCACGGCCTGGTTGATGGTCGCATTATCGAAGAATTCGCCGTCGCGGATTGCCTTGGTTACGCGGGTGAAGTCCTGGTACACCACACGCCCTGCACCGAGGTTCATGTGGCCGACCTCCGAGTTGCCCATCTGTCCGTCCGGCAGGCCGACATCCATGCCGCTGCCGGAGATCAGGCCGTGCGGGTAGGTGGCACGCAGGCGGTCGTAGACCGGTGTGTTGGCGGCGTAGATGGCGTTGTACTCGGGTTTGTCGCTGTGACCGAAGCCGTCGAGGATGATCAGAACCAAGGGTTTTGGCGTGGCACTCATTAAACTGGCTCGCTCTGCGTCTGAGGGGGCAATGGAACAGCCCGGCATTTTAGGGCCAAGCGCCTGGCGCGTCACTGCCGGACGGGGTTTGGCCGACCTGTGGGGCTGTGTATACTGGCCGGCATTTTACCGCCCTGGGTCCTATAGATGCTCGCTCACCTGATTGAATTCATCACCAACCACTATCTTCTGAGTGGAACGTTTGCCGTTCTGCTGGTGTTGCTGATCATCACCGAAATGCGCAAGGGCGGGCAGAGCCTGTCCAGCCGCGAGCTCACCGCGCTGGTCAACAGCGACCAGGGCGTGGTGCTCGACGTACGTGCGCAGAAGGACTTCTCCGCAGGCCATATCGTCGATTCGCTGCACATCCCCTACGACAAGGTGGTTACGCGCATTACCGAGCTGGAGAAGCACAAGGCCAAGACCATCGTCGTGGTCGACGCCATGGGTCAGCACGCCGGCAGCATCGCCCGCGAGCTGAAGAAGGCCGGTTTCACCGCCGCCAAGCTGTCCGGTGGCATCGCTACCTGGCGTGGCGACAACCTGCCGCTGGTGAAGTGACATGGCCAGCGTGGTCGTCTACTCCAGCGACTGGTGCCCCTACTGCATGCGGGCCAAGCAGCTCCTGGCCAGCAAAGGGGTGGACTTCGAGGAAATCCGCGTTGACGGCCAGCCGGCCATTCGCGCGGAGATGACCCGCAAGGCCGGGCGCACCTCGGTACCGCAAATCTGGATCGGCAGCACCCACGTGGGTGGTTGTGACGACCTCTATGCCCTGGAGCGCGCCGGCAAGCTCGATGCGCTGCTGCAGAGCCCCGCTTGAACACTCAACGTTAAGGAAGGCAAACGCCATGACCGAGCAAGCCAACAGCGGCGCAGCCGCTGACGATTCGCAGAACCCGCAATTCTCCCTGCAGCGCATCTACGTCAAGGACCTGTCCTTCGAAGCGCCGAAGAGCCCGGAAATCTTCCGTCAGGAGTGGACGCCGAGCGTTGGCCTGGACCTGAACACCCGCCAGAAAGCTCTGGACGGCGACTTCCATGAAGTCGTGCTGACCCTGTCGGTAACCGTGAAGAACGGCGAAGAAGTCGCCTTCATCGCTGAGGTTCAGCAGGCAGGCATCTTCCTGATCAAGGGCCTGGACGCCGCTTCGATGAGCCACACCCTCGGCGCGTTCTGCCCGAACATCCTGTTCCCGTATGCCCGTGAAGCGCTGGACAGCCTGGTGATCCGTGGCTCGTTCCCGGCGCTGATGCTGTCGCCGGTGAACTTCGACGCGCTGTACGCCCAGGAGCTGCAGCGCATGCAGCAGTCCGGCGAAACCACCGCTCACTAAGCGCGGCTCGGTTGCATGAAAAAGCGCCCCGCGGGGCGCTTTTTTGTGTCCGTCTGGCGCCTTACTCGGCGTCGGCGAAGCCGTTTTGTCGCCAGGCTTCGTAAACGGTCACGGCCACGGTGTTGGAGAGGTTCAGGCTGCGGCAACCGGCGCGCATCGGCAGGCGCACACGCTGCTCGGGTGGCAGGGCATTGCGCACGTCCTCGGGCAGGCCGCGGCTTTCCGGGCCGAACAGGAAGGCGTCACCGGGCTGGTAGGCGACCTCATGGAACGGCTGCGAGCCCTTGGTGGTGAAGGCGAACAGGCGCGGCTGGCCAAGGCTGTCGAGGCAGCTCGGCAGGTCCGGATGGCGCTTGAGCGTGGCGTATTCGTGGTAATCCAGGCCGGCGCGGCGCAGGCGCTTGTCGTCCAGCTCGAAGCCCAGTGGCTCGATCAGGTGCAGCTGACAGCCGCTGTTGGCGCACAGCCTGATAATGTTGCCGGTATTGGGCGGTATTTCCGGTTGAAAGAGGATGACGTGGAACATGCAGCACTCCGAGCACTGGGACGAGCGCCATTCTACGCCGCCAGAGGATCCACGGCCGCGTTTGCGCTGGCGTTTTATGGCGTCGGTGATGCTGATCGCCTTCCTCGTCGGGGTCATGCTCGGGCGTCTGTTCGAGCCGCCGCGCATTCATATCGAGGACGTCGAGCCCTGGGAGCAGGGGCTGCAGCTCTGGCTCAACCGTGAGCCACAAGCTCGCGTCGAGCATGTCGACGGCGCTCTGGTGTATCGCTACGAGGATGCCTACGGGCGGGTGCGCGATGGCCAGCTCAAACTGCCGCTTGGCCTGGTGAACTGGCGTGTGGAGCGCGACGGAAGGGATCTGCTGCTGGTGCTGGTCTCGCCCCGTCCGCTGGACGGGGAGTGGCGCGGTGCACAAGAGGATGGACGTTGGCGTGCGCGACTGGCACTGCGTCCCGAATAAAGAAGGGGATCCCCCGGCCTGCCTGTACCAAGGTCCCCGAAACTGACAGCGCTGCGCTCTGGGATGAGCGGCGGCGCCGGTTGTGACGCGGTGAGCGCGTCGAATAAAGAAGGGATCCCCAGCCTGCCTGTACCAAGGTCCCCGAAACGGGCTGCGCCGGGCTCTGCAATGAGCGGTGGCGCTGGTCGTGACGCGGCGAGCGCGTCGAATAAAGTGGGGATCCCCCGGCCTGCCTGTACCAAGGTCCCCGAAACGGGTAGCGGCGTGCTCTCGAATGAGCGGTGGCGCCGCTTGTGACGTGGTGATCACGTCGAATAAAGAAGGGGATTCCCCAGCCTGCCTGTACCAAGGCCCCCGAAACTTGAGTTGCTTAAGCCTATGCAGGGCGTGTGCCAGTTTTCTTACATGGACGTGAAGCCCTTGTTTCCTGGGCTTTGCGGAGGGCAGGCGGGCGCAGCGAGGCGTTCGTTGCGGGAGACGTGCACCAGTGTGCAGCGTGATGCACCGGCGGCGCACCACGCGGTGAACGGAGCTGCCCGGCTACGTGGTGCACGCTGGTCGTTGCGACGCAGCGTGCGCAGGCCGGGCAGCGCTTAGCGGGGCAGCAGCCTGAGCGTGCCCTGGCTGTTGGCCGTCACATCCTCGGTGTTCAGGTGTTGTGGACGGTATACGCCGAGCACGTGACCGGCGGCCTGGTCGGCGTAGTGTGGGTCGAAGGGGACGCCGCTCTGGCCCACGGGGTTGCCGCCGAGCGCCGTGCTGGCATCGGCCAGGTCGATCAGGCGTCGGGTCGAGGGGCCGTAGACCACTGGCCAGGGCGCTGGGCCGATCTTGTGCGAGAGGTTGTCCGGTACTTCGTGGCTGCCCGGCGCGGCGAACGGGCCGGCATTCAGCAACCAGGCCAGCGGCTGTTGCTGGCCCAGCGGGTGGCTGTGGGTCAGGGTATGGGCGCGTCCCCATTGCCAATCGGCGGGGTCATCACCGAACTGCGCGTGCAGGTGCGCCAGGCTGGCACGCCAGGCGTCGGCGACGATCTGTGCGCGGGTTTCCTCGCCGCTGCCCCCCTGGCGCCGCCACCAGGGCGAAGTCGCGTCAGCTGTCAGGCGCGGCAGGGCGATGTCGAGCGCGCGGCTTTGCAGCAGGCTGTCGAAGAAGGCAACGCCCAGTTCATCGGCCATGGCCTCGTGGGCCAGCTGGTAGAGCAACTGGCTGAACAGGGTGGCGCTCACCGAGTCCAGCGGATGTTCGCCGTTCCAGTCGGCCAGGGCCTGCACCATGGCTTGCTCCTGCTCGCCCTGGGCGGCGGCGCGCAACTCGTCGAGGATCGGGGTCAGCACCCGTTTGGGGTAGTCGCTACCGGTATCGAGCTGCAGGGCCTGGCTGTTGTGCAGGTCCCATTTCACCGAGGCATCGCTCAGGCGCTGGTTCAGGCGCTGGCCGCGGTCAGGCAGGTTGTAGTAGCCGGGAATCTCGATGCCGCTGGCCGGCACCGGCTGGTAATTGGCCGAGACGATGTAGCCGCGCTGCGGGTTCTCTTCCTGTGGGTTGGCGCTGAATGGTTGGTAACCGAGCTTGTCCGCTTCGCTGCTGGCACCGTCGAGAATGAAGGTCGGATTGACCCCGCTCGGGCGTAGCGGCAGTTTGGCGGCCGCCCACCAGCCGATATCGCCGGCGGCATTGGCCCAGACCACGTTGAGGCCGGGCGCTTCGATCTTCTCGGCGGCGGCGCGGGCCTTGTCCAGGCTGTCGGCGCGGTTCAGCTGGTAGAAGGCGTCGAGGAGCGGGTTGTCGGTCTCCAGGAAGGCCCACCACATGGCGATCGGCGTGCTGCCGCTGGTCTGGCCCAGAGCATCGTTGATGATCGGGCCGTGCGGTGAGCGGCGCAGAGTGATCTGCACCGGCTCGGCGCCTTTGACCCGGATGCTCTCGGTACGTTGTTGAAGATCGACCCAGTTACCGCGATACCAGACCTGCTCGGGATTGTTCGGGTTGACGCGCTCGGCGATCAGGTCGAGATCGTCGTTCTGGAACATCGTCAGGCTCCAGGCGAAATCACGGTTGTGGCCGAGCATGGCGCTGGGGATCAGCGCGTGGTGGTAACCGTACAGCTCGTAGCCGGGTGCCTGCAGGTGGGCTTCGTACCAGACTGCCGGCAGCGAGAAGCGAATGTGCGGATCGCCCGCCAGCAGCGGTTTGCCGCTGGCGGTGCGGCTGCCGGACAGCGCCCAGGCGTTGCTGCCCTCGAACTGCGGCAGGCCAGTGCCTTGTAAGGCGCTGTTGCTGAGCTGGGCCAGGGCGGACAGGTCCTTCCAGTCATTGGCGGCCAGGGAAGGGCCAAGTACGCCCTGTGGGTGCCAGTCGAGGTCGAAGACCTTGAGGTAGTCCGCGCCCAGCTCGTTGCGGATATGCGTCATCAGCGGTTCGGTGCGCAGTGCGGCCGCGAAGCTGTAGGCCATGTAGCCGGCGACGCTCAGGGTGTCTGCCAGGGTAAATGGGCGCGGCTCGATGCCCAGCAGGTCGAACTCCAGCGGGCGTGGCCGGTTGGCCTGGTACTGGTTGACCCCTTCGAGGTAGTGCAGCAATGCCTGGGTGGACGGGCTGGCGGGATCCAGGCGGGCCGCGTAGGCATCGGCATGGCGGCCGATTTCCAGGGTGCGGAACAGACGATCAGTGGGGACCAGCTTTTCGCCGAGCACCTCGGCCAGCTCGCCGCGCGCCAGGCGCCTGAGCAGCTCCATCTGGAACAGACGGTCCTGGGCATGCACGAAACCCAGGGCGCGGTACATGTCCGCCTCGTTCTCGGCGCGGATGTGCGGCACGCCGCGTTCGTCGTAGTCGACCGTGACCGGCGCCTGCAGGGCCGCGAGTACCTGCTCGCCGTCGCGCTGCGGTTGCTTGTCGTGCAGGTACCAGGTCAGGCCGCCAGCCGCGGCGGCAATCACCAGGGCAAGGGCGGTCAGGGAGCGTTTCATCGAGCGATCCTTATTGTTGTGGGGCAAGCGAGCGAGCATTTTGCGCGGGCGCCTGCGTGCCGGCATTGACCTTATGCCTCAATATTGAAAGTCTATGGTCAATATCTGTCTGAGTCTGCCATGGTCGACAACGCCTTCGTCGCACTCACCCACTCTTCAACCTTGCGCCGCCTGCTCTACGAGGCGCTGGCCGCATTGGGGTTCGATCCTACCGATACCTACCGCCGCGCCTATGCCGGTGTGGCGCTGGCGGCTCCGTTGCTGGAGGCGCGAGAGGAACACGACAATGCGCCGCGCTTCTGGCAGGCGCTGGAGGGAATCAGCGGGGATGTCGACATCGGCCTGCACCTGGGCGAGGTGATGCAGCCACGGCCGATGGACGTGGTCGGTTACCTGCTGCTGGCGGCGCGTGATCTGCGCCAGGGCCTGCAGGCCTTCGTGCGCTTCCAGCACATCCTCTCCGGTGGCTTTGCCGCCAGGTTGGAGGAGCAGGGCGATGAAGTGCGTCTGGTGATCGATCTCAACTACCGCGAGGTTGGCTCGTTGCGTCAGCAGATGGAGTGTCTGGCCGTGCTGCTGAGCAAGATGCTGGCGTCTGCGGGCGGCGAGTTGCCACTGCTGGGCGTGGAGTTTCGCCATCGCGCGCCGCGCAGGTTAGCCGAGCACCGCCGCCTGCTCGGTGTCGAACCGCGCTTCTCACAGCCACATGACGTGCTGATCCTGTCGCGTGCGTCGCTCTCGCGGCCCTCGCGCAGTGCCAGCCCGCGCTTGTTCGAGGTGCTCAGCGAGGAAGCCGAGAAGCAGTTGGCCGGATTGCTGGAGAACCAGCTGCTGGTGCGGGTGCGCTACTGGCTCGAGGTCAATCTGGGCGCGACGACCTGCAGCCTGGAGGCTTGTGCAGTGGCGCTGGGCAGCCCGCGCAGTACCTTGCAGCGCTCGCTGAGCGAGCAGGGCAGCAGTTTTCGCGCATTGCACGACGAGGTGCGGCGCTTGCGCGCATTGCGCCTGCTGGATCAGGGCCTGGGTGTGCGTGAAGTGGCGCGTGCGTGCGGCTTTGCCGAGCTGTCGCCGTTTTACCGGGCGTTTCGCCGCTGGCAGGGCGGCACGCCACGCGGGCGTGGCTGAGGTTCGTCAGTCGGCGTCGGGCTTGGCCCATTCGCAGAAGCAGCCTACCGCCAGGGTGTTGCTGGCAGCCACTTTGCGCCCGGCCGCGAGCGCTTCGAGTATGGGCTCGATGAAACTGTTGCTGGAATTGCAGACCAGGCCTTCGCTGTAGGGGCCGAAGTAGGCCAGTTGGCCCTGCTTGTCCCAGATCGCCACGGCTGGGCTGGCCGGCAGGTTGGCACTGCCGGGCAGCTCGTTGATGGTTTGCAGCGCGGCCAGCTCGGCGGGCAGGCGGCCCTGGCTGCCGGGCTTCTGTACGACGTGAAATTGCACGCCTCGCGGCGCGTAGTGCTCGATCAGTTCGGCCAGGTGTTGCTGGTTGCCGACGTTGCACGGGCAGGCGGGGTCCCAGAAGTGCACCAGGCGGATCGCGCCGGGGCCGCTCAGCTCGGCGGGCAGTCGTAGCTCGGCGCCGGAGAACACCGCTGCACGCTCGTCGAAGGTGCGCAGGTAACGCGTTTCGAACCAGCGGTAGGCGAGCAGCATGCCGACCAGCCAGGCCAGGGCGAGCAGGGCGATGAGCAGGTTCTTGCGTGACAGGCGGGGCATGGGGCGGGCCGGGCTTAAAAAGGGCGTGTAGCTTGCCACGATGCGCCTGGCAGCTGAATATCGCAGCATTCGAGGAGAGGGCGCCGAATTTACCCGCGTGCCTCGCGCAACCTATGGAAAGCCCAATGTCAGAGCCGTTTCAGCCCGATCGACTGCGCCTTCTGCTGCGACCCTTGGCCGCAGCGCGCCTGGATTTGCCCGTACTGCAGGCCTATCGCAGCTTCTATGGCTTCGACCTGGCAGCGCGCTTTGCCGGCCTGGACAACCGCCTCGGCAGCTTCAACGCGGCCGGCTACCAGATTGCCGTGCAGCTGTGGGCGCCGGCCGAACCGCGCGGCACGCTGCTGTTGCTGCATGGTTATTACGATCACATGGGCTTGTACCGGCATGTGGTCGACTGGGCGCTGAGCATGAACTTCGCGGTGCTCGCCTGCGACCTGCCTGGGCACGGGCTGTCCAGCGGTGCACGCGCCAGCATCGGCGATTTCGCCGAGTATCAGCAGGTGCTTGCCGGCCTGTTCGAGCAGGCCGGCGCGCTGGGTCTGCCAAGCCCCTGGCATCTCTGTGGGCAGAGCACGGGCGCTGCGATTGCCCTGGATTATCTGCTCGCCGACGGTACGCGTCCCGAGCTGGGGCAGAGCATCCTCCTGGCGCCGCTGGTTCGGCCGCGCGCCTGGGGCTGGTCGAAGCTCAGCTATCGGGTGCTCAGCCCGTTCGTTCGCGAGATTCCACGGCGTTTCAGTGAGAACTCCAGCGACGCCACCTTCATCGACTTCGTGCACAATCTCGACCCCCTGCAGGCGCGCAGCCTGCCGACGGCCTGGGTCGGTGCGCTGGCCAAGTGGGTGCCGTACATCGAGGCGGCCGGACGTAGCCAGCACAGTCCGCTGATCGTGCAGGGCGAGGCGGACATGACGGTGGACTGGCACTACAACCTCGAGGTGCTGCAGGACAAGTTCCATCAGCCGCAGATCCTGCGCCTGAGCGAAGCGCGCCACCACCTGGCCAATGAGAACGAGGCGCTGCGCCGGCGCTACTTCGATTTTCTGCGCGAGCGCCTGCAATAGCGCGCCTGGTTGATCAGATGCCCTGCGGTGCCGGCTCCAGCTCGTTGCTGCTCATGCCCACGGCCAGGCCGGCACGCAGCGCTCGCAGGGCAGCCTGGTAATAGGCCTTGCCGGCATCGGACTGGGCGAATTCGACGAACTGCTCCAACTCCGGGTCGCTCAGGTCGCGATAGACGTGTAGCAGGGTGTTGTCGAGGTCCTGCTCGATCTGCGTCATCAGGCGCTCGCGCTGGCCATTGAGCAGCCCCTGGGCCTGAGCGCCGCCGAGCAGGCCGGGGATCATCTGGCTGAGACTGTCGGCGGCCACGCCGGCCAGGGCCAGGCTGACTTCGGCGCCCGCCTCCTTGGCGGGAATGGACTGGGCCAGGTGGCGAATCAGCAGGCGGCGGGTGGCATCGGCGTCGGTACGCGGCAGGCCATTGGCGTACTTGGCCAGCTGATCGCTGCGTGTCGCCAGCGTTTCGGCAGCGACGATCTTGCGGCCCAGCGCGGATTCGAAGAAGGCCAGCGCCGGTTGCGGGTCGGTCAGTTGCATGCGCAAGCTGTGCTGCGCGCGTTGATCGATGGCGGCTGCGGCGAAGCGGCGATTGCTGTTATCCACCAGGGCCTGGAATACCGCCGGTGGCAGGGTGCTGCGGTAGCGCTGCTGGGCGGCGTCGAGTGCCTGGTTGAAATGTTCGCGCTGTTGCGGCCAGCCGGCAGCCTGATAGAGGCGCAGGTGATCGTCGGCCAGGGCCGGCAAGGTCAGGCCAATCAGCAGCAGGGCAAACAGGACGCGCATCGAGAACTCCTTGGCAAACTTTCCGAGCCGGCCGCAGGGTGCTGCGGCCGGCTATTTTCGGTGGCTGAAAGGGGCTTGTCGAGCTATGTCTAGTGGCTATCCGGCGCTGTACAATCGCCGCCATGACCGAACCCCGCCAGCAAGACCCCTTTTCCAGCCTTATCGACGACCTCGCCAGCCAGGGCTGGTCGCAACGGGCGTTGTTCGCCCCTGAGGGTCTGACCCATGAACTGGCCGCGGAGTGCCGTAAGCGTGAGCGCCGCGGCGAGCTGAGCGCCGCCAGCGTGGGGCGTGGCAGCGCCCAGCAGGTGCAGGAAGGGATTCGCGGTGATCGCATCCAATGGCTGGAACCGGGTCAGAACGGCGCCTGTGACCAGTACCTACAACTGATGGATGGTCTGCGCCAGGCTCTGAATCAGGAGCTGTTTCTCGGCCTGGAGGACTACGAGTGCCATTTCGCTTGCTACGAGCCGGGGGCTTTCTACCTGCGTCATCTCGACCGCTTTCGTGACGATGATCGGCGCGCGGTGTCGGCCGTGCTGTATCTGAACGATAACTGGCAGGCCGAGCAGGGCGGTGCCTTGCGCCTGTATCTGAGTGATGGCCGCGAACATGACGTGCTGCCCCAGGCCGGCACCCTGGCGCTGTTTCTGTCCGGCGACATGCCTCACGAAGTGCTGCCAGCCACCCGCGAGCGACTGTCACTGACTGGCTGGTTCAGGCGCCGCGGCACGGACGTGCTGTAAGGCCCGCTGTCCTGTTCAGTGGCCCCAGATCTTGATGGTGCCGTTGATGTCGCGCAGATCGCGCAGGGCGACATTGCCGATGTTGCCATTGCCGATATAGACGTCGCTGGCCACTCGCGCACGGATCACCAGCTTGCCCAGCGGGCCGAGTTGCTGGTTGATCGCCGTCAGGTTGGGCAGTTTCAGTTGCAGTTGGCTCTGGCCGTTGCTGCCTTTGACCACATCCACCTCCAGGGTCGGCACCTCCAGGCCCAGAATCGGCACGCTTGCGCCTAACTGAGCAGGGCCCAGGGCATAGCCATCGCAATCGCTGGGCTTGAGGCAGCCGTTGTCGATCTTCACGTTGCGCAGCGACAGGCTGCCGCCGTCGTCCTGCCAGCGTATTTCGTCGATGCGCGCCATCAGGTCGAGGCGGATGGTGATCCCGGCCTGGCCGCTGATCTGGCTCAGGCTTTCATCCTCCAGCGCCTGCATTGCTGCCTGGGCTGAGGGGACGAACAGCGCCGCGCTGCACAGCAGCGGCATGAACGACGTACGAAGCGGCTTGGACATGGACGGGAACCTCCCTGGTTGGCTGCGCAAGTCTGGCCGGGGCTTGTTCGCAACGCCATGGGGCGGGATCGCTTCCCGCCGAAGGATAGGCCGCGAGGGCGCGTGATTCGGGCTTCGTGGACGATTCGAAGGTTGTCTAATCAAGGGCTGACGGCGTTGTTACCGGCGGTTACCCTGATGAGGTCAATGGAGAACGTCGATGCAGAAGATATTGGTCAGCCGCTGCCTGCTCGGGCATCGGGTGCGTTACGACGGCGGAGCCCACGGCCCCTTCGACCTGCTTCAGCAATGGCTGGATGAGGGGCGGGTGGTGGCGCTGTGCCCGGAAGTGGCGGGTGGTTTGCCCACGCCGCGCCCGCCGGCGGAGATCCATGGCGGCCAGGGTGGCGCCGTGCTGGATGGCCGCTTGCCAGTGCTGACGATCGATGGCGAGGACGTTACGGCCGCCTTCGTCGACGGCGCCGAACAGGCGCTGGCGTTGGTTCGCGAGCACGGCATCCGGCTGGCTCTGCTCAAGGCGCGCAGCCCTTCGTGCGGCAATCTGGAGAACTACGACGGCAGCTTCAGCGGCGTCCGGGTCGCGGGCGAGGGCGTGACCGCCGCGCTGCTGCGTCGTGTCGGTGTGCAGGTGTTCAATGAGCAGCAGCTCGACGAGGCGCGACAGGCCCTGCAGGCTCTTGAGAGCGAAGCGGGAACGACTGGCGCGGTTTAGAGTCCATCGTTCTCTGCCTTGCTCGAGGACGCTGTGATGACCCGAACCCTGAATACCATTTCCCTTTGTGCGGCCTTGCTGCTGGGTGCCAGCGCCACCGCTTGGGCCGACATGCCGCGCACGCCCGCACCGGAAGGCGCCAAGGTGTACTTCATCGAGCCAGCCAACGGCGCGACGGTCGGCCAGACCTTTACCGTGAAGTTCGGCCTCAAAGGCATGGGCGTGGCGCCGGCTGGTGTCGATGCTCCGGCTACCGGGCACCATCATCTGCTGATCGACGTCGACTCGCCGCCTGCGATGAACGCGCCCTTGCCGATGACCGACGCCATCCGCCACTTCGGCAAGGGCCAGACCGAAACCGAGCTGACCCTGCCGCCGGGCAAGCACACCCTGCAATTGCTGGTGGGAGACAAGAATCACGTGCCGCTGGATCCACCGGTGATATCCGAGAAGATCAGCGTGACCGTGAAGTGATCCTGTAGCGCGGATTCACACCCATCCAGACGAAAAAGGGCGACCCGAGGGTCGCCCTTTTCATATCCGCCTGCCGCTTAGAACAGCACGCGGCTGCGGATGGTGCCATGTACCTGCTGCAGCTTCTCCAGCGCCAGATCCGAATACTCGGCGTCGACGTCGATCACCACGTAGCCGACCTTGTCGTTGGTCTGCAGGAACTGGCCGGAGATGTTGATGCCGTTGTCGGCGAACACCTTGTTGATCTCGCTCATCACACCCGGCACGTTCTCGTGGATGTGCAGCAGGCGGTGCTTGCCAGCATGGGCCGGCAGGGCCACTTCGGGGAAGTTGACCGAGGACACCGAGGTGCCGTTGTCGCTGTACTTGACCAGCTTCTCGGCCACTTCCAGGCCGATGTTGGCCTGGGCTTCGGCAGTGGAGCCACCGATGTGCGGGGTGAGGATCACGCGATCCAGGCCGCGCAGCGGGCTTTCGAAGATGTCTTCGTTGGACTTGGGCTCGACCGGGAACACGTCGATGGCGGCGCCGATCAGGTGCTCGTCCTTGATCGCCTGGGCCAGGTGATCCAGCTCGACCACGGTGCCGCGGGCGGCGTTGATCAGGATGGCGCCCTGCTTCATGGCGCGGATTTCCTTCTCACCGATCATCCACTGGGTGGATGGCAGCTCCGGTACGTGCAGCGAGACGATGTCGGCCAGGCCCAGCAGCTCGTGCAGGCTGCCGATCTGCGTGGCATTGCCCAGCGGCAGCTTGGTCACGGTGTCGTAGAAGTACACCTGCATGCCCAGCGCTTCGGCCAGGACCGAGAGTTGGGTGCCGATGGAACCGTAGCCGATGATGCCGAGTTTCTTGCCACGGATCTCGAAGGAGTTGGCCGCCGACTTGATCCAGCCACCACGGTGGCAGGAGGCGTTCTTCTCGGGGATGCCGCGCAGCAGCAGGATGGCCTCGGCCAGCACCAGCTCGGCCACCGAGCGGGTGTTGGAGTAGGGTGCGTTGAACACGGCGATGCCGCGCTCGCGGGCGGCATCCAGGTCGACCTGGTTGGTGCCGATGCAGAAGCAGCCGACGGCGACCAGTTTCTTCGCACAGTCGAAGACTTCGGCGGTCAGTTGGGTGCGCGAACGAATGCCGATGAAGTGGGCGTCGGCGATCTTCTCTTTCAGCTCAGCGCCTGACAGGGCGGTCTTGAGGTACTCGATGTTGGTGTAACCGGCGGCCTTCAGGGTGTCTACGGCGTTCTGGTGCACGCCTTCGAGAAGAAGGAACTTGATCTTGCTCTTTTCGAGAGAGGTCTTGCTCATCGGAGTACCTGTGTCCCACAGAAGAATGTCAGGGAAGGGCTGAGAAAATCAGCCAGTGCCCGCAGATCGCTGCACGTCTCGATTCACGGGGTGCGTATGCTAGCATGTTCGCCTTTTTCAATGCTCGGTTGCGACCTGAATGGTTCTCAGGGCGACCATGAATCCTTTGAGAGTTCCGTAGATGACCACCCCCGCCCAGATCGAAGAGCTGAAGACCCTGGTTGAGCCCGGCAAGGTGCTGACCGATGCCGATTCCCTGGAAACCTACGGCAAGGACTGGACCAAGCAGTACACCCCCGCGCCGTCGGCCATCGTCTTCCCCAAAACCACCGAGCAGGTGCAGGCCATCGTGCGCTGGGCCAATCAGCACAAGATTGCCCTGGTGCCTTCCGGTGGCCGTACCGGGTTGTCCGCCGCTGCCGTGGCCGCCAATGGCGAGGTGGTGGTGTCGTTCGACTACATGAACCGCATCGTCGAGTTCAACGAATACGACCGTACCGTGGTCTGCCAGCCAGGTGTGGTAACCAAGCAGCTGCAACTGTTCGCCGAAGAGAAGGGGCTGTACTACCCGGTGGATTTCGCCTCCTCGGGCTCCAGCCAGCTCGGTGGCAATATCGGCACCAATGCCGGCGGTATCAAGGTGATTCGCTACGGCATGACCCGTAACTGGGTCGCCGGTCTGAAAGTGGTCACCGGCACCGGCGAGCTGCTGGAGCTGAACCGCGATCTGATCAAGAACGCCACCGGCTATGACCTGCGCCAACTGTTCATCGGCGCCGAAGGCACCCTGGGCTTCGTCGTCGAAGCCACCATGCGCCTGGAGCGCGCGCCGAAGAACCTCACCGCGATGGTTCTGGGCACGCCGGATTTCGACTCGATCATGCCGGTGCTGCATGCCTTCCAGGGCAAGCTCGACCTGACCGCCTTCGAGTTCTTCTCCGACCGCTGCCTGGAGAGGATCCTCGGCCGTGGTGACGTACCGGCACCGTTCGAAAGCCGCACGCCGTTCTACGCCCTGCTGGAGTTCGAAGCGCTGAACGAGGATGTGGCCAACGAAGCGCTGGCCACCTTCGAGCATTGCGTCGAGCAAGGCTGGGTGCTCGATGGGGTGATGAGCCAGAGCGAGCAGCAACTGCAGAACCTGTGGAAGCTGCGCGAATACATCTCCGAAACCATCAGCCACTGGACGCCGTACAAGAACGACATCTCCGTGACCGTCGGCCAGGTACCGGCCTTCCTCAAGGATATCGACGATATCGTCTCGGCCAACTACCCGGACTTCGACGTGCTCTGGTACGGCCATATCGGCGACGGCAACCTGCACCTGAACATCCTCAAGCCCGAAGCGCTGGCCAAGGAAGACTTCTTCGCCAAGTGCGCGGTGGTCAACAAGTGGGTGTTCGAGATCGTCGAGAAGTACAACGGTTCGATCAGCGCCGAGCATGGCGTCGGCATGACCAAGCGTGATTACCTGCAGTACAGCCGCTCGGCGGCGGAGATTGCCTACATGAAGGCGATCAAGGCCGTGTTCGACCCCAACGGCATCATGAACCCCGGCAAGATCTTCGCCTGATCGACGCAGACGCCCGCCATCAAGCGGGCGTTTTCGTATCTGGCCGCGCGTCGGTTAAGGTACGTGACCGGCCACAAGCCGGGATATCCACAATACCAACAACACAGGAGTCGGTGATGAGCTATCAGCACCAGTACGTCGACGGTACCACCGTCCACTTTCCCCTTGGCAAGGTCGTTTGCATCGGCCGCAATTACGCCGAGCACGCCAAGGAACTGAACAACCCGGTGCCCACCGAACCGCTGCTGTTCATCAAGCCGGGCTCCTGTGTGGTGCCGCTCGATGGCGGTTTCGCCATTCCCGATGATCGAGGTTCGGTGCATTACGAGGCGGAAATCGCCGTGCTGATCGGCAAGCCGCTGTCATCGAGGCCCGATGTCGAGGAAGTGCGCGATGCCATCAGCGGCTTCGCCCCGGCGCTCGACCTGACCCTGCGCGACGTGCAGGCCAAGCTCAAGGAAAAGGGCTACCCCTGGGAAATCGCCAAGAGCTTCGACGGCGCCTGCGTCCTGGCACCCTTCGTAGCGGGCGATGCCATCGAGGACCTGGGCGATATCGGCATTCGCCTGGTGATCAACGGCGAGACCCGTCAGGACGGCAACAGCCGCGACATGCTCAACCCCATCGTGCCGATGATCCAGGCCATGGCCGGGCACTTCGCCCTGCAGCCGGGTGACGTGATCCTCACCGGTACGCCGGTCGGCGTTGGCGCACTGAACAAGGGTGACGAGCTGGTACTGGAGCTGGTTGGTCACAGTCGCTTCACCAGCCGCGTGCTATAAGCAATGACCGCCGCCCTCGGGCGGCGGAACTCCCCTCGACAGCGGATGTCGCATTGCTACCCTGCAGCCGAGCCCTCGCCGATGCCTTCTCTCCGTTCTGCCCTGAGTCGTCCGCGCTACTGGTTGCTCGGCTGTACATTGCTTGCTGCTGGGGTGCTGGTGCAAACCCAGCACTGGGATGATCGCGCTCAGCTCTGGTGGCAGGAGCGCTCCACACCGCTGGCTGAACGTCTTGCCAGTGTCTGGTTGCCCGGCTATCGCGCCGTGGTGCAGGGCAAGGCTCTGGCCGGGCTGGAAGAGGATGAAACCTCGGGGCTGACCTACAACCCGCGTACCGGCACGCTGTTCACCGTCACCGGCAAGCATCCGCTGCTCGTGGAGTTGTCCCGCGATGGCGAGATTCTGCGCCGCATCTCGCTCAAGGGCTTCGCCGATCCCGAGGGTGTGGAAATGATGGACAACGGCCGCATGGCCATCGTCGACGAGCGTCGTCGCCAGCTCACGACCTTCACCCTGCGCGATAGCGATCTCGAGTTGGATGCCGAAGATTTCCCGGGTTTCGACCTGGGTTTCGCCGACGCCGGCAACAAGGGGTTCGAAGGGCTGGGCTGGGACTCGCGCAGTCACAGCCTGCTGCTGGGCAAGGAGCGCGGTCCGTTGGGGCTGTTCAGCCTGCCGTTCCCTGGCGAGGACGGCGCAGCAGGCGTGATGCAGCCCCTGCTGGCCGGCAACCTGGGGCTGCGCGACATTTCTTCGCTGAGCGTCGACGAGCGCACCGGCCACCTGCTGGTACTGTCCGACGAGTCGCGCCTGCTGCTGGAGCTTGACCGCCGCGGTCAGCCAGTCAGCTTTCTCAGTCTCAGTGGTGGGCTCAATGGCCTGGACCGGGCTATCGAGCAGGCCGAGGGCGTGGCCGTGGACGAAAATGGCGACATCTATATCGTCGCCGAACCGAACCTGTTCTACCGATTCAGCAAGCCACGAGCGAACGCCGGTTGAGGCGGCGCCTGGCATTCAGTTTGGCTTAAGCGTCGATTCAGTCTGGCTTCAGCTAGCGGTACTAATCTGACCCCGTCACTTACGAACAACGAGGTTCACAGTATGAAACGTACCGCTCTCGCTCTGATGGTTCTGCCGCTGCTCAGCACTGCTGCTTTCGCCACCGGTTATACCGGCCCGGGCGCAACTCCGCAGGTCACCACCGTATCTGCCGCGCTGCAGGCCGCCGATGACACCAACGTCGTACTGGAAGGCCAGATCGTCAAGCGCCTGCAGGACGAACTCTATGAGTTCAAGGACGCCACCGGCACCATCCATGTCGAGATCGACGACGAAGACTGGCCGGCGCAGAAAGTCTCGGAGAACGCCAAGGTGCGTCTGACCGGTGAGGTCGACAAGGACATGAACAGCCATGAGGTCGATGTTGATCGCGTTGAACTGATCAACTGATCGAGATAAACCGCCCGCCCGCCACGTCTAGCCCGTGGCGGGCTTTTCTGTGGCAGTCAGAGAATTTCATGATGCGTCGTCTGCTCTCCATCAACCCCTGGCTTTACCTGCTGTTATTCGTGCTGTTGGTGGGGGCTGTGCTGGGCCAGCAGTATCGGCTGTTCGAGCGCGTCTGGTTTTCCGTGCAGGAGTGGCAGCACGGTGCGCAGTGGCGCGAGCAGTCAATGTGGCTGGGCGACTATCGCGTGGTGATCGAGGCCAAGCCGATTGCAGACATCCGTGACGTGTCTGCACTGACCTACGATCCTGATCGCCGCAGCCTGTTCAGCGTGACCAACAAGCCGGCCAAGGTGATCGAGATGAGCCTGGACGGTGAGCTCAAGCGCACCATCGAACTACAAGGTTTTGGTGATCCCGAGGCCATCGAATACGTGGCGCCTGGCGTCTACGTGATTGCCGATGAGCGCGAGCAGCGCCTGGTCAAGGTGCGCATCGACGACGCCACGCGGGTGATCGATGCCGCCGACTTCCAGCAGCTGTCCCTGGGGATAGGGCGCAATGGCAACAAGGGATTCGAGGGGCTGGCCTACGATGCGCAGAACCAACGTCTGCTGGTAGCCAAGGAGCGCGACCCGGTGCGCATCTTCGAGGTGCTGGGTTTTCCCCATGTTGACGAGAGCAAGCCGCTGGCGTTGCAGGTCAACACCGACCCGAAGCGCGATGCACGGCTATTCGTGCGCGATCTCTCCAGTCTGGATTTCGATGCGGCGAGTGGGCATTTGCTGGCGCTGTCGGACGAGTCGCGCCTGGTGATCGAACTGGACACCGACGGCAAGCCGATCAGCACCCTGTCTCTGCTACGTGGCCAGCATGGCCTGCAGCGCAGTGTGCCGCAGGCCGAAGGCGTGGCCACGGATGGTGAGGGCAGCCTGTACCTGATCAGTGAGCCGAACCTGTTCTATCTGTTCAGGAAGCAGGTCGACTAGCCCGTCTGGTCGTCCGTTTGCGCATCGGGCGCATTCTTCTGCACTGACTCGATACCGCTCTTGCAACTGGCGGCACTGGCATACATCTGGCTCTGCCCGACTACCTGGCCGTTGCTGGCCTTGAGCAGGAAGTAGTGCTTGTCGTTGCTTGAGGTCTTGGTCTCGAAGGCGCCCTCACGCTGGGCGTTCTTCTTCACCGACTCGATGCCGTTAAGCGCCGAATCCTTGGCCTTGTACATCTCGCTGCTGAGGATGACCTGGCCGTTGGTGGCCAGCAGGTTGAAATGGAACTGGCCGTCTTTGGCCTTCTTCAGTTCGAACTTACCTGGCATTTTCGTTTCTCCCTGAGCGCCCGGCGGTATGCCGGAGCGGTGCCCTGCAAGCGTAGTCCATCAATGCGAATGGCTCTTGCCGACGTGGGTATGGCCGTCGTCCGGTAGCGCTTGCACGCCGCCGCTGACGTTGAGTTGGCGCAGGATGCCGCAGTCTTCCGCCTCCTGCGGCCCGTTGCAGCGGTCGCGCAACTCGGTGAGCTGATCCCGTAGCGCCAGCAGGCTGTTGATGCGTGCCTCGACGTGCTCGATGTGCTCGTCCACCAGGCTGTTGATGCCGGCGCAGCTCTCCTGGGGCAGGTCGCGCAGGGCCAGCAGGCGCTGAATTTCCTCCAGGGTCATGTCCAGCGTGCGGCAGTTGCGGATGAATACCAGGCGTTCCAGGTGGCTCTGGCCGTAGACGCGGTAATTGCCCTCGGTACGTGCAGGCTCTGGCAACAGGCCTTCGCGCTCGTAGTAACGGATGGTCTCGACCTGGCAGCTCGCCTTTTTCGCCAGTTCTCCAATCTTCATGATCGTTCTCCGTGAGAGTGCTTGACCCTATAGTGACTTCAGGGTGTGTACTGCGCAACATCACCTTTAGGGAGGTTTCCCATGAGCCGTTGCTGCGACCACTCGCACGAACAAGCACCTGCCCGGCACGACCACGCCGGGCATGATCACGCCAGCGCTGCCACTCAGGCGGTGGACGAGCCGCTGACCGGCCCGCTTACCACGCGCATCCATATCGAACAGATGGATTGCCCGACCGAGGAGCGCCTGATTCGCGATGCGCTCGGCAGGCTGCCGGCGGTAGCCGGGCTGCAGTTCAATCTGCTGCAGCGCGTGCTCACCGTCAGCCACGCTGAAGATGGACTGGCGCAGGTGCTGGCGGCGATTCGCGCCCTGGGTTTCACGCCGAAACTGGAGGCCGCAGGCACCATCGAGCAGCCGGCGCCGCCTGTGCGCAAACCCTGGTGGCCGCTGGCGCTGGCCGGGGTGATGGCGACGGCGTCGGAAGTGGTGCATTTCGCCACGCTCGGCCCGGGCTGGCTGGTGGCGCTGCTGGCCGTTGCGGCCATTGGTCTGTGCGGGCTGAACACCTACAAGAAGGGCTGGATTGCCCTGAAGAACCGCAATCTCAATATCAATGCGCTGATGAGCATCGCCGTGACCGGCGCCGGGCTGATCGGCCAGTGGCCGGAGGCGGCGATGGTGATGGTGCTGTTCACCCTCGCCGAGCTGATCGAGGCGCGCTCGCTGGATCGCGCGCGTAACGCCATCCGTGGCCTGATGGACCTGGCGCCGTCGCGGGCCACGGTCAGGCAGGCAGACGGAGGCTGGCAGGAAGTCGACGTCCAGGCCATCGGCCTCGGCGCCGTGGTGCGCGTGCGCCCCGGTGAGCGCATCAGCCTCGATGGCGAGGTGATTGGCGGCAGTTCGACGGTCAACCAGGCGCCGATCACCGGAGAAAGCCTGCCGGTGGAAAAACGTACGGGCGACCCGGTTTTTGCCGGCACCATCAACGAAGCCGGTTCGCTGGAGTTTCGCGTCACGGCGGCGGCGCGCGACACCACTCTGGCGCGCATCATCCATGCGGTGGAGGAGGCGCAAGGTTCGCGCGCCCCGACTCAGCGCTTCGTCGACCAGTTCTCGCGCATCTACACCCCGGCGGTGTTCGCCTTCGCCCTGGTGGTGGCGGTATTGCCGCCGCTGGTCATGGGCGGCGCCTGGTTTGACTGGATCTACCGCGCCCTGGTGTTGCTGGTGGTGGCCTGCCCCTGCGCGCTGGTGATTTCCACCCCGGTGACCATCGTCAGCGGCCTGGCGGCGGCGGCGCGCAAGGGCATCCTGATCAAGGGCGGCGTCTATCTGGAGAACGGCCGGCACCTGGCCCAGCTGGCGCTGGACAAGACCGGCACCCTGACCCACGGCAAGCCGGTACAGACCGACAGTGTTCACCTGCTGGAAACGGGCGAGCCGATCCATGCCACCTGGGCAGCGAGTCTGGCCGCGCGTTCCGATCACCCGGTTTCCCGGGCGCTGGCTCTGCACGCCGCAGAGCAGGGGCACGGGCTGCATGAGGTCGAGGACTTCGAGGCGCTGCCAGGTCGCGGCACCCAGGGGCGGATCGACGGCAAGTTGCTCTATATCGGTAACCACCGCCTGGTCGAGGACCTCGGGCTCTGCTCGGCGCAACTGGAGCAGCGTCTCGCGGCGTTGGAGCGCCAGGGCAAGAGCGTGGTGGTGCTGTGCGACGAGCAGCGCGCGCTGATGCTCTTCGCCGTGGCCGATACGGTGCGCCAGACCAGCCGCGAGGCGGTCGCCGAACTCCATGAGCTGGGCGTGCGCACCTGCATGCTCACCGGGGACAACGCTCACACCGCTGCGGCCATCGCCGAGCAGGTCGGTGTCGATGAGGCGCGCGGCGACCTGTTGCCAGCGGACAAGCTGGCCTGGGTCGAGGCACGCCAGGTGCAGGGCAAGGTGGTCGGCATGGTTGGTGATGGCATCAACGACGCCCCGGCGCTGGCCAGGGCCGAGATCGGTTTCGCCATGGGCGCTGCTGGCACCGACACCGCCATCGAGACTGCAGATGTCGCCCTGATGGACGACGATCTTCGCAAGATTCCCGCATTCGTCCGTCTGTCACGGCAGACTCACGCGATTCTGCTGCAGAACATCGTGCTGGCGCTGGGCATCAAGGCGATATTCCTGGGCATGACCCTGGCAGGCGAGGCGACCATGTGGATGGCGGTGTTCGCTGACATGGGCGTGAGCCTGATGGTGGTGTTCAATGGCCTGCGCCTGCTGCGCAAGTGAGGGTGTTCGCCATGCACGTGGAACTGAGAAAGGCCATCGACGAGGCGTTCGCCCAGGCGGTGCAGGCCCTTGGCGAGCGCCGTGGCGCCGAGGCACTGGCCTGGCTGGAGCGCGCTCACATCCTCACCCAGCGTCGTCCATGGCTGCATGCGCGTGCGCATTGGCTGATGCTGCGTGCCGGCTGGCAGCTCGGGGATGTTCGTGAGGTAGCAGGGCAGGTGCCGCGCATCTTTGCGGCATTGCTGTTCTCGTGCATCTGGGTGCCGTTCGGCAACAGCGGGCGGGCGCGGGTCAGTGCCTTCAAGCCGATGCCGCTCAGCGAGGAGCTGCGTCGCCTGTTGGAGTAGGTGTGGACAGGCGCACCTGGCGTTTCCGGTGTGCGTGGCGAATCGCAGGAGACTCTGATTGCATTCGGGCAAATCAGGGTGGGTGGAGCAAAGAACGCTGCGGGAGGGGCTTCAGCCGCGACAATCGCCGCTGAAACGCCTCCCACCGATTCAGCGTTTGAGTTCTTTCACGCCTTCGGCGGTACCGAGCAGCAGCAGGTCGGCCGGGCGGGCGGCGAACAGACCGTTGGTGACCACACCGACGATGGCGTTGATGTCCGCTTCCAGCTTCACCGGGTCGACGATCGACATGTTGTGCACGTCGAGGATGATGTTGCCGTTATCGGTCAGCACGCCTTCGCGATACACCGGGTCGCCGCCCAGCTTCACCAGCTCGCGGGCCACGTGGCTGCGCGCCATGGGGATGACTTCCACCGGCAGCGGGAATTCGCCCAGCACCGGCACCAGCTTGCTGGCGTCGGCGATGCAGATGAAGGTCTTGGCCACCGCCGCGACGATCTTCTCGCGGGTCAGCGCGGCGCCGCCGCCCTTGATCAGGTTCAGGTGCTCGTCGCTTTCGTCGGCGCCGTCGACGTAGAACTCCAGATCGCTGACGGCGTTGAGGTCGTACACCGGGATGCCATGGCCTTTCAGACGGGCGGCGGTGGCTTCGGAGCTGGCCACGGCGCCATCGAATTCCATCTTGTGCTGGGCCAGCGCGTCGATGAAGAAATTGGCGGTGGAGCCGGTACCGACGCCGACGATGCTCTTGCTGTCGAGGCGCGGGAGAATGTGGTCGACGGCGGCCTGGGCCACGGCCTGTTTCAGCTGATCCTGGTTCATCGCGGGGGAATGCCTGGGAAGGTGAGGGAATAAAGCGCGAATTATAGCCGCAAGTGGCGTTCTGGCGGGCTGAATCCCGTGCGTTTCGTATGGTCGCCCGGCGCGGCGCTGGGGTAGACTCGGCAGTCCCCTCCAAGCCCGAACGCCTGCGAAATCGCCATGCTCGAACAGTACGTGAAGAAAATCCTCACCTCGCGCGTCTACGACGTCGCGGTGGAAACCCCGCTGCAACCCGCCCGTCAGCTCAGCGAGCGACTGGGCAACCAGATTCTGCTCAAGCGCGAGGATCTGCAGCCGGTGTACTCGTTCAAGATTCGCGGCGCCTATAACAAGCTGGCGCAGCTCTCACCCGAGGAACTGGCGCGCGGCGTGGTGACGGCCTCGGCCGGCAACCATGCGCAGGGCCTGGCCCTGGCGGCCAAGCACCTGGGGGTGAAGGCGACCATCGTCATGCCACGCACCACGCCGGAGCTGAAGGTGCAGGGCGTGCGTTCGCGCGGCGGCAAGGCCGTGCTGCATGGCGACGCCTTCCCCGAGGCGCTGGCGCATTCGCTGAAACTGGTGGAAGAGAAGGGCTACACCTACATCCACCCGTATGACGATCCGCTGGTGATCGCCGGGCAAGGCACGGTGGCCATGGAAGTGCTGCGTCAGCACCAGGGGCGCATCGACGCCATCTTCGTGCCGGTCGGTGGCGGCGGCCTGATCGCCGGCATCGCCGCCTACGTGAAGTACCTGCGCCCGGAGATCAAGGTGATCGGCGTCGAACCGGACGACTCCAACTGCCTGCAGCAGGCGCTGGCGGCCGGCGAGCGCGTGGTACTGCCGACTGTCGGGCTGTTCGCCGATGGCGTGGCGGTGGCGCAGATCGGCCAGCACACCTTCGACATCTGCAAGCATCACGTCGACGAGGTGATCACCGTCAGCACCGATGAAATCTGTGCGGCGATCAAGGACATCTACGACGACACCCGCTCGATCACCGAGCCGGCCGGCGCGCTGGCCGTGGCCGGGATCAAGAAGTACGTCGAGCGCCAGGGCGTCACCGGCGAGGTGCTGGTGGGCATCGACTCTGGTGCCAACGTCAATTTCGACCGCCTGCGTCATGTCGCCGAGCGCGCCGAACTGGGCGAGAAGCGCGAGGCGATCATCGCCGTGACCATTCCCGAGCAGCCGGGCAGCTTCAAGGCCTTCTGCGAGGCGGTGGGCAAACGCCAGATCACCGAGTTCAACTACCGCTATCACACCGGCAGCGAGGCGCACATCTTCGTCGGCGTGCAGACCCACCCGGAGAACGACCCGCGCCAGGCGCTGGTCGAGGGCTTGCGCGCGCAGGGCTTCCCGGTGCTGGATCTGACCGACAACGAGCTGGCCAAACTGCATACCCGTCATATGGTCGGTGGTCATGCTGCCGGCGTCGGCGACGAGGTGGTGCTGCGTTTCGAGTTCCCCGAGCGCCCTGGTGCGCTGTTCAACTTCCTGCAGAAACTGGGCGGGCGCTGGAACATCTCGATGTTCCACTATCGCAACCATGGCGCCGCCGATGGTCGCGTGCTGGCCGCGCTGCAGGTGCCGAGCGATGAGCGCCATCTGGTGCCGGCGGCGCTGGACGCCATTGGTTATCCCTACTGGGATGAAAGCGAAAACCCGGCATACCGCCTGTTTCTGGGCTGAACAAGGACTCCGTGATGGAACACTATCTGCTGGTTCGTATTCTTCACAGCGCCCCGGGCGTGTTGCTGCTGCTCGGGCTGATCGCCCATGGCGTCATGCTGTTCAAGGCGCAACGCAGTGGTGATGGCGCGGTGCTGGCGCGCAAGCTGCGCGTGACCCTGCTGTTCAGCTTGCCGGCATTCGCGGTGCTGGCGCTGAGCCTGCCGATCACCGGGTACTGGCTGGTGGACACCGTGGGTTGGCCGCTGGGGCAGACCTGGCTGCTGCTGGGCAGCATTCTTTATGGCGTGATGATGTTGCTCGGCCTGCTGCTTGCCGGGCGCCTGGCGGTCTGGCGGGCGCTGGGCGATACGCCGGCTCCGCTGGCGCTCAAACGCCTGTGTCTGATCTATGCCGGGCTGATTCTGCTGCTGTTGATCGCCATCATGGCGCTGATGGGCGCCAAGCCGGCTTGATGCTCGGGTGGGTACGGTGCTGGCCTTCTTCGCGGATAAATCCGCTCCTACCGAGCGTGTGCCCAGGCCGGCTCGGTGCCGGGGCGGCTCTTTTGTAGGAGCGAATTTATTCGCGATTCTGGCGGGCATGGGGCTTGCGCCCATCGCGGATAAATCCGCTCCTACACGTCCGTGTACCCAGGCCGGTTCAGCGCAGCGAAATCACCGGCCAGCCACGCTCGATGGCGGTGGCGCGCAGTACATCGTCCGGGTCCACTGCCACCGGGTTGGCGACGGCTTCCAGTAGCGGCAGATCGTTGCGCGAGTCGCTATAGAAGTAGGCGTCGTCCAGGGTATATCCCGTCTCGTCCAACCACTCGTTCAGACGCGTCACCTTGCCGCCCTGGTAGCAGGGTGTGCCGGTTATCTGCCCGGTATAGCGGCCGTCCTGCATGCCGCACTCGGTGGCGATCAGCGTTTCCACGCCCAGGCGCTCGGCGATGGGCGCGGTGACGAAGCGGTTGGTGGCGGTGATGATCACCAGCTTGTCGCCCGCCGCGCGATGTTCGGCCAGCAGTGCCTCGCCCTTGGCCAGGATGATCGGCTCGATTACCTCGGCCATGAACTCGCGGTGCCATTGCGCCAGCTGCGCCATGTCGCTGCGGCCGAGAATGGCCTGGCTGAAGTTCTGGTAGGCCACCACGTCCAGCTTGCCGGCGCAGTAGTCGGCATAGAAGGCGTCGTTGCGCGCCAGGTACTCGGCCGCATCGACCAGGCCGCGCTGGCAGGCGAATTCGCCCCAGCTGTGGTCGCTGTCGCCGGCCAGCAGGGTGTTGTCGAGATCGAAAAGGGCCAAGCGCACGGTTCTGTACCTGTTCTGCAAAAGGGGGAGGGGCGCCAGAATAGCCGCTTTGGTGGGGCTTTCAAACTGCGCCTAAACCCGCGTTGCTGCTGTCGCCGGCTTTGTGGAACAATGCCGGAACTTGCGTGTACGAGGTTGCTTGCCGTGATCGATTCTGATGGTTTCCGCCCGAATGTCGGCATCATCCTGACCAATGATGACGGCCAGGTGCTCTGGGCCAGGCGTATCAACCAGGATGCTTGGCAGTTTCCCCAGGGTGGCATCAATGATCGTGAATCGCCGGAAGAGGCGCTTTACCGTGAACTGAATGAAGAGGTTGGGCTCGAAGAGCAGGATGTGAAGATCCTTGCCTGCACTCGGGGCTGGTTGCGTTATCGTTTGCCGCAACGTCTGGTGCGTACGCACAGCCAGCCGCTGTGCATCGGGCAGAAGCAGAAGTGGTTTCTGCTGCGTCTGACCGGAGCAGAAGACCGCGTACGCATGGACCTGACCGGCAAGCCGGAGTTCGATGGCTGGCGCTGGGTCAGCTACTGGTACCCGCTGGGTCAGGTCGTCACATTCAAGCGCGAGGTCTATCGCCGCGCGCTCAAGGAACTCGCCCCGCGCCTTGTAGTGCGCGACTGATACGGACCCCAATCGAGCATGCTCAATACGCTGCGCAAGATCGTCCAGGAAGTAAACGCCGCCAAGGATCTCAAGGCGGCGCTGTCGATCATTGTGCAGCGGGTCAAGGAAGCCATGGGCAGCCAGGTCTGCTCGGTCTACCTGCTTGATCCGGAGTCCAACCGTTTCGTGCTGATGGCCACCGACGGCCTCAACAAGCGCTCCATCGGCAAGGTCAGCATGGCCCCCAGCGAAGGTCTGGTCGGTCTGGTCGGCAGCCGCGAAGAGCCGCTGAACCTCGAAGACGCCGCCAGTCATCCCCGCTACCGCTACTTCGCCGAGACCGGTGAGGAGCGCTACGCCTCCTTCCTCGGTGCGCCGATCATCCACCACCGTCGGGTGATGGGCGTTCTGGTCGTGCAGCAGAAGGAGCGCCGCCAGTTCGACGAGGGCGAGGAAGCCTTTCTGGTCACCATGAGCGCGCAGCTCGCCGGCGTCATTGCCCATGCCGAGGCCACCGGTTCGATCCGGGGCCTGGGGCGCCAGGGCAAGGGTGTACAGGAGGCCAAGTTCGTCGGCGTGCCGGGTGCGCCGGGGGCAGCGCTCGGTACCGCTGTCGTGGTGCTGCCCCCGGCCGATCTCAATGTAGTTCCAGACCGTAGCGTCGACGACATCGCCGCCGAGCTGGAACTGTTCGACAAGGCGCTCGGCTGGGTGCGCGAGGACATGCAGGAGCTGTCCGAGAAGCTCGCCACCCAACTGCGCAAGGAAGAGCGCGCGCTGTTCGACGTTTACCTGATGATGCTCGAGGATGCCGCGCTGGGTAACGAGGTGCGCAAGGTCATCCGCACCGGCCAGTGGGCGCAGGGCGCCTTGCGTCAGGTGGTGCTCGATCACGTCAACCGCTTCGAGCTGATGGACGACGCCTATCTGCGTGAGCGCGCCTCCGACGTGCGCGACCTCGGGCGCCGGCTGCTTGCCTATCTGCAGGAAGAGCGCAAGATCTCCCTGGTCTACCCGGACAACACCATTCTGGTCAGCGAGGAGCTGTCGCCGGCGATGCTCGGCGAGGTGCCGGAAGGCAAGCTCCTCGGTCTGATTTCGGTCACCGGCTCGGGTAACTCCCATGTGGCGATCTTCGCGCGTGCCATGGGCATTCCCACGGTCATGGGTGTGGTCGACCTGCCGTACTCGAAGATCGACGGCATCAAGCTCATCGTCGATGGCTACCACGGTGAAGTCTTCACCAACCCCAGCGAGCTGCTGAGCAAGCAGTACGCCGAGGTGGTCGAGGAGGAGCGCCAGCTCACCGAAGGGCTCGATGCATTGCGCGCCCTGCCGTGCGAGACGCTCGACGGCCACCGCATGCCACTGTGGGTCAACACCGGTTTGCTGGCTGACGTGGCGCGCGCCCAGCAGCGCGGCGCCGAGGGTGTCGGTCTGTACCGCACCGAAGTGCCGTTCATGATCAACGAGCGCTTCCCCAGCGAGAAGGAGCAGCTCGCCACCTACCGCGAGCAACTGCAGGCCTTCCACCCGCTACCGGTGACCATGCGCACCCTGGATATCGGTGGCGACAAGTCGCTGTCCTACTTCCCGATCAAGGAAGAGAACCCCTTCCTTGGCTGGCGTGGCATCCGCGTGACCCTGGATCACCCGGAAATCTTCCTGGTGCAGACCCGCGCCATGCTCAAGGCCAGCGAGGGGCTGAACAACCTGCGTATCCTGCTGCCGATGATTTCCGGCATGCAGGAGCTGGAAGAGGCGCTGCACCTGATCCACCGCGCCTGGGGGGAGGTGCGTGATGAGGGCACGGACGTGCCGCTGCCGCCCATCGGCGTGATGATCGAGATTCCGGCCGCCGTTTATCAGACCCGCGAACTGGCGCGCCAGGTCGACTTCCTGTCGGTCGGCTCCAACGACCTGACCCAGTATCTGCTGGCGGTCGACCGCAACAATCCGCGCGTGGCCGATCTCTACGACTTCCTCCATCCGGCTGTGCTGCAGGCGCTGCAGAAGGTGGTCAACGACGCGCATCTCGAAGGCAAACCGGTGAGCATCTGCGGCGAGATGGCGGGTGATCCGGCGGCGGCCGTGTTGCTGCTGGCGATGGGCTTCGATTCGTTGTCGATGAACGCCACCAACCTGCCCAAGGTGAAATGGCTGCTGCGCCAGGTAACCCAGAGCAAGGCCAGGGAAGTGCTCGGCCAGGTGCTGACCATGGACAACCCGCACCTGATCTACAGCACCCTGCACCTGGCGCTGCGCAACCTGGGCCTCGGTCGGGTCATCAATCCGGCGTCCAATATCCAGGCCTGAAACGCGCCTGTAAAAACGCTGCGTAGCGCGGATGTGGTCCGGCAATAGCGGGGTTCGTTGCCCCGATTGGCATCCGCGCTAGCCGCGTAACGCGACTTCGCCGAGCGAGACACCCTGTGGCCCGAAGCTGCGCTCGGTGATGATCCAGCCCCCATCCCTGCCAAGACTGAGCACCGTGCTGGCGCGAGTGCCGTAGGCCTCGCTCGCGATAAAGACGCTCGATAGCAGGCGCTCCGTCGCCAGGCCCACACCGGTATCCGGCAACAGGTGATCGGCCGGCTGGCTATGGTCGCTCAGTAGCGCCAGCAGTTCCTCATCCTTGCCATCGAGTCGATCGCTCAGGGCCTCTCTGGCGCGCAGCAGCTTCGGCCAGGGCGTGTCGAGGCTGGCGTTGGACATCCCGTAGACGCCGCTCTCCAGCTGTCGAGGCCGTCCTTCCTGAGAGTTGAGATGCCAGAGCTGCTGGCGGTCGCCGACCAGCAGGTTGAAGCCGGCATGCTCGGCAGCGTCGCGCATGACCCTGTCGAGATAGGCCGCTGGCGACTCCTGGCCCAGCAGATAATCAGCCGTCAGCGCACCGCGTGAGCGGGGGGCGGCTTTCTGCCTGGGATCGCGGATATTGGTCAGCGCGGCGAAGCGGCCTTGTCCGGTAACGCCGAGCCAGGTTCCGCCGGCCTGCAGGTCACGACCGGCGAACACGTCCGGCGCATCCGGCCATTGACCCAGCGCTGCGCTGGGGCGCGCGTAGAACTCGTCGCGATTGGCGGCCAGGCGCAGCACCGTTGTTTGTTCGGGCTGCCAGGCGAAGACGATCAGGCACATGCGCGCTCCTCCGGTGACGGAGTCTGGCAGGCTAGCGAGCTGAGCTCGGGCCGGCAACCGTTCCGTCGATCCGTATGCCGTTGAGTGGGCATTTCCGCTACCATGCCGCTTTGTTTTTTGGGGGTGTTGATGGAACTGCTGCTCTACCTGGTACTGGGCTCGGCCGCCGGTGTGCTGGCAGGCCTGTTCGGTGTGGGCGGCGGTCTGATCATCGTCCCGGTTCTGGTGTTGAGCTTCACCTCGCAGGGTATGCCCGCGGAGATTCTCACTCACCTGGCGGTCGGCACCTCGCTGGCGACCATCGTCTTCACCTCGATCAACTCGCTGCTCGAACATCATCGCAAGGGCGCGGTGCGCTGGCCGCTGTTTCGTTGGCTGACGCTGGGCATTTTGCTCGGGGCTGCGCTGGGGGGCATGACGGCGGCGCTGATCCAGGGGCCATTGCTGCAGAAGATCATCGGTACCTTCGCCATCATCATCGCTGCACAGTTGGCGCTGGACCTGAAACCCAAGGCAAGCCGCGGTGTCCCAGGCAAGCCGACATTGACAGTAGCCGGTGCAGTGATCGGCTGGGCTTCGTCGATTTTCGGGATTGGCGGTGGCTCGCTGACCGTGCCGTTTCTGGTCTGGCGCAGCGTGCCGATCCAGCAGGCGGTGGCGACCTCGGCGGCCTGCGGCTTGCCGATTGCCATCGCCGGTGCCCTGAGTTTCATGTACACCGGCTGGGAGAATCCGAATCTGCCGCAATGGAGCGTCGGTTTCGTGTACCTCCCGGCGTTGCTGGGGATCGCCCTGACCAGCATGTTCTTTGCCCGTTTTGGTGCGCGCCTGGCCCATCGCCTGTCGCCACTGTTGCTCAAGCGTCTGTTCGCCCTGCTGCTGCTGAGCGTGGGCCTGAGTTTTTTCATTTAAGGAGTCCTGGATGCTGCCTTATCCGCAGATCGACCCGGTGGCGATCGCCCTCGGCCCCCTGAAGATTCATTGGTACGGCCTGATGTACCTGGTCGGTATCGGTGGCGCCTGGCTGCTGGCCTCGCGCCGGCTGGAGCGTTTCGATGCGACCTGGACCAAGGACAAGCTGTCCGACCTGGTGTTCTGGGTGGCCATGGGGGTGATTCTCGGCGGGCGCCTGGGTTACGTGTTGTTCTACGATCTGTCGGCGTACATCGCCGAACCGGCGAAGATTCTGCGGGTTTGGGAGGGCGGCATGTCCTTCCACGGCGGCCTGATCGGGGTGATGCTGGCGACCTGGTGGTTTGGCAAGCGCAACGGCAAGAGCTTCTTCGAGCTGATGGACTTCATCGCACCGCTGGTGCCGATCGGTCTGGGTGCCGGGCGCATCGGCAACTTCATCAATGCCGAGCTGTGGGGCAAGGCCAGCGACGTACCCTGGGCGATGATCTTCCCCACTGATCCGCAGCAACTGGCGCGTCATCCCTCGCAGCTGTACCAGTTCGCCCTGGAAGGCGTGGCGCTGTTCACCATCCTCTGGTTCTACTCGCGTAAGCCGCGGCCGACCATGGCGGTGTCCGGCATGTTCGCCGCCTGCTACGGGGTGTTCCGCTTCATCGTCGAGTTTGTCCGCGTGCCCGATGCGCAGCTCGGCTACCTGGCCTGGGGCTGGCTGACCATGGGGCAGGTTCTCTGCGTGCCGATGGTGCTCGGCGGCATCGGTCTGATCGCCTACGCCTACAAGCGCCAGAGCGTGCAGCAAGGAGTTGCCTGATGAAACAGTACCTCGACCTGATGCGCCACGTGCGCGAGCACGGCACCTTCAAGGAAGACCGCACCGGCACTGGCACCTACAGCGTGTTCGGCTACCAGATGCGCTTCGACCTGGCCGAGGGTTTTCCCATCGTCACCACCAAGAAGTGCCACCTGCGCTCGATCATCCATGAGCTGCTGTGGTTCCTCCAGGGCGACACCAACATCAAGTACCTCAAGGACAATGGCGTCAGTATCTGGGACGAGTGGGCCGACGAGAACGGCAACCTCGGCCCGGTGTACGGCTACCAGTGGCGCAGCTGGCCTGCGCCCAATGGTGAGTCCATCGACCAGATCGCCAAGCTGATCGAGATGATCAGAAAGAACCCGGATTCGCGCCGCCTGATCGTTTCGGCCTGGAACCCGGCGCTGGTCGAACAGATGGCCTTGCCGCCATGCCATGCGCTGTTCCAGTTCTACGTCGCCGACGGCAAGCTCAGCTGCCAGCTGTATCAGCGCTCGGCGGACATCTTCCTTTTATGCCCCCGGCAGGATTCCGCACAGTACGTGATGGTTGCGTAAAAAAATTTACCTTCACGGTGAGTTTATTGTGATCTACGATATCTGCACTGTTTGCACAGTGCGTGCTGGAGGTAAATTCGATGAAGGTAGTCGCTGCGAGAAGGGTGGTTCTAGATCTGAGTGAGTCCTTACTGAATGAGGATGGGGCTCAGGTATCAGGTCTTGTGAATGTCACAGGTGGTGCGGTCTTTGATGGCGACGAACGCTTGCTACCTCTGTGCTCGGGGTTCCTCACGCAGCATGCCAAGGAAGAATCCCTTTCGATCACATCGGTAGAGACCTACGGCAAGAACCTGGGTTATGCCCACCAATACCTGAAAGCCCGCCGTGAATTCGCCACCGCCCGCTTAGACGAAGCCTTTCTCGAAGTCAGCAGGAGCTTGCTGACCGAGTACATTGCTCATCTGATTGAGAAAGAAGAGCTATCGACGAAGACGGTGCGCAATCGAGATGCAACTCTACTGTCCTTCTTCGATACCTATCTCTGCGCACCAATTTCTAGTGGGCAGGTCTTACGCACCGATAACCCCTACAAGGAAGGACTGCTTTCGCCCAATCCTAAGAAGAACCTGGTCATTCCTTGCAGTCTCTTGGAGCTTGAAACACTCATTACCAGTAGTGGCTGTGAGCGCGAGCGCTGCGTACTCCAATTCATTTTTGACGCAGGGATTAGGCGCTCAGAGCTGCCTAGGGTCACGCTAGCAGCAGTGAAGAAAGCCCTGGACGCTCAGCGGTATGAGTACATCTCCAGCGGTGATGCACCTCCGCTTCAAATTGACTATTGCTCGCTAGAAATTGCAGGCAGTAAGGGCCGGTCAAACCAGGTGAAGTCGCGTTACACCCTCGTCAGCCGTGCCACCTTGCAGCGGGTTCAGCGGTATCACGCCTCTGTTCTCTACAGGAAGCACGCCCGCAAGTTCAAAAACGACGACAGCACGCCAGCATTCCTGAATGCCCATGGTGATACCTACACGGCGAACTCCGTAAGCAAACTGCTTGAGCGGTTGAGTGCCAGGGCAATCAGGGCCTGCAAGCTGAAAAAGCCCATTTCTCCTCACAAGCTCAGGCATGGCTATGCCTATGCCATTTTGAACAGCCCCGATCTCGGGGTGGACTTTGCAGAACGCCTTTTCATCGCCCAGAAAACGATGGGCCATGCAGACATCTCGACGACCCAGATCTACACCATGGTTCCATTCGATATCTACAGCCGCATTAACGGCTCTGTTGAAGACACCACAACCAAAGCTCAGAACATGCAGGCGCTATCAGATGCGACTCGCTTGAAGATCGGCCTGGGAGATAGCAAGTAATGACAGCGCATGAGCAAGTATTCATGAGCCTCCCGGCTTTGACTGAAATCGAGCAGCGATTGGCTGTATGGACAGCAACAGTCAGTGGCAACCGTAAAGCCCTTTTGGATATCCCGCTTCAGTACACCGATAAAACCACGATTTCTCGCCGATTCATTTCAGAGGCCACTGGTATTCCAGAAGAGCCATTGCGTATCGCTCTGCGTGACCACAGGCATCTCCTGGCAGACCTCGAACAGGAGATGCACCGGGAAGGGATCATCGTCCAGGGCTACAACATTCTCGACAGCGAACAGAGCCGACTGGTGCTGCGCTGGTATGAGCACCTGACGGATGAGGAAAAGCTACAGGTCGAGCTTCGCGGAGACCTGGTTGCGCATATCGGCTACCTCAATCAGATGGAGGCATTCAAAAAGAGCCCGCTTCGCTATCCCTTATACAAGATCAAGCGCGCAGAGATTGCCCAGGATGTCATGCGGCGCCGTGAGCTCGTTGATGCGATTCAACAGAACGAGATTGCCAAGCGTGTCGAGGCGTGGGCGAACAAAGCCCTTGCTTCCAGGCAGGCGCTATTAGACGTGGAGTTGGGAATTAAAGAGCCGCTCGCCATTGCTCCGTCTTACCTTGCGAAAGAGGTGGGTGCAGGCATTGAGCGCATTCAAACTAATGAGTGGTTGACGAGAGTCATACAGGGCATGCAGCGGGAGAACATCATCCTTGCTGGGTACAGCTCTCTGGAGTGTGAGGCGCGCAGGAAGTTACTGCGCTGGTACGAAAACCTCAGCGATGAGCAGAAGCTTGGGGTTGAGGTTTGGAATGGCAAAGTTAGGATGCAAGGATACCTGGATGAGGTTCCTGAGTTGGTGCCCGGCCACAGGCTCTTACCTCTCTACAACGAAACGAGCGGGGAAATTGCAAGCGACGTGATACGTCGTCGTGAAGATCACCAGCGCACGCTGGATCTGATTCCTAAACCGCTAGATCCAATCACTGAAAGCCGACTCCAGCAGTGGTCAGAAGAAGTCGTTAACAGCCGTAGCGCATTGCTGGACGTTGAACTAGGACGTGGTCAGGCTCCAAATATCTCGATCTCCTACCTGTCTGAGCAGATCGGTATTCACCTCGGTAAGGGCCTTGAGCACTCGGCATTACAGAGCGTCATCGACGCTATGGTTAGCGAAAAAATCATTGTGCCGGGATATGGCTCCACAGAGTGCAACCTGAGAAGAATCGTATTGCGCTGGTTCGAGCGTCTGGATGACCGCGAAAAGGCGAGGATTCGCCTATTAAATGGACAAGTAGCCCATGAGGGCACGCTAGATCAGATTGATGGTGTCGGGCTCCACCATCGGAATTATAAGCTGCTGGGCATCACGCGAACTGAGCTTGCCGAAGAAGTTTTAAGGCTTCAGAAGTATTACCCACCTGAAGACAACTCGATCTCATCCCAGGTGCAGAAAAAGCTCTCCCAATGGACTGAATCCGTCCTCGGCAGCCGCGAGAAATTGCTCGAAGTCGAACTGGCTCAGAAAAAGCATCTGGCAGTTTCAGCTACCTACCTGAGTAACCTCATAGGAGTGGGTGTACACGCAGTTTACGGCCTCAATGAGATGCCCGAGATACTTCAGGCCATGACTGATGAAGGCATCATCGTGGAGGGATATAACGTCCTGGATTGCGATAAGCGCCGTAGGCTTCTGCGCTGGTATGAAGGTCTTGATGATCAGCAAAAGCTCATCGTTGAGACCCATGGAGATCAGGTTAAGCATCTTGGCTATCTCGACCAAATTCCAGAGCTTGCGGACATCAATCCTTCCCCCCTGTTCAACCTGACGCGCGCAGAGATCGGTAAGGACGTTTTAAGACGTCGTGCGGAGGTAGCAGCTCCTTCGGCCAGAATGAGAACCGAAGAGATTAAGCGTCGAGTGGATGAATGGCGCAAAGATGTCCTGAGCAGCCGTGAAAAACTACTGAACGTTCAGCTTAACGCCAGCGGCCCCCTTGCTGTGTCAGTGCCATACCTCTCCGAGCAACTTGGCGTAAGTAAGTCGGTGCTGAACAACTACAACGACATGCCCGACGTGATCGAAGCCATGACGCGCGAAAGGATCATCTTGCCGGGCTACATGTCATCTGAGTGCGATAAGCGCCGTAAGCTTCTCCGTTGGTACGAGGGGCTTTCTGAGCAGGAAAAATTCTCCATCCCTCTGTTTGGCAACAAAGTCAAAAAGAAAGGCTATCTGGATCAAATTCCTGGAGTCCGGGAGTTACTCACTAGCTCTATGCACAAACTGATCAACCTGACTCTCGATGAGATCAGTGAAGACCTGGTGCGGCTAGGTGTGGGAGCCAGCGATTACAAAACTGTTGAGGAGCGTGAGCTGGAGAAGGCTCAGACACCTAAAGAGGGAACGGTCAGCTACAAAAAACACTTCTTTGCGTTGCGCGCAGTATCAGTCGGATCAGTGGCTGATTTGGCACAGTCAGCAGATATTCCGTTCACTCCAGTGATGCATTTATTCGCCGCTGCCAGCATGCAGAGTCATAGTGAGTCCGGCCAGTCAAATTATTACGATGCCTGTAAGTGTTTTATCCAGTGCCTCGTTGATGGTGGGCACAACGAAGGTGACTCGGTGCTGACGTTGCTCGGTGAGCACACGCTGACTCGGTTCAGAAAATACCTACAAAGCCTGCTTCAGAATGCACAAATCTCCACGGCAGTGGCCAATACGCATATGAGCGCAGCTCGGAAGATGCTGGAGCGTGCGACGGAGATTAAAGACCTGGGGCTGCACAGCTTTTATCCTGCACTTGGCTTCGATGTAGCGCGTGAAACCGATCTTTACAGCCCATATTCACCTAGTGAGCGCAACCGAATTTCTGAGGCCATACAGGCCGCGATTGCCCATACCCATACTTTGGCCCAACCCTACGTCTGCACCGGGATTGGGCAGGATCCCTACGACGAGCAGGGAAAAGTCAAAGTCGGCATCGCGACGCTCGACACCGCGCGGTGGATTTTTGAGAACAAGTTGGGCTGTGTGCCCATCAACTTCGCCAATCTTGACGTGAATGACAAGTACCACAAGTACTTTAGGAATGTCCTTAACGCCTCCAGCTTATCGATTTATGAAGTCTACGAAAGTTGGGGGGTTCTTTATGACCGCTCTTCAAAAGTACTTGCGCCATACATCGCAAGGCTTGCACAGGTAACTGGCCTCAACGCTGACTCCATTGCGACGCTTCAGTTAGATGACTTTGTTCCTGTGCACCCACTCAGCCAGAGGCCCTGTTTGCGGTATTGGAAAGAAAGGTCGACAGGTGAAAAAGAATACGATCTAGATATTTTCAAAGCCGAGATTTCATGGCTGACTACTAGTCAGGCTAAAGAAATTAAGAAAATTATTGATGACATCACTCTTATAACTTCTGATTTTAGGGGGCAAGCTGATCCGAAGATTAAGAATGATCTTTTCATCTATAAGTCTATTTCACGTAGGTCTTTTGGCGAGATAAAGTCACTCTCGCAGCAAGGTACAATTTTGAATGTTGCCCTTCAGGGTTTTTCTAAAAGGAGCAATTTACTTACAGACGAGGGTGAGCCGCTATCCCTGTCGCCTTCTCGGTTCAGGCCTAGCTTCGTCAGTGAACTGGTCGAAAAAGGCGTCTCTGTTCGCGAAATTCAAATTATGCTTGGTCACGAGTATATTGAAACAACCCTCAAGTACTTGGATCGATTGGACTTAAATCGGGTTGCACGGGAGAAGCTGGATGTTGCGCTTAGAGAAATTCACTCTGAAACCATTACAGATAAACCAGTAGCCGTAGCTCCTGATATTAACAGCGGCAATGACGATAATATTATCTTCAAGACCCCACTTGGTGGGTGCAAGAATATTTTCAATCCGCCAGATTTCATAAAGAAACTGCGCAACTACATTCCTGGTAAACCTTGCTCGCTTTATAATAAGTGCTTGGCTTGCGAGAACAACATGATTACTAAATCGGACTTGCCCGTGTTGTTTGCCATGCGCAGGGATTACTTGCATATACTGCACACTAATCGGGTGGCGGATACACCCTACGGCTATGTGGTTCTTGAAAATTTAAATCTGCTTGAAAATATTTTGGATCCAGAGATTTCTGATTTTACGAAAGAAGAGCTTGAAGAAGCTGAGCGCCTGTCAGAATACGTTGATACTAATATTGCTATCGAAGGGGTTGGGCAATGAGTGAAAAATATATCAACCAGCTAGCCCAATTCCGCACCTGGCGTACTGACTTCCTGCCGGTTCTTGAATCGGCAGTAGAAGGCCTGGCAACCACAAGTGGGGCGGCAGAAAACGCTCTAGAGGCTTGGGGTTACTATCAATCCCTGATGTTAATGCCAGTATCTAAATTGTCGAAATTTGGTGACGCTGTATGGGATTTCAATGCGGACGATCCGCATGCGGCGAGGAACGTGAAGGGCGCAAAGCTAAAAATAGACTTTACCAAATACACAAATCTCAATGCCACGGCAATCTTAGAGGTCAAGGCTGCACTTAATTTTTACTTGCTGGCTCCAGCGGCAGTTGCGGGTGATACCCCACGAAGTAAAAAAACAGTCAAGTACAACACTGCCATTGCGAATTTTGAGAGTGGTCTAAGGTTTGTTGATCGTATGTACGCTTGTGCCATTGAAGAGTACAAGGCGGCTTTCATTTCATCGACTTGCTTTAGTATCTCTCAGCTCGATGATGATATCTATAAAAAAGCGGCAGAGACATTTGAACATAAATACAGCAATGGACTGTCTCGATTCTTTAATATTTTACGATCCCCTTTTTTGAGAGACTCTATATTTGGTAATCCTCTGAGCAATAAAAAGCTCGAATCCTTACCGTGGAAGCTGGAGGATATAGAGGAAGATGAAGATGGCGACGAAGAAACTCTGGCCGACCAAGAGGATGAGACAAATCATCTGCCCAATGACGTTTTCGAGTCAATTTCGAATTACGCATCCTTACAAGTGGTAGATTTTCTAGATGCGCTGAGCTTGCCAGTTCAAGACGCTAATTCTCTGAAGAGACGAAATGTTAAAGGCTTCAGAATGGGCGATCAGTATGGGCTTACCCCTAGACTGATGGAGCTATATACCGTCCTGCGTTTAGGCGCAAAGGGATATGACTATCCGGCAGTCATGCAGCTTCTCGGTGCTGTTCCTGATGGCGTAAGTATTGGCGATAAGCTTGTTTCAAGAGATGCCATCGAGAAGCTGGCAGGTGGTTTGATACATAATGATTTTAGAAAATACTTAAATCTGGTGAATTACAGCTGCTGTTACCTGGTTGCGCAGTATACCGGTATGCGCCCATCTGAGTTGAGTGAGCTCATGGTGGATAGCTGCTTGATTCAGGAGGGGAAGTATTGGCTGCTAGAGTCCAGAGTAATCAAGCATCAGCAAGCAGATCGAAAATTATTCGATGACAAGTGGATTGCCATTCCCATCATCAGGGATGCTATTGAAGCGGCCCGAGTGATTGCGCGTTACAAACAAAGCCCGTATCTGTTTTCTAGTGTGGATACGATAGCGCCAGAAAGTACTTGTATGGCATTGCACTCAGGCGGGATTAAACACCAGTTGCAGAAGCTGTTTTCTGCTGTGCTTACTCAGCAGCAGTATGAGAGTTTAGAGTTCAGTCCATACACTCTACGGCACACGCTTGCATTTCAAATGTATCGGATTGACCTTGGTCTACCCTTCATTTCCCATCAGCTCAAACATTTTGGGGAGATCGTGGGTGGATACGCAGGGAAGGGTGTAAGTAAGGTTACATTGGGTTACGGTGGCATTGGCGACATTATCGCGAAAGGTGGTCGTCACGTTAAAAACCCACTCCGTAGGGAGGCGGAAATTGAAGCCGTCAAGGATTTTTATGACCCTGACGGCGGCTATGCCGGAGTTAATGCGTCTGCGCATAAAGCCCGCAACCAGCAATTCTTTAAAGGTTATATGGCCGCTGGCTACACAAAAGATCAAATTATCGCCGCCATGGCAGATCAAGGTATGGCCATAGTTAACGTCGGGTTAGGCTTTTGCTATGGCAATAAAACCGAGGACTTTGATGATGTTCTGCCTTGCGCAGGGGGGCTTCGTTGCAATCCCAATAAGTGCTCAAACTCTGTTGTAGGCGATGTTCATGCCCCCAAGTGGCGTGAGGTTTATTACCAGAATAAAGCGCTTCTTGATGATCCAATGTATGCAGATCGTCGTGATCAAATTGAAGAGATAATGAAAGAAGCTGCTGGTGTCCTAAAATATCTGGGGCAGGAGGTCGAAGATTGAAGCAGCAAGCATTTGAGGGTCGAAACAGAGAAGACTTCGATCAGAATACAGAGGCATTAAGTATGGCTCTACAGGCCATTGCGTCCGATAAGAAGCTCAAGGCAACCATTAGTGAGCTAAGTCGAGTTTCGGGTATCCATAGAAATACTATTCGTAATAGACGCTGGCCATCTGAGCGATTAGAGGCAATAAAGGAGCAGCGGAAGCTCGAAGAACTAAGACTTAAACTTAATAAAGAAAAGCGACAAGACCCGGTTTCTGTATTGGCGGAAAAGCTAGAAAAAAGTCGTCTTGAAGTAGTATACTGGTTCAATCAACGGAACGAGCTAGAGCAAACTGCTCGTGCATTAGAAATTAGAAGTGGAAATCTAGAAAAGAATCGGGATTTTTATCTTAAGCAGTCCGAGGCAGGTCAGCTTGAAATTAAAAAACTGAAGCTCGAAATCGAGAAGCTCAAGGAAGTCATCTCGGTTCTTGAATCTGAGCGCTGAGGGCTCTATATGAAAGCTTATCAAGATTTACTGTCGGACGTTCTCAATAATGGCGTCCAGAAAGGCGACCGTACCGGCACCGGTACTCTGAGTGTGTTTGGTCGTCAGTTTCGTCATAACCTGGAAGATGGTTTTCCACTTCTCACCACAAAGAAAGTGCACTTTAAGGGCATCGTCAATGAACTGCTGTGGTTCTTGAAGGGTGATACCAATACCAAGTGGCTGAAAGAGAACGGCGTTACCATCTGGGATGAGTGGGCGACTGAGGATGGTGATTTGGGCCCCGTCTATGGCAAGCAGTGGACGGCCTGGCCGACGAAGGACGGCAAGACGGTCAACCAGATTGACTACGTCGTCGATACCCTCAAGAACAATCCCAACAGCCGTCGAATTCTGTTCCACGGTTGGAATGTTGAGTATCTGCCTGACGAGAAAGTCAGTCCTCAGGAGAACGTGAAGAATGGCAAGATGGCGCTTCCCCCGTGCCACCTCCTTTATCAGTTCTACGTTGCCAACAACAAGCTATCGGCTCACCTGCTGATTCGGTCGTCAGACCTGTTCTTGGGCTGGCCTTACAACTGCGCGTCTCTCGCGACCCTGACCCACATGCTTGCTCAGCAGTGCGATCTAGGCGTGGGTGAGATCGTCATCACCATGAGTGATGCGCACATCTACCTGAACCACCTTGAGCAGGTGAAGCTCCAGCTCACTCGTGATCCCAAGCCGCTGCCGAAGCTGAAGATCAAGCGTAAGCCTGACAGCATCTACGATTACTCGTTTGAGGACTTTGAGCTGGAAGGGTACGAGCCGCACCCGGCTATCTCAGCGCCGGTCTCAATCTGACGTGATGGCTGGCCTAGATTCGAACCTCCTCAGCTTCAGCCCTGTGTGGCACTGACTCAGAGGGCTGGAGGCGCGAGCCATAGTGGCGGATGTGCGTGCATGCTATATTCTTTGAACGCTTACACGTATCGAGTTGAGTGGACTCTATGTTTTTGAATCGTCTTGGACGGAAAAGTCATACCGAGAAGGCCAAAGATGATGCCTTCATGCGGGCTATCAAGAGTGTCACTACCTTGATGGTGAAGGACGGTTGCATGTCCATGGATGCATCGGAGCTGGAAGATAGGGTGCGCGCTTCACGAAAAGCAGCCAAGACACTGATTAAGACGGCTTGACGCTGGAATATGGCACTCCTGCTGCTTCTTCCTCTTCTGGTCAGCGGTTACCTTGTTTGTCTCAAAGATCGCTTTATCTATTACAAGCTCCATCGTTATGATGGGCAACTGCTCTATCTTCAGGTTGGCCGTTACGGTATTTACTGCTTCCTTGCAGCGCTGTTAATTGTAGGGCTTGTCTGTGTCCTGCTGTCGCACTCCTGGGGTGGATACTGTGTAGAGGCATGCTCTCAGCTATGTGTTATTCCACCATTTTCGACTGATTTTCTGTCTTACCTAGGTGGTAAGGCAGAGGCAGCCCATCTATTCAACCCTGGAATTGGGCAGTTGGGGGTATTTGCCATCCTCGTTGGCATTGTGACGCTTCTAGTGCCGTCGCTGTGGGCGATACTTAGCTTCCAACTTGTGAAGCATCAGTGCCAAGCCGATGACAGCTCCCAAGTTGACGCCTACATACTCAGGGAGACGGTTTCGCATAGCCCTCTAATGCTGACGCTTGTCGAGGCATTCGCCACAAAAAGCGAAGTTATGATTTCGATGGACGACCGGAAAGTGTATGTCGGTTATATCCAATCAGTAGGTAAACCAACAGAGATTGTCGGGGTAGATCAAGAGGTGGAGTTTCTTCCGTCTGTCAGCGGCTATCGGGACAAGGACACGCTAAAGGTCAATTACACTACTGAATACCCGACCGATACTAAGATCGAGCCGATCTACTTCAAACAAGCGAATATGACCTCTGTAAGCTTATTCAGCCAAGAAATTCGCGCTGCTTTCGATAAGGTGGCGGAGACAGATAACTCTAGGGCTAATCCGATAGAGCAGCACTTGGACTCCTTCATGAAGAAGTTGGCCAAAGCGATCAAAGATAGCTGAGCGTAGAGTGCTCTGGAGTACAAGCTCCTCGCCTATGTCAGGATGCTACATCATCAATGGATATGTTCAGGCACGGTTGCAAGAGTTGAATTTGGTGATTATGAAGCATCTTCGCTGCCGTCTAAATGATTTCACCTGACATACTGGTTGGACGAGAAACTTCACCCAAGCCAGAACGATTTTTTGCCCTCAAGCCCCTGGCATAATCACTGCACCTGCTGCATCTTGCTTTAGCAGGTGAGGGTTTTTCTAGGTGACACGGCTCGCCTAATCTCCAATATCTCATCAACGGCGTCTGCGAGTGGCGTAGCCCCTTCGTTCATGGCTCTGACCTGTCGAACCATGCCAACAGCTGTAACGATTGCGTTCAGCCTGTCTCCGGGAATTTTCTTGGCCATTGCTAGAGTCAGCTCTTCATCGGTGATGTCATACCGTTTGCACCGATCATCTGCCCGAAGCTCACGTTCTGCTCTGAAATGTCGACCCAAGGCCATGGTTATCTCCACTTTGGATGTGTGTATCTTTAGCTTTAGCTGATGCCGTCGCGACTTGCATCCAAGCGGTTCAGGTTTTCGGCGAGTGGTTGTGTCGTTCGTCGTTTACAGGGCCGGATGAGACACTGCCTGGCCAGTTCACGGGGAAGTTATGCAGTCATTGCGGTGGTACGCTTGAGCATCTCCAGTGCAGCTGACACGTCCTTACAGACGTACACGCCATTGACCACAAGCGGCAGATAACGATGAAAAAGGCTTCTGATAGCAGCGATATTCACAATCTGATTGGTTCGGCTGTCAGAGCCCTAGACCCTATCTTGCCTACCGCCAGTCTCGGTGCAGAATTTGCCGCTGCCCAGCTACTGACAGAGCGGGCCAGCACTCAGTTGGCCATGGCCGCTATAGAGCCTCTGAGCACCAAGTATTCAGCAGCGATTGCAGCAGCCAGCGCTTCTATCCGTGACGCCCTAAAGCCCACCATGGCCATGCAGTCAGCATTGGAGCGTATCCGCCCAATCATGGACATGCAGGCTCAGCTCTTTCCTGTCAGCTCAATTGGTGCTGACTTTCGCGCTCAGGTAGCGGGGCTCACTCAGGTTGGTCAGATTGCAAAAGAGATAACCTCAGTACAGTCCCTTCTCAATACCTCGGTACTAGCCGACACCAAGTCGATCCGTGAGATGTTGAGTGTGGTGGAGCCCTTGAGAAGCGCCTCGTTGGTGGCTGCTGAGCTAGCGGCAATTGCAACTGCAAATTCGTTCAGCACCTATCCGAGGATGGCTGAACTGGCCTCAATGGGTTCGTCTCTGTTCAAGATGGGACACCTAACTCAATTCGCAGATATTGAGTGGGACGCTCCTGCATCTAGCCAACTTCTTTCGACAATTGCAGCGGCGGCTGAAACGTTAAAAGAAGCACCTGTATCCGCTCCGCCCCTGGCCGACCTGCCTGATGCCAGCAATGACGGTGACGGCGGGCTTGCCTCCACGCCCCAGCAGCTTCAAGGGGAACTGGCTGACGCTGCCTCGACGGGAGACCTGTCAAAACTAAGCCCAGCGGCGAAGGCGTATTTCAAATGGTTCTGCTGGTTTCTAGGCCTGCTTGCCACCTACCTTGCAGCCCAAAACGCCGTTCGCGAAGAGCTTTGCTTTCTACAACCCAAGATATTGCCTGGCATGACAGCGGGACAGATGGGCAAGACAGTGCGCAGGGCAATGTGCACAGCCGCTTTCATTCCAGACGGTGACTTCCGCTTTGTTCGGGGTGAGAACGTTCGATTTAGAGCAGAGCCCAGCACCAAAGCCACAATACTTCCTATTCATCTGGTCGATGGGCAGGTGCTCGAAGTACTCGACGCCAGTAACCCAGACTGGCTGCTTGTCACTGTCGTTGCTGGGGGTGCAGAGGGTTGGGTTTCAAGAAAGTACACGCGGGTATTCACTCTGAATTAATATGCCTGCATAGAGGGAGTGCCTAACCCTCAGATCTAAACCCCGGACTTAATGGCACACGCTGACCGGGTAGACTCCCTTAATCTTTCATCAGGAATCAGCATGTCGATCATCGCCGAATATAAAGCATTGGAAGCCCAGATCGCCGAGCAGCAAGCCCGCCTCGAAGCCCTCAAAAACGACCAAAAGCTTCAGAAAGAGATCGAGTTTGAAAACAAACTCCGCGCCTTGCTCGCCGACTACAACTACTCGCTGCGCAACGTAATCGCGCTGCTTGATCCGAGCGCTGGTAAGACAGCTGTAGCCCCGGCAAAAGGCGTACGCCGCGAGCGCGCTGTGAAGATCTACAAAAACCCGAACACAGGTGAAGTGGTCGAAACCAAAGGTGGCAACCACAAAGTTTTGAAAGCCTGGAAAGCTGAACACGGTGCCGATGTCGTGGATGCCTGGCTGCAATAAATCCGTTTCGAGTTGATCAGAGGGCCGCTAACGCGGCCCTTTCTATTTTCGGAAGAGATATGACACGTAACGAACAACGAAAGCTCTGGGCGATTGCACTGGAAGAATACGGTGCTGCTGCCTTGGAGCTGAATGTGCTCGGTTGCCTAGAGAGAATTCTGGCCGGCGACCTGGCGCAAGAGCTTCCGAGCCATGTCAGTGCCGAAGGATTGGCTCAGCTGGTGGGGATCCTGCTGAGCAATATCGAGAGCGGGGAGCGACCGCTCCTGGGTGGGCTATGGCCACTGTACCGACAGCATTTCCGTGTGTTGCGATACCTTCAACGCCGGCTGACATTTTCTCTCCTGTCCGACCTCCCCGCAGACCTCGTCCCCAGTGGGATGCTTAGGTTTAAAGCTCAGGCAGATTTCAGCGTCTGAGCCCACGACCCCGCCTCAAGAAAACTCTGCCTTCAGGGTGTCGTCTTGCGAACGCCATCGAGCTTGCGGTGCATGAGCGACACCATGGAGAAGATGTCCAACGCGTCCTGTTCAGACATCGGCCAGTTTGTCTTGGTTGCGTGCGCGAGGGGATTGCGGACTGCGCCGAACAGACCGATCAACAAGTTGGCGAAGCCTTTCTGCTCGCTCTTCTCCGAATCGGTATTCAAGGGCCCCAACGCCAGCAAAGGACGTTCTCCCAAGAAGGCCTTGGTCACCAACTCACCTCCATCGCACCCAAGGCCGGTAAGGTCACGGATTCTCTGTGCGACCCCCTTCGTTGCCTCGAAGACCGCATGAAAGCAGTTGTCGTCCAGCAGCTCGGAGCGGCAGTACTTCAAAACTTCGTCATGTACCGCGCGATCCTCCAACGCCTTCTTGAGTCGACCTGCTCGGGCGCGTGCAGCGTCGAGGGTGGCCGCTCGATCAGTATGACCGACCCTTCCATCCTCCCGTACATAGAAGCCCACGAAGGCCAAGGCAACGTTCAGTTCGCCCCGACGCGCCGCGAATGTCGCGTGGTCTCGGATATAGCTCACCGGGTTCATAGCGGCGTTGATGAATCTGATGAGGTGGTTGCCGACCCCGTGCTGGTTCTGAGCAGCGGCGAGCGCGTTGAACAGACGCTTCCACTTGGTATTGCCAGGGTCTACATCGGGGACGCTGATCTCTTGGAGTAGCCGCCCAATTTGGGTGCCGCTCAAGCCGTGGTCAGTGTGTCCAAGCACTCGGCAAATAGCTTCCAGGTGCTGGGAGCTGAAGGGTGTGATACGACTCATGGCCATCGCTCCATCAGGATGACAAACCGTGGTGGGGGAGGCTACGGCTTTCGCCGCACCTCCGGTGCTGGTTCCCTCAGCCATCCACCATGATTGGGCCGAACATCCCGGTATTGATCACAGCCTCCCAGATCTTCTTCATCTTCTGGCCCGTGTCCTGATTCACGAACAACGACGAGCGACTGCCGTTCGGCTTGCCCAGGAAATAGCCGCGCATGGTTTCCCAGGTCTCGGCCACCTCTGCATGCCTCCAGAACATCAGCTCCCTTTCAAGCAGCAAAGGCATGGCCAGCGAGATCGGAATCATGTTGTCAGGTAGGTGCTTTTCCCATTCGCATTTCACCAGAATGGCCGTTGTTTCTGGGTGGTAGAACTTCACGTCCAACCGTTCGGCACTGATGTGAGCGACACCGCTATAAGGGAGTGCCCGGACTGAATCGATCACGTCCTGGCCATCACTGTAGGGGCACGTGATGAACCCGTGGGCGAAGAACTTCGTATGGTCTAGCCCTTCGTAGCCGCATTCACGGCTCGGCCTTGTGACTGGGAAACGATTGCGGTTGTTGCTGACCAGGGGATGCCAAGTAGGGTAGGCATCCACCACCGGCCCAAGCTCATGGGTAAGATCCCAAAGCGTCTCCTTGGCGTACCTTCTCTCTACGTCATTCGCGTACATGGACGGAGGCACCAGGTAGCGCTCGGCCTCCTCGTAATTGCGTTCTGCTGATTCGTCCGCTCGGAATGCCATTGCTCACCCCATTGCTCTTGATTGGTTGAAATCATGATTCTACAATGCTGCGCATAAATCAACGATATTATGCGCAAATTGTTGATTTCATGATTGTGGTGAGTTGAAATGGCTCTGCGAGGGGGTGTCAGCAGACCTCTTCTATGTCCCGCCAAAACCTGCACGCCAACTCACCAAGGAAGAGCAATGACCGCTACGCTGCTTCGCGACATCATCATTCGCGACCTAGGCCAAGAGGCCTACGCGGACTACGCCAGCTATCAGGAGAATGACCTGGAGCTGATTGCTGAAACGGCAACGCAAACCCTCGCCTCGATTCCCCGTGCGGCGGGCCACTGCGTGATGATCAGTGCGGGCTTCGTTGCAGCTCTGCGGGCCAGTGGGGTGCCTGCTGTCGTCATCCTCGGTGACCTCTTGATCGATGGAAAGCATGTTTTCCGCTGCTACGACAATCTGCCCCGTCCAACGCATGATAATGAGATCGTCGACGCTACCTGGGATGGGCACGCCTGGGTGATGATCGGAGAAAGCATCTGCGATCTGTCGATCTTCCGGACTGCCTACGAGCTCGCGCAGCCGAATCGGCTCAGCGACTACATCCTGAGGTACTTCGGTGCCGGGAAAGGTGCTTTCATGTGCTACCCCCACCAGCTACCGCCTGGGATGGAATTTGTTCCCAAATTCGCCCTAACGGATGACCAGATTTGTGGGTTACTGGATGGGTTGTCATACCAGGCGCGTGCACTACAGCAGCAATAGAGACTGCCCACCAAGGAGGGTGCTGTGAAGGACTACTTCACCGAGATTTTGTATGTGATCGCGCTTTCGAAGCGAACCCAGGTGGCCCTCATTCTGGGTGTCGTTTTCTTTGTGGGCATCAGCTTGGTGGGCGAGTTCTATGTGTCCCGGCTTCACTTCTCTGGCCCGCTCGCTGGGCTGGAGCAAGCCGTCATTCCGAAGCTGATGAAACGTTACGACAAGGTCGCACTCATTGCGCTGATTTCGTTCTGGGTGGTCGCGTTCAAGTGCTATAGGCGTGACAAGCGTCGCTTCCTGTAGCGAGCAGGCACTAGGCTGAGTTGTGACCCTGAAACGGTACGCAATTGACGACCAGCCGCCCTGGATTGTGTGAAGAATCAGAAGCTCCCACCATCCAGGAGCTTTTCATGGAAATCCAACTTCACTGATCGTCTGCTCGGTGCTGTTCGTTTGGTGCTGGCGTCGACGGGGGCCCAGCAGTCTCACTACGCTGATGCTGGCTCTGTGCGTGGCGTTTACGGTCGTACGTGCCTGCTCGCTCAATAAATTCTGAGGCTGCTAGCAGGGTTCGGCGAGTGAAGTGCATTTGGTCAGACATGGCGTACTCCAGTGCCGAGGTCAGGCAAGGGCTATAAGGTAGGCTCTGGGGCCGGAGATGGCGCTGGCTTGCGAACGGTACGAACCACCATCACCGTGCCGCGCATCTCCACATCGAACAGCTCCGAGGTGCGGATCAGATCGCCCAGTTTTTGGTAGCCGTAGTTCACAACCGAGAACGAGCTGTTGTTGTGTATGTAGTCCGACACCCTACTCAGTAGCGACCAACCATCATCACCAGCGGTCTGGTCTGCGGCATTGCGAAGCAGCCGAACAAGGGAGGTGTCGCAGCGCAGCTCGTTGCGGGTTTTCTTCTTCGGCTGCTCATCAGCGGACGCCTTATCGTCATCGGGAGCGCGAACCAGGTTCTCCACGTAGATAAACGAGGTGCATGCATGCACGAAGGCAGATGGTGTCTTCTTCTCGCCAAAGCCATACACCGGAAAGCCACTCTCTTGCAGGCGCAGAGCCAGTGGCGTGAAGTCGCTATCGCTGGTCATCAGGGCAAAGGCGTCGATGTTCTTGCTGTACAGCAGATCCATCGCATCGATGATCATGGCCGCGTCGGTGGCGTTCTTGCCCTTGGTGTAGGCGAACTGCTGCATGGGGCGGATAGCGAATGGATGGAGCCGCTCAACCCAACCAGAGAGGCCGTCGCTCTTCCAGTCACCATGAGCATGTCGTACGTTGACCATGCCGTATTTGGCGAGCTCTTCCAGCACACCCTCAATGGCGTTGTGACTGACGTTGTCGCAGTCGATCAGTAGGGCGATGCGTTTCTGTTGCATGGGGACTTCCTTGTTGGTGAAGGCAGGACACTAATAGTGATAGTAAAAGGAGGTGGAGTGAACGGACAGATGTCGGCCTTCGGGGCCCCTGATGAATACAAGAAACGACTCGAACAGCAGCTGCTCGACGATGAACAACGTCTCTCGCTTGCGGTTGCCTTCTGGGGAGAGGGCGCTGTGGAGCTGGTATCAAGTCGGCCTGGCAAGGACTTTCGCCTCCTGTGCAACCTCAAGTCAGGGGGATAGAACCCCTACGTCATCCGAGAACTCTGCAAGCTCGCCAAGGGTAGAGAGGGCCGCAGCCATTGCGATTAGATCGACTTCACAGGCCCTGGATGACCTGGTTAAGTTCTATCGAAACGATTGGCTACATGCGTACATTCGAATGCGCGCATGTTGTAACTTTTCTGAAATGATTGGCTTAGTAAATTAGTGGCCCCACCACTCAATAGGTCGTGCCATGAAAAACCTCACCCTCTCAGCCCTGCTCCTCTCGTCTCTGTTCACCGGCTCCGTTATGGCCAGCGAATTCGATAAGCCTGGTTTTGTTACCGAGGTTGAGGATGGTCGTCTCTGGGTTTTCCGCGAAGACTCTCAGGAACTGAAGGACTTCAAAGCCACTGGCGAGCCAGCCAAGCAGTTCACCGATATCGGTTCCGGCCCGAATGGCATGACGGTCAAAGCGGCTGACGAGAAAACCCTCAAGGATTACCTTGAGGTCATCAAGAAGTAAGCGCTTTCAAGTAGAAAGGCCCGCAGAATGCGGGCCTTTTCATTGGTGCAGATTACTTGCTGAGAGCGAGTAAGCGCTCAACCCCTACCGGCTCCTCCGCCATGAGCGGAATGACCGCATGGCGTTGCGAGTGCTCAGTCGCGACATGCTCAATTTCCCTCAGCTCATTGACCGCCCGCTTATGTAGAAGCGGGGATTCAGTCTTTGCGACTGCCACGCTGTTGTTGATCACCCATGCCCAAGGCTCAATGCCGGCGCGACGCAGATCAGCTTGCAGGCCAGCAGCCTCCAGCACTGGAGTGGTTTCGGCCAGGGTCACCAGCAGCACCTTGGTTTGCTTAGGATCCTGGAGCTGCATCATCGGCGTGGAGAAGCGCATGTTGCTGCCCGACATCTGCCGAGCAATGTCGCGGTGATAAGCCCCGGTGGCATCCAGTAGCAGCAAGGTGTGGCCGGTCGGGGCCGTATCCATCACCACGAACTTTTTCCCGGCTTCACGGATGATTCGCGAGAATGCCTGGAATACGGCGATCTCCTCGGTGCAGGGTGAACGCAGATCCTCGGCTAGCAGCGCCCGAGCCTGCTCATCCAGACCCGCGCCTTTGGTTTGCATGACGTGATCACGATAGCGCTGTGTCTCGGCATGCGGGTCAATGCGGCTCAGCGTCAGGTGCTCAAGCGTGCCATCCAGTGTCTCGGCAAGGTGCGCGGCAGGATCAGAGGTAGTCAGGTGTACGGGCAAGCCACGGCGAGCCAGTTCGACGGCAACCGCTGCGGCGAGGGTCGTTTTCCCGACACCACCTTTGCCCATCACCATGATCAGGCCATGACCATCGGCGGCGATCTCGTCGATCAGGGACTTGAGTCGTGGGGCGTTCAATTCAATCGGCGCACTGGCCGGTGCCTGCGTGCCGTCAGCAGAACCTTCAGCCAAAAGTTGTCGCAGGGCATCCAATCCCACCAGGTTGAATGCTTTCAAAGGCAGCAGATCGAGCGGCAGTGTGCGCAGCGCTAGCGGCATGGTGGCGACTGCGGCCTGCTCACGCTTATAGACGGCGGCGGCCAGGGCATCCTTCTGCGCCTCACTCGCCGGCAACACGCCGTTGATCACCAGGTACTGCTCCTGCAAGCCGATGGCTGCCAGCTCCTCGCGGGTGCGGGCAGCCTCACGCAGGGTGGTTGCCTGCGCCCTGGCAACCAGAACCAGACGGGTCTTGGCTGGATCAGAAAGTGCCTCTACCGCCTCGCGATACTGGTCACGCTGTTTGTCCAAACCAGCCAGCGGGCCAAGACAGGAGGCATCACCTTGCCCCGCCTCCAGGAATCCACTCCAGGCACCAGGCAGTTGCAGCAGCCGGATCGTGTGCCCGGTCGGTGCCGTATCGAAAATGATGTGGTCGAAGCGGGCCTTCAGTTCATCGTTGACCAGCAGCGAGGTGAACTCATCGAAGGCGGCAATCTCGGTTGTGCAGGCGCCCGACAACTGCTCTTCCATGCCTTTGACCACATCATCCGGCATGACGCCTCTCGCCGGGCCCACAATCCGATCCCGATAGGCTTGAGCTGCGCCCTGTGGGTCGATCTCCAGGGCCGCCAGATTTTCCACGGCGGGTATGGCGGTGATCTGGTTACCGATCTCCAGACCGAATACCTGCCCCACATTGGAGGCCGGATCGGTACTGACCAGCAGCACTCGCTTGCCCTGACGGGTCAGCTCCAGGGCTGTCGCGCAGGCAATGGAGGTCTTGCCGACCCCGCCCTTACCGGTGAAGAACAGGAAGCGTGGTGCATTGTCGATAAAGCGCATGCTGACCCCTTAGCGATTGTTGAGGCTGCTCTCGTACCAGTTGCGTGTGCTGTTGACCATGCGTACCAGCCAGAGCATCACAGGCACCTCGATCAGCACGCCGACCACGGTTGCCAGGGCGGCGCCCGAGTTGAAGCCGTACAAGACAATGGCCACGGCTACGGCCAGCTCAAAGAAGTTCGAAGCTCCGATCATGGTGGCCGGGCCTGCCACGTCGTGGCGCACTTTCAGGGTATGGCAGAGCCAGTAACCCAGCGCGGCGATGAACAGGGTCTGCACCAGCAGAGGAATCGCGATGATGCCGATAATCAGGGGTTGCTCGACTATGGACTCACCCTGGAAGGAGAACAGCAGCACCAGGGTCGCCAGCAGAGCCAGAATGGAGAACGGCGAGATCTTCGCCAGGGCCTGCTGAAAGTAGGCATCGCCGCGCTTCATCAAGCGGGCTCGCAGAAACTGGGCGATGGCCAGCGGAATGACGATGTACATCACCACGGAAAGCAGCAGGGTGTCCCAGGGCACCGGGATCGAAGAGACGCCCAGCAACAGCGCCACGATGGGGGCAAAGGCAAACACCATGACCAGGTCGTTGAGGGCCACCTGGGTCAGGGTGAAGTTGGCATTGCCCTTACACAGGTTGCTCCAGACAAACACCATCGCCGTGCAGGGCGCCGCACCGAGCAGGATCAAGCCGGCCATGTAGCTATCCAGCTCTTCGGCGGGCAGCCAGGGCGCAAACACCTGCTTGATGAAAAACCAGCCAATCAGCGCCATGGAAAACGGCTTGATCGCCCAGTTGACGAACAGGGTGACGAACATGCCGCTCTTCTGTTCACGCACCTCGCTGATGGCGCCGAAGTCGATCTTCATCAGCATCGGAATGATCATCACCCAGATCAGCAGGCCAACCGGGATATTGACCTTCGCCACTTCCAGGGCGCCAACGGCCTGAGCCGCTTGCGGCACAACCAGGCCCAGCACGGTGCCCGCCACGATGCACAGGAACACCCACAGAGTCAGGTAGCGCTCAAACACTCCCAACGGAGCCCCAGAGGCCTGTTTCATCGCGACTTCACACGCATTTGTCATCTTTGCTGCCTATCCTCGTTCGGTTGGCGCGCAACGCGCCGCATATTCACTTTACTGCATATTCGAAAAATAATATATTTGCTCGTGTGCATCTTTGATAGGGATCAACATGAGCCAGAAAAAGCGCGTCCTGTTCCTCTGTGTCGCGAACTCCTCACGCTCGCAGATGGCCGAAGCCCTGCTGCGCCACACCGACTCGGAGCACTTTGAGGTCTACAGCGCAGGTTCCGCTCCCACTGAAGTCGACATACGAGCGCGCGATGCGCTGGAGCATCTTGGTGTTTCCACTGACGGGCTTTATAGCAAGTCCATCGAGCAGGTCGCTGGCGAGCCTTTCGACTATGTGATCACCCTGTGTGACAAGTCCGCCCTGGAGTGCCTGGCACTGCCTGGCGCTGGCGAATACATCGCCTGGAACTTCGAAGACCCGGCGACCAGCTCGCAGAAAGATGCCTATCGCAAGACCCTGCATGAGATTCACGAACGGATAAAGATGTTCGTGCTGATCAAAAGCAAGCCGGCTACAGAGCCCTCCGGCAGCCCCCTCATGTCGCCAACCGAGGTCTTCAAATGCCTGGCCGATGAGACGCGGGCGCGTATCGCCTTGCTGGTGACCCTGGAACAGGAGCTGTGTGTCTGTGAACTGACCTCGGCACTGGAAGAGGCGCAACCCAAGATCTCCCGCCACCTGGCCCTGCTGCGCGGCTGCGGCCTGTTGGAAGATCGGCGCAATGGCCAATGGGTGTACTACCGCCTGCACCCGCAGCTGCCGGAATGGGTGACCGATATCCTCAAGCAGACCCTGGACAGCAATGCCGAGTGGTTGCGCCAGGACGTGCAACGTCTCTGGCAAATGCGTGATCGCCCTGGGCGCAAGCCGGCCTGCGATTGAATACCAGGAGCCGGGGATGACCATGAAGGTTCTGTTTCTCTGCACCGCCAACAGCTGCCGCAGCATCCTGTCGGAGGCTATCTTCAATGCGATGGCTCCCCAGGGCATGCGCGCCTTTAGCGCGGGCAGCCACCCCAAGGGAGAGGTCAACCCGTTGGCTTTGCAGGCACTGCTTGATGCCGGGTTGGATGTTGAAGGGCTGTACAGCAAATCAACCGATGCCCATCAGGCCCTCGCCCCTGACATCGTCATTACCGTCTGCGACAAGGCAGCCGGAGAAGCCTGTCCCGTTTTCTTTGGCCCGGCGACTCGTTGTCACTGGGGGCTGAGCGATCCATCCGACGTCAACGGATCTGAGGCGGAAATCAACGCCGCGTTTGCAGCCACCATCCAGCAGATCCAGACGCGAGTGGGCGCATTTATCACGCTGCCCTTTGCTCAACTCGACAGCGCTGCACTCAAGGCCGAGCTGATCAGGATCGGCTCGTTGTAGCCCAAGAGGTAAGAACCCATGATCGACAACCTGCCCAACGTCGCCGAGGAGCTGTTTGCCCGCTCTATCCCGACAAACCTGGGCCTCGCCGAAGGCGAGCACAAGCCGCGCATTCTGCTGCTCTATGGCTCCAATCGTGAGCGCTCCTACAGCCGTCTGCTGACCCAGGAAGCGGCGCGCTTGCTGGAAGCCTTCGGCGCGGAAACCCGAATATTCGATCCTTCCGGCCTGCCCATGCCGGACGATGCCGACAGCAGCCATCCCAAGGTCAAGGAACTCATCGACCTGGTTCTCTGGTCTGAAGGTCAGGTGTGGTGTTCACCCGAGCGCCATGGCGCCATGACCGGCGTGTTCAAGTCGCAGATCGACTGGATACCGCTGACCATGGGCGCCATCCGTCCCAGTCAAGGCAAGACCCTGGCCGTGATGCAGGTCTGTGGTGGCTCGCAATCCTTCAATGCGGTTAACCAGATGCGTGTGCTGGGGCGCTGGATGCGCATGTTCACCATCCCCAACCAGTCTTCGGTGCCCAAGGCCTACCTCGAATTCGACGAGGCCGGGCGCATGAAACCTTCCAGCTATTACGACCGTGTGGTGGACGTCATGGAGGAACTGGTCAAGTTCACCCTGCTGCTGCGCGGCCACGGCGACTATTTGGTCGACCGTTACTCGGAACGTAAAGAGTCTGCTGAAGAGCTATCCAAGCGCGTCAACCAGCGCGCCATTTAACTGCCAGGAATCACTGTCAATGAATCACCCCTACGACCTACTCAGCATCCCCGGTATCAAAGGCAAGCTGATCTTCACGCCATGCCCCGGCACCAAAGACAGCAGCCTTGCCGACTCGCTGGCCACGCTGAAACAGGCCGGTGCCTCTGCCGTGGTCAGCCTGATGCCGACAAGCGAACTGGCAGCCAATGGGGCTGAGGACATCGGCAAGCAATGCCAGGCGCAAGACATGGCCTGGTTCCACCTGCCGGTCGCGGATGAGCAAGTGCCTCTTGAGGATTTCGGCCTGGGCTGGAAAGCCTCCAAACAGAGCATCCTTGAACGACTCAATGCGGGCCAGGACATCGCCATCCACTGCAAGGGCGGTTCGGGCCGTACCGGGCTGATTGCAGCGCGGATCATGATCGAGGCCGGCATTCCCCGCGCCGATGCCATTGCCCTGGTGCAGGCCCTGCGTCCCAAGGCCATTCAACACCCTGCCCACATCAACTGGATCACCCAGTTCGGTGCCGCCCACTAACTCCAGCAGCTGAGTCGAAAAACATGGCTATCAAAATTGGTATCAACGGTTTCGGTCGCATCGGTCGCCTGGCGCTGCGCGCCTCCTGGGACTGGCCCGAGTTTGAATTTGTCCGCATCAATGATCCGGCAGGCGACGCTGCCACCCATGCGCACCTGATCAACTTCGACTCGGTGCACGGTCGCTGGCACCACGAAGCCGGCAGCGATGGCGATTGCGTGGTGATCGGCGGCAAGCGCATCCAGGTCACCAATAACAAGGCGATTGCCGACACCGACTGGTCAGACTGCGATCTGGTGATCGAGGCCAGCGGCAAGATGAAGACCGTGGCGGTATTGCAGGCCTACCTCGATCAGGGCGTGAAGCGGGTCGTGGTCTGCGCGCCTGTGAAGGAGAAAGGCGCGCTGAACGTGGTGATGGGCGTCAACCAGCAGCTGTTCAATCCAGCCGAGCACCGCATCGTCACTGCTGCCTCCTGTACCACCAATTGCCTGGCTCCAGTGGTCAAGGTGATCCACGAGAACCTCGGCATCCGCCATGGTTCGATCACCACCATCCACGACCTGACCAACACCCAGAGCATCCTCGACACCCCGCACAAGGATCTGCGCCGTGCCCGCGCTAGCGGCATGAGCCTGATCCCGACCACCACCGGTTCGGCCACCGCCATTGCCGAGATTTTCCCCGAGCTGCGCGGCAAGCTGAACGGTCACGCCGTGCGTGTGCCGCTGGCCAACGCCTCGCTGACCGACTGCGTGTTCGAAGTCGAACGGGCCACCACGGTGGAGGAAGTCAACCAACTGCTGAAGGCTGCCGCCGACAGCCAGCTGAAAGGCATCCTCGGCTACGAGGAACGCCCGTTGGTCTCCATCGATTACCGCACTGACCCGCGCTCCTCAATCATCGATGCGCTGTCGACCATGGTCATCAACGGCACCCAGGTGAAGCTGTATGCCTGGTACGACAACGAGTGGGGCTATGCCAACCGCACCGTGGAGCTGGCCAAACTGGTCGGCCTGGCCGTTTAACCAAGTAGGGATGCAAGCATGAAGGCGTTGTCAGCCCTGGCCCCGGAGGTCAAACAGTACCTGCTGGTGACCGGCAATTACTGGGCATTCACCCTCACCGATGGCGCCTTGCGCATGTTGGTGGTGTTGCACTTCCACAGCCTGGGCTACAGCCCCTTGCAGATTGCCGCGCTGTTCCTGTTCTACGAGATCTTTGGCGTGGTCACCAACCTGGTCGGCGGCTACCTCGGTGCGCGGCTGGGCCTCAATCGCACCATGAATATCGGCCTGGCGATGCAGGTGGTCGCCCTGCTGATGCTCACCGTCCCCGCCGCCTGGCTGACCGTGCCCTGGGTCATGGGGGCGCAGGCGCTGTCGGGGATCGCCAAAGACCTCAACAAGATGTCGGCCAAGAGCTCCATCAAGCTCCTGGTGCCCGATGCCCAGCAGGGCACGCTGTACAAGTGGGTGGCAATCCTCACCGGCTCGAAGAACGCGCTCAAAGGGGTGGGCTTCTTTCTCGGCGGCGCCCTGCTGGCCGTGCTGGGTTTTGCCGGCGCGGTATTGACCATGGCCGGCGTGCTGGCGGTGATCTGGATCGCCAGCCTGTTCCTGTTGAAGAAGGATCTGGGCAAGGCCAAAGCCAAGCCCAAGTTCAAGGACATCCTTTCCAAAAGCCGGGCGATCAACATCCTCTCCGCCGCGCGCCTGTTCCTCTTTGGCGCCCGCGATGTCTGGTTTGTGGTTGCCTTGCCGGTTTACCTGAGCACGGTTTTCGGCTGGGACTTCTGGATGGTCGGCGGCTTTCTGGCCAGCTGGATCATCGGCTACGGCATCGTGCAATCCTTCGCTCCGGCCCTGACCGGCAAGCGCAGCGGGCATGTGCCGGATGGCCGGGCGGCGTTTCTCTGGGCGGCGCTGCTGGCCGGCATTCCGGTTGCCATTGCGCTGGGCCTGGATGGCGATTATTCCAAGCAGGCTGTGCTGGTTGGCGGGCTGCTGATCTTCGGAGCAGTCTTTGCCATCAACTCGTCGCTACACAGCTACCTGATCGTCAGCTACGCCAAGGAAGACGGCGTGTCGCTGGATGTCGGCTTCTACTACATGTCCAACGCGCTAGGCCGGCTGGTCGGGACACTGTTGTCCGGCTGGGTCTTCCAGCAATACGGGCTGCAAGCCTGCCTGTGGGTCTCCAGTGCCTTCGTCGTGCTGGCCGCGCTGATATCCATCGGTCTGCCCAAGCATCAGTTGCCGGCGAGCTAAACGCATGGGTGGTTCTCGGCTGGGGCCTTGATCCAGCAAATGGGAATAGGCCCCAAGTCCTTTAAGCTTTACAACAGGTTGCAGAGGTTGGACGCTGAATAGCACTCGAAGGCGCTTTACATCCTGAACGTCAAACTCCTCGACTCGGGCTGCACCAACTGCAAGAAACTGGAAGCTGTCGCCCGTGAAGTGGCGCAGAACCTGAACATTCAGGCCGAATTCAAGAGGATCACTGACATGGGCCAGATGATGATCTACGACATCCTCGCCACGCCTGCGTGGGCGATCCACGAAAAGGGGGTTCAGCCTTGGAAAGATTCCGACTGCTGTGAACGCCCTGGGCTGGCTCTCGACGGCGCAGTGACGGCTACAACCCAAGATGTCCATGAAGCCACCAGAGCTTTCGCCTGAAACCCTTGAGGCCTCTGCGATTGAAGCGCTGAACAACAGGTGTTTTTGCATCAGCCTCAGTGAGCAGGCCCTGCGTTCGGCGCTGGAGTCGGAAATTGGCCAGCCTGGGTTGCTGGAACTGATACGGGAGCGCTGCCCCTATCTGTTTTCCGCGTTTCCGGTGTTTGTCTCCGCAGATCACCTGACACGCATGGGCGATTTGATTCAGGCCATTGAGTCCGTCATTGCTCTGCCGGCCTATCGAGAACAGGTTCTGGCCACGGCGCCGGCCATTGCCCGGCATGACCCAGGCGGCGCCCGAGGCGCCTTCTTTGGCTACGACTTTCATGTGGCCGATGACAGTTTCGGGCTGATAGAAATCAACACCAACGCTGGCGGCGCGATGCTCAACGCCGTGCTGGCCAGGGCACAACGGGCCTGTTGCCCGCCGATGGATAGCCTGCTGCCTGCGCCAACCCTGGCGAGTACGCTGGAAGCCAATATCGTGGCGATGTTCCGCCGCGAATGGTCGCTCAGTGGCCGTCAGCAGCCACTGCGCACGATTGCCATCGTCGATGAGGCGCCTGCACAGCAGTACCTGTACCCCGAGTTTTTGCTGTTCCAGCAACTGTTTGAGCGGCACGGCCTGCAAGCAGTCATCGCCGATCCGACTGAGTTGAGTCTGCGTGACAACCGTCTGTGGCACGGTGACCTGGCCATTGACCTGGTCTACAACAGGCTGACCGATTTCTACTTAACGTCGTCATCCTGTGACACCTTGCGCGAAGCCTATTTGTCGAACGCAACGGTGCTTACCCCCCATCCGCAGGCGCACGCTCTGTATGCCGATAAACGCAACCTAGCCCTGCTCAGCAATGCAGACAGCCTCCAGGCGCTGGGCGTAGCCCCGAACATTCAGGCTATCTTGCTGGCCGGCATTCCGCGCACTGAAATAGTCACGGCTGAAAATGCAGAGCGCTTATGGAGTGAGCGGCGCACGCGGTTCTTCAAGCCCTTCGCAGGGTTTGGCAGTCGCGCCGCGTACCGAGGGGACAAACTCACCAAACGTGTCTGGCAGGACATTCTTGCCGGCGAGTATGTGGCGCAGGCACTGGTGCTACCCGGTGAGCGGGTGATCTCAGCTGACGCGTCTGCGCAGGCACTAAAGTTCGACCTGCGCGACTACGTGTACGACGGCGAAGTGCAATGGGTGGCGGCACGTCTCTATCAAGGGCAGACCACAAACTTCCGAACCCCTGATGGAGGTTTCGCCCCCGTCTACGAGTGGCCAATGGCGCTCTAGCAGCCTGTTGAAATTCGCCTACGCCCTGTCTGGCTTTGCGGCGTAAGGTTTACGATATCGGCTCCAATCTGCCGGGAACCCCGATTTCCATGCGTGGCGCCGATATCACTCAGGAATCCTTGTT